>JANYAH010000158.1 GCA_025361425.1 Candidatus Solibacter sp. | reverse complement strand
ACCTTCATGGGCAATTACACGCTTTCCAAGCAGATGGAGGAGTGGGGCTTCAACGACCGCTACAACAACGTGTACCAGCAGGGTCCGTACATTCTGGACCGTCCGCAAGTGCTCAAGCTGACGGCCATCTGGGAACTGCCGTTCGGCGAAGGCAAGAAATTCGGCGCCGGCAGCCACGGCCTGGCCAAGAAGCTGATCTCCGGCTGGCAGTACACCACCTTCTTCAATGACGCACTGAAGGGCTTGCCCGCTCCCCTGGCCGGCAACGTCATCCCGCTCAAAAATATTCAGTCCACCGGTGGCGGCTTCAACGGCTCCATCGATTGGAAGGCGTACCAGGTTCGCGCCTGGAACCCGTGCGTACTCCGCCAGGACGTCAACACTGGAGGCTATGCGCCCACACCGGCCAGCATCGGTCTCGGTTGCGGCACGGACTATAGCAACAACTGGGGTAATTACGCCTGGTTGGAAACTACCGACTACGCGCCACGCTACACCCCGTACCGTTCGGGCCAGATCCGCAAGCATCATGCGTATCAGTTGGACGCATCCATCCTGAAGCGCACCAAGATCACCGAACGGGTGTCGTGCCAGTTTGGCGTGGAGGCGTTCAACCTCTTCAACCACAACTATTACGGCCGCGACGATTTCAACACCGATGCCAACAGCGCCAACTTCGGCAGCGTTTTCCCGTCGCAGGTATCGACGCAGAACATGCTGCCTCGCCAGATTCAGGTCCGCATGAAGTTCAACTGGTAAGAAGCGGCGGAAGCACTCCGTAGTACAAGGCGGCCCGGCAACGGGCCGCCTTTCCTTTTGTGTGGGCCTGGCACGCACAATCCAGCGTGCCGCCGAAGCGCGATTAGGCGCGGGAGATCGGACAAATCCACGAAACCTAGCTGCTCGGGCTAAGCAAAACCCTGATTAACCAAGGTGTTAGGACTAATTAGCTAAGCCGGTCTACTAGTACAGGCCTAGTACGGGAGCGACTACCCGAATGCCGTTGCAGCAGGCATGATGGGGACAGATGATCTGCATTCATTACAATAACGGTCGAGTGCTCCACGGAGTAGTGCTGGCTTTCGGTGACCGCCTGGCACGCGTCGCGGTGAAGGGTTCGGACGATGCCCTCGAGTTCCGTCTGGTCAACCAGGTCTGGGTTTCAGAGGACTGTGAAATCGTGAAACTGGAATTCGCGGATCGAGTTGCCCCAGTGGAGAGCGAGGAAGCCGACGTGCTGGAGACCTTGTTACGCTTCGAATTGGCGCCGGTATCCATCCAGCGGGTGATGTAGCGGCCCGTGACGGCGCGGCTCCAAATTCAAATTGCGGAGCGGCCCGCGGGCCACGATTGCCTCTGATCGGCCGCATACCTTCCTAGACTTTTCTAGCCTCGCCCCTAATCCAAACCCTGTAGACAGCCGATTAGTTTCTCGTGGACGAACGAAGCAGTGCGGTCAGGTGCCGCCAGCGCCGGGTGGAGCGGGTCGCCGGCGCGGTGTGCGCGGTCCTGCTCCTGTGGGGCGTCACGCCGGCCGTCGCACAGGCAGGGAAACCGGCGCTGCGGATTGGTTTCCAGAATGCGCCGCCCTATCATTTTCCAGATGCCGCGGGACGGCCGGCGGGGCCAGCGGTAGAACTGATCCGCGCAGCCGCGGCACGGGAAAGCATTCGCCTCGACTGGGTCTGGGCTCCGGAGGGACCAGAGAAGGCGCTGGTCTCGGGGCAGGTAGACCTGTGGCCCTTGATGGCCGACCTGCCGGGGAGGCGGAAGCTGGTCTACATCACCGCCCCATGGTCGCGCATGGGGTACACGATTGTCTGCTCGCGGGCGCTAAATATCCGGGGGCCGGCGGACTTTGCCGGAAAAACCGTGGCGGCCGCCCTACACATCAGCAGCGACAGCCGTACGGCAAAAAAGTTCTTTCCCAATTCGCGGCTATTTGGGGTACAGACCGCCAGCGACGTGATGAGCGCGGTATGCAGCGGGGCGGCGCAAGGCGGCTTGCTCTCGCTGGACGCGATCACTGTGGCGCCTCACGCGCCGTGCGCGCAGCGGGAACTGCGCATCCAGCCGCTGGACGGGGCCAACTACTGGTTCGGCCTCGGCGCCCGGAAAGATAGCCGCGAGGCACGCTCGGCCGCCGACCGCCTGCGCGACGCGGTCGGGCACATGGCGGAGGAAGGCACGCTGATGGACATCGATTTTCGATGGAACTCGCGGCTCAATAGCGAAGCCCTAACAATTTTCGCCTACCATCGCGCACTGGCATACCAGATGGTGCTGGTGGGTGCGTTATTGGCTCTGGCGGGAGCGTTCGCCGTGATGGTGTGGCTGGTGCGCCGCTTGCGCGTGGCGCGGCGGCAGGCGGAAGCAGGCAGCCGGGCGAAGAGCGAGTTTCTGGCCAACATGAGTCACGAGATCCGCACGCCGATGAATGGCGTGATGGGCATGAACGCGCTCTTGCTGGATACCGAGTTGACCGCGGAACAGCGCGAATACGCCGACGTGGTGCGCCAAAGCGGCGACGCGCTGCTGGTGGTGATCAACGACATTCTGGACTTTTCCAAGATCGAGGCGGGCCGCCTGACAATTGAGCTTCACGCCTTCGATCTGCAATTGCTGGTGGAGGAGGTGGCGGAACTGCTGGAGCCCCAGGCGGAAGCCCAACACCTGGAACTTATCGTGGACTTTCCGCACAACGTGCCTCAATTGGTAGGCGACGGCGGACGCATCCGCCAGGTTCTCACCAATCTTGCCGGAAATGCGGTTAAGTTCACGCATAAGGGGCACGTGCTGATCGCCGTGGAGTGCGCAATCCGTTTGCCGGACAGCGCGCAAGTCCGCATCTCGGTGACCGACACGGGAATCGGAGTTGCGCCGGAAACGTTGGCGAACCTCTTTCAAAAATTCACGCAGGCGGACGCCTCCACCACGCGGCGCTACGGAGGAACCGGCCTGGGACTGGCGATTTCCAAACATCTGGTCGAACTCATGGGGGGTTCCATTCACGCGGAAAGCTCCCCCGGCCGGGGCTCGAAGTTCTGGTTCAACCTGCCCTTGACGGTCGATCCGCAGCCGCAGCCCAGGACGGCCCCAGCGGCGAGCCTGGAGGGATTGCGAGCCCTGATAGTGGACGACAACGACGTGAGTCGCCGCGTGGTCCGCGAGCAGGTCTCCAGTTGGGGAATGCGCGACAGTGGTGTCGCGAGCAGTGTTGAGGCACTGGAAGAAATTCGGGCGGCGCAACGCACTGGTGACCCGTACCACTTCCTGATCGCCGATTTTCAAATGCCGCACATGGACGGAGCTTCGCTGGCGGCTGCGGTCAAGAGTGACCCGGCGACACACAAGACGATCGTGGTGGTGCTGGCGTCCCTCGGCAGTTGGCACGAGGTACGGCGCATGGAGGGCACAGACGTCGACGCCTGTCTGGTCAAACCGATCCGCCAATCCCAGTTGTTTAAGGTGCTGTCCAGCGCGTGGTCGAAGCGCAGCCTGGCGGCACTGGCGGCACAGTTGAAGACGCTGGCTGGGAATGCACCGGACCACGCCCCGGCGCGTGTGCTTGTGGCCGACGACAACGCGATCAATCAGAAGGTGGCAGTTCGCATGCTTGAGAGCCTCGGCCTGCGGGCGGACGTGTCGGCAAACGGCCGCGAAGCCGTGGAAATGGTGCGCCTGCTACCTTACGATCTGGTGTTGATGGATTGCCAGATGCCCTTCATGAACGGGCAGGAGGCCGCCATTGAGATTCGCAAACGCGAACCGCCGGACCACCACACTCCGATTATCGCCATGACAGCGGAAACCGGCGCACACTGCCTCGACGGCTGTCTAGCCAGCGGGATGGACGACTTGCTGCTCAAGCCAATCCGCATGGAAGAACTGACGGCAACGCTGCACCGTTGGCTACCCGCGGGTCGCGAGAGGCGGTTCCAAGTGGGTGGCGCCGCCGGGAGTTGACTATGGAGTCGAGGCGGCACCGGGAGCAGTTCCGCGAGGTGTACGATGATAGGACACGGCGTCCGAGTATGAAAATAGTGGCGATACACCACGTGAGTTGGGGGTAACAGACCTGGAGCGCGCGCGGAAATTCTACACCGATATACTGGGGCTGGAAGAGCTCGCACGGCCACCGTTCGGCTTCCCCGGGGCTTGGTTTTCGGTCGGCGCGTCCCAGCAGGTACACCTGATCGTCCACCCCCACTCGACTTTCCGCACCGGCAAGGGGCTGGATAACCGCGACGGGCATTTCGCAGTGCGCGTCGCAAGTTACCGGCAAACGGTGAAGTATTTGCGGTCGAAAGGCTATGGCGAAGATGCGGGAGACGACCTTTTCCAACGGATGACCCTACAGCCGCACGCCACGGCGGGGTTCCCGCAGATCTACATTCTCGACCCGGACCGCAACGTGATCGAGATCAACGCCGCCCAATGGGATTAGCTCGCCGAGGCACGCCGGCCACCTGAGGCCATAGTGGATGCCGAGCACGGCAAAAGCGGCGTCCGGCCGGCGCTGGTAAGCCGTTCACCGCGGGCGCGAGCGGCCGTCCTTCTGAATTTGCGCGAGCATGGCCAGCATCTGCTTCACCTTGTCGGGATATTGGGCGGCGACATTGTTCTGCTCGGCGAGGTCATTGGTCAGGTTGAATAATTGCGGCTGGGGAAAGTTGCCGATCTCGTTGCCCGTCAGATTGCGTTTGGGCCCATTGTGCGCCTGGATCACTTTCCACTCGCCGGCGATGAGGGAAAGAGCCGTAGCATGTTCCACGATGTACGGCCGGCCCTCCCTGGATTTACCCAGCATCGCGGGCAGCAGGTTGAAGCTGTCGGGCGCGGCATCTTCGGGCAGTTTGCGGCCGGCGAGGGCGGCAAAGCTGGCCAGCAGGTCCACCTGGCTGAGCGGCGCCGCCGAAACGCCCGGCTTGACGGCGCCCGGCCAGCGGACCACGAAGGGCACCCGCGTGCCACCATCGTAGGCGCTGTATTTGCCGCCGCGCAGTGGGCCCGCCGGCTTGTGATCGCCCAGCATCTCGAGGGCTTGGTCGCGATAGCCATCATCCACCACGGGGCCATTATCGCTGGAGAAAACGAATAGCGTGTCGCGCGTCAGCTTCAATCGATCCAAGGTATCGAGAATGCGGCCGATGGACCAATCCAGCTCGGCGATGGCGTCGCCGCGCGGACCCATTCCGGTCTGGCCCACGAAGCGCGCATGGGGCATGCGTGGAACGTGGATATCGTGAGTGGCGAAATAGAGAAAAAAGGGACGCGCGCGATTCTGTTCCAAGAAAGCCACCGCCTTGCCGGTGATGGTGTCGGCCATGTCCTCATCCACCCAGCGCGCCGACTTGCCGCCGGTCATATAGCCGATTCGGCTGACGCCGTTGACGATGCTGTTGTCGTGGCCGTGGCTGGGCTGCATCTTAAGGAGTTCAGGATTGGCCGCGCCGGTGGGTTCGCCGGGGAACGGGCGGTCGTAATTCACGCGGATGGGGTCTTTGGGGTCCAGATTGACCACGCGGCGGTTCTCCACGAAAACGCAGGGGACGCGGTCGCCGGTGGCGGGAAAAATGAAGGAGTAGTCAAAACCGACATCGAGCGGACCGGGGGCAATCTCGCCATTCCAGTCGAGGTTGCGGGCGCCGAGGCCGAGATGCCACTTGCCCACAACGCCAGTCCGGTAGCCGGCCTCTTTCAACATGGCGGGAAGGGTGTAGCGGCCGGGTTGGATGATCAGCGACGCGTCACCCGGCAACACGCCCGTGCCCTGGTGGCGCCAAGCGTACTCGCCGGTGAGCAGCGAATAGCGCGACGGCGTACAGGTGGCGGACGAGGAGTGTGCGTGGGTGAAACGCACGCCGGCGGCCGCGGCGCGGTCCAGATTCGGCGTCTTGACGCGCGTGGCGCCGTAGCAGCTGACATCGCCGTAGCCGAGGTCGTCGGCGTACATATAAACAATGTTGGGCAGGCGCGCGGCGGCGGTACGGGACTGCGCCAGCAGGGGCAGCGAAGCGCAGAGAAATTGGCGTCGGTTCATCGAATGTACATCCGGTTACGGATTCACCATATCAGAATGCGCGCATGCATCGTAACCGCCCCGCATGTCATCCTAGAGCCATGTCTGAGATACGTGCATTGGCGGCGCCGCGAGCGCAAGCGAAACTGGAAGCATTTACCTATGATCCGGGCTCGCTCGGTGACGAGCAGGTGGAAATCGAAGTGCAGTACTGCGGTATCTGCCACTCCGACCTCTCCATGCTCAACAACGAGTGGCAGATCACGCAATTCCCGTTCGTCCCCGGCCACGAGGCCATCGGGACCGTGACCGCCGCGGGGCGGAGCGCGAAACTGGTCAGCCCAGGGCAGACCGTGGGGTTGGGCTGGAATGCGGGAAGCTGCATGGCGTGCCCGCCATGCCTTTCGGGCGATCACAACATGTGCCGCAATCTGGAGCAGACCATCGTAGGCCGGCACGGCGCGTTCGCGAGTCGGGTGCGCTGTCACTGGAGTTGGGCCACGCCGATCCCACAAGGGTTGGATGCCGCGGTGGCCGGTCCCCTGCTTTGCGGCGGGATCACAGTCTTCAATCCGCTGGTGCAGCACAACGTGCGGCCGACGGATCGTGTGGGCGTAATCGGGATTGGCGGACTGGGCCACCTGGCATTGCAGTTCCTCAATAAATGGGGTTGCGATGTGACGGCGTTCACCAGTTCGGCGGGCAAGGCCGCGGAGGCGCGGCAGATGGGCGCGCATCACGTGGTGGACACGCACTCCGCCGAGGAACTGGCGAAGGTGGCCGGCTCGTTCAATTTCATCCTCTCGACGGTGGCCGCGTCCCTGGACTGGTCGCAGTACCTCAACGCGCTGGCTCCCAAAGGGCATCTGCACGTGGTGGGAGTTGTCCCGGCGCCGATAGCGATCGGCGCCTTCCCCTTGATCGCCGGGCAGCGCTCGGTGGGCGGATCTCCCTCCGGCGCACCGGGCACGGTGGCGACCATGCTGGAGTTCTGCGCCCGCCATGGCATACGTCCGGTGACGGAAGAGTTCCCGATGAGCCGCGCCAATGAGGCCATGGCACACCTGGAGGCGGGCAAGGCGCGGTATCGCATCGTCTTGAAGAACGATCTATGAAGTATTACCTGGCCAAGAGCGAACCCGCGGTCTACTCAATCGACGATCTGGAGCGCGACCAGGAGACCGTCTGGGATGGCGTAACCAATGCGCAGGCGGTGAACGTCATCCGCGCGATGAAGCGCGGCGACCGCGTCTTCGTGTATCACAGCGGGGGCGCCCCGGCGGTGGCCGGAATCGCCAACGTCCTTTCGGACGGGCACGACGATGCCACTAATCCGAAATCGGCGGTGGTGGATCTCGCCTACGGCGGGCGGCTGGATCCACCTACGTCGCTGGCGGAGGTCAAGCAGTCCGGCAAGTTCGAGGATTGGGCGCTGGTAAGGCAATCGCGGCTTTCCACGATGGAGGCTCCGGCCAAGTTCGTGAAGTGGATGCGCACGCGCTACCCAAAGGCAAACATCTAGCTTTGTGGGACAGGCACTCTTGCCGACAGCCGCCTTTTCAGGCGGCTCCTTCGTGCCACGCGCGAATCCCCGGTGGGCCTACCAGCCTAGCGGCTTACCCTGGTTCTGCTGGTCGAGCCACTTCTGCAGAGGAGCGAAGTAGTCGCGGATAGCAGTGGCGTCCATCTGGCGGGTACCTGCGATCTTCTCCATCGCGTCCTGCCAGGGGCGGCTCTGGCCCATTTCGAGCATGGCGTTGAGCTTGGCCCCCGCTTCCTTGTTGCCGTAGATGGAGCAACGGTTCAGCGGCCCGGTGCATCCGGCAGCCTGCGAAAGCGCGCGGTGGAACTGGAACTGGAGAATGTCGGCGAGGAAGTACCGCATGTAAGGCACGTTGGCGGCCACGTGATACTTTGCGGCGGGGTCGAAATCGGCCTCGCTGCGAGGGGCGCCCTCCGGACCGGGTGGCGCGATGCCCTGATATTTCTGGCGCAACTCCCACCACGTCTGGTTGTATTTTTCGGGTGGGATCTCGCCGGAAAATACCTTCCAGCGCCACTGGTCGATCACCAGCCCAAAGGGCAGGAACGCGATCTTCTCCAGGGCCTTATGCAGCAGCAGTCCGATGTCCTTGGAGGTATCCGGGGCCTGATCGAGCAGCCCGACCTTGACCAGGTATTCGGGCGTGATGGAGAGCGCGATGGTGTCGCCGACGGCCTCGTGGAAGCCATCGTTGGCGCTGTCGCGGAAGGTAAGCGGTAGCTTGGAGTAAGCCCGCTGGTAGAAATTGTGACCCAGTTCGTGGTGCACCGTGAGGAAATCCTCGCCGGTGATCTGGAGGCACATCTTGAGGCGGACGTCGTTCAGCGTATCGATATCCCAGGCGCTGGCGTGGCACACCACATCGCGGTCTTTCGGTTTGAGGAAGAGCGAGCGCTCCCAAAACGTTTCGGGCAAGGGAGCAAAGCCGAGTGAAGTGAAGAAGCCTTCGCCGTACTTGACCATCTGCTTCCAATCCGTATTGCGTTTCTTGAGCAGGGCGGTGAGGTCGTAGCCGGGGTCGGCATTGGGGGGGGCAATCAGCGGGTAGATGTTTTCCCAATCCTGCGCCCACATGTTGCCCAATAGGTGGGCCGGGATGGGACCGGTAGAGGGCACGGCATCGCCATATTTTTCATGGAGGCGGTTGCGGACGTAGGCGTGCAGCGAGAGGTAAAGCGGCTTGACCTGTTCCCATAGACGGTCGAGTTCTTTGGCGAAATCGTCGGGAGGCATGTCGTATTTAGAGCGCCACATGGCGCCGTTGTCCCTGAAGCCGAGTTGGCGGGCTCCCTTGTTGGCCAGATCGACATAGCGCACGAAACCCTTGCGGATAGGTTTGGAGATGGCGTGCCAGCCGGTCCACGCATCGAGGAGCGCTTTGGGGTCGCGGCTTTGAGCGAGAATTTTGCTTAGCTCTTCCAGATCCTGGCAGCTTGACGGGCCGCTGGGGCAGTACTTGCCCTTGCCGTAAGTGCCCTCCATGCCGGTCACGATGCGTGTCAATTCTTCGCTCTCCTTGGGATCGGCGGGGGTGGCGATGGTGAGGGAAAGCTTGAGCAGTTTAAGCTTGCGGGCGGTTTCGGCGTCGAGTTTCAGCCCGTCGAAGCGTGTGGCCTGCTTGGCGTAGGCGACGGTGGCGGCGATGGCCTTCTCGTCGAGTTTGGCGGCGATGGCCTCGGTATCGTCGGTAATGTAGGTGGACTTGATCCAGTCGGCGCGTGCGGCGTCTACGCCCAGGAGGAGGAGATTCTGTTCCGCGTCATTGATGAATTTGCGAGCCTCCGCGGGTGTTGCCTTAGGGTCCGCGGCCAATGCCATCACGGTGTAAGTACACGCGATGCACGCTACTACACGAATCTTCATGCCTCCACCTTAGCAAGGCTCGAAGGATTTTTGCATCCGCGATTTGGCGTGCGTGTACCGGCCGTGTTAGCATTTAAATAGCTGCGTGACATTTTCGCGGGGACGTAGTTCAGTTGGTTAGAACGCCGGCCTGTCACGTCGGAGGTCGCGGGTTCGAACCCCGTCGTCCCCGCCATTCGTTCTCAATGAGTTAGAAACATCCCAAGAAGGGCATCTTCAGCGCATTTTCGCCCGTGCTACAGTAGCTGCTGCAGTTTAGGGCGCAAGGTTCTGATCCGACCGTATTTAACCGTAGGCTGGGGGAGAGGTCCAGATTTCCTTCGTGTGCGCTTTGGCGCTAGAAGAAATCTATCGCCAGCCTTGCGCAAATCGGCCTCGGATTTGATACGTGCAAGCGTCCAAGTGCACTGCCCGTCGACTCGTAGGATCGCGCCAACCAACCGGGTGGCCTCGCTTGCGTTGGGCACCCAGAGCTTCTGATCGGGGCAACAAACTCAATCGCCGTTTCCTGATCCGATCGCTCTATATCAACCCAAAGCGACGAAGCAAAGCTAACTGTTTTTCGAGCTTCTCTCCATCGAGGCTGCTGTCAACTGTTAGGTTTAGCGTCACGTCCGCCACTCGCTGTCGGGGCCGCACAGCGTTGCCCACATCATCTTGGCCATTGGCTTGACTATTGGATGAGGGGAACTCTTTCTTTGTCTTTCCTTCCTGATTTTGGGCCACTGTCTCAGGATCATCAGCGTCGATGACGCCAGCCCCTTCGCCGTCCTCGTCGGGAAGCTCGGGAGGTGTATGTTCAGCAGCCTCTGTCGCACTGATTAGTCGTGCGTTCTCGCCCTCCGCCGTTGCTATTCCGGCTGTCAGTGCGGACGCGATGAACAGATCAGTACAGGTGTCACCAACGTCAGGGTGAACATCTAGCGCCAATGCGCGGCTTCGAATCTGCGCCTTGCTTGCTAGGTCGCCGTGATATGTGTTGAATATTTCGCGATATACTTTCGGCGACAGCATGGTGCGACACAAGAGGGTCTTCTTTGCCGTTTCATCCGACGCAGCCTCGATATCTTTAGCAAGCTGCGTCGACTTGTAACCGGCAACGGTACCGTCAAGAAGTCCAAATTGCTTGAGGGCGGACAGCCGGATCTTCCCCGGCCCCCCGAGTTGCCAAAGACGCCCGCCAGGACAGTCTGCTCAGGCTGAGAGCCGATGGCTGTCTTGCTCACGAGCTTTTTTGAGTATTTTAGTGCCTCTTGCAGGGGAATGCGTGGAAAGATGGTTCCACCTTTCCGTCCCGTTGGCTTCGTCTTCGTTTTTGCCGGCGTACTGAGCCCGGTTTTCGTGCTGCCAGGCTCTTCACCTTCAGCCATTAGAGATCACCTCCCGGGCCTTGATTGACTCCAGCAGTTCTGTAAGGCCCTTTGCTTAAGATTCTGTGAAGTTGGCGTATTTTTTCTCGCGGATCGTCTCTGGCAGCAAAACCCGGTCAAGCAGTACGGCCATCACCCGAACGCGTCGCTTCTCGATTTCATGTATGAGGGCTTGATTCAGTTCTTTCTGAACCCAAGGTGAGTCGACTGACGACGCGCTTACGACCACCAGGAAGAAGTCCGACTCCGCAACGCCTTGTGCTACGCGCTCGGGAATCGAATCACCCACGCGTATGCGCTGCTCGTCGAGCCAGACCTGGACACCTGAAGCCACCAAGTCGGCAGCAAGTTGCCGGACGAAAGTCTTGTCTTTAGAGCTATGGCTGATGAATGCAACCCGCGTGCTGGCCGCTGCAGTATGACGCTCGATTTTGGCCTCGACGGCCGTATCGACTAGTGTTTCGACTCGTAGCTTAAGGTCGAGTACACCGAACCGATTCGCAATAGTGACCAGCGGGGCAATACTGCCGGCATCGTAATTTCGCTCTCCGGCGACGGTTGCGGCTTTCCGCATACTGGACTGGAGGTCATTCCCTAACCCGAGAAACTGTTTGATGTTCTGCACCAGGGGCAATCGGAGCAGCGCCTCCCGGACCACACTTTCTTTTTGTGGTAGAGACCCCTTGTATAGGTATGGTGCAGAAAGCACAAAGGTCTCGTCCTCGGGCGTCTCCACCAGGCCGATTAGCCGTGCGTTCTTGAGGATTTTCCCGGCGGTCCGCGGATCGATATTCGCAAACTGAGAAATATCCTTTGCAGATGGACTCGGCAGCCATGCCACGGCGTCCAATACCTCAAAGAGCGCATCCAGTTTGACCGACTCAAACCGTATGCTAGGTTTTGATTTCCTGTCTGGCTTGCGTACGGACATCCTTCGGACACTATCCCCCGAAAATGTTGTTTTGTGATCTTATATACAAAGTTCTTCTCCACGTGGCGGTAACAATTTCTGACTCGAACAGCCCGCGTCATCGATCCTCTCCCGCGTCGATGCTTGGCGAGCCCTTAGAAAACTTCGGGGGGGGGAACGTCACCAGCAAACCTGTCGGACGCCACTTGGACGGAATATTGACTCGCGGAAGTAGCTGCACCCCCGGATTGGCCGTCGGGAAGTTGGCTCGGGTTACGTGGTCTCGTGAACTGCCCTAGGAACCAGACAGTCACGCTACGCGGAGTCTGGCTAAAGATCTCGACCTGGTCCTTATTTTGACGGTGATTTCGATGTCCCGACCGAGTACCAGCAGGAGGCGCATCAGCCTTTCGATCGAGAAGCCGGAAAGCTTGCCTTGCTTGAGCGCCGAAACCTTGGGCTGATCGATTCCGAGAATCGCGGCCGCCTGACTCTGAGTGAGCCGTCGCCGTTGGATCTCGGCGATTATTTTCGCGGCCAACTCGGCCTTCGCCAGCAGGTCGTCAGCATGTGGCAGGTTCAAGTCGGCGAACACGTTTCCAGAACTCGGCGTAAACTCTCGATTCGGCATCTTTCCTCTCCTCATTTCCCCGCCAGTTTGCGCGCAAGTTGAAGCCGTTGACGGATCAGATCCAATTCCCGTTGTGGGGTCGCGATTCCGGATGTTGCCTTCTTTTGGAAAGCATGAAGAACGTAGACTGCTTCCCCAAGTTGTGCCGCATACACCGTGCGATACGTGCCACTCGGATCGTCTGCGCGTACCTGCCAGACCGTGTCCGTGAAACCGTGCAACATCTTCGCGCTCTCATGCCTCTGGCCGATCTGCGCCTGATAAATGGCGAAACCGAGCTTCTTACGAACCATCGGCGGAAAGCCCGTCAGCCGAACGAGCGAGTCGACAAGCCAAATCAGCTTGCGCGGTTGATGCGGCACTACGGGCACAATCTCCATTGTATGCCAGATCTAGCATAAAGTGGCCGGCGGAAACTATAGCACGTACTGTAACAGCTCGAAAAGCGATACCTCGCGATCCGCGCAACAAACTGAAAATGAAGCGAATCCTCCACATCGGGCGAGGAGCCCTCGGCCTGTCACGTCGGAGGTCGCGGGTTCGAACCCCGTCGTCCCCGCCATTCCTCTCCCTGGATTTCTCCAAAATAACGTCAAGCACATTCATATTTAGTGTGGTTTTTTAGATTTGGCTGGCCGGTTCTCCGCCCATGCCTTGCGGTAAGATCGTGAAACGATGCGAATCGCGATGCTTGGATTAGGTTTCATGGGCGGCGTTCATCTGCGTGCTTTGCGCGAGGTGGCGGGCGCCACGTTGGCGGCGGTCTTTTCCAACGATGAGCGGCAACTCTCTGGCGACCTGACCGCCACACAGGGCAATCTCGGACAGCCGGGCGAACGGGTGGATTTCTCCGCGGTCAAGCAGTACCGCGACCTGGCGGCCGTGCTCGGCGATTCCGGCATTGATGCCGTGGATCTCTGCCTGCCTACGTTCCTGCACGAAGACGTGGCGGTGGAAGCGCTGCGCGCCGGCAAGCACGTTCTAGTGGAAAAGCCCATGGCTCTGGAGGGCGCGGGCGCGCGGCGTATGATCGCCGCGGCGGAACGCGCCGGCAGAATCCTCATGAGCGCGCAGGTGCTGCGCTTCTTCCCCGAGTATGTGGCACTGCGCAATGCCCTGCCCGGGCTCGGCGCCGTGCGCGGCGCCTTCTTCCGCCGACGCTGTGCGGCCCCGGCCTGGGGCGGTTGGCTGAAAGACCCCGAGAAGAGCGGCGGCGGCGCGTTCGACCTCTTGATCCACGACGTCGACATGTGCCTGCATCTTTTCGGCAGGCCCGAAGCGGTGTCGGCAGTGGGTCACTGCGACGCGGCTGCCGGCTTGGACATGCTGCACGGGCAATTGTTCTACCCATTCGGAACCGTAGGGGTGTCCGGCGGTTGGCAGCACGAGGGCGCGTTTCCCTTCGGCATGGAATACAGCGTCACGCTGGACGGAGGAACCATCGAGTACAATTCCGCCGGGCGCCCGCCGACGCTCTACACGCAGACCGAACAGGCGCTGCCGCTTGAATTGCGCGATGGGCACACGGTGCGCGATGGCTACGCCGCCGAGATGGAATACTTCGTGGAGTGCTGCCGCTCGGGACGGCAACCCGAGCGCTGCCCGCCGCGGGAATCGGCTGTCGCGGTGGAGTTAATGCGCACCCTGCTGGCGGCGAGAGAGAGAGACGGGAGGAAGATTCTATGTTCGAACCTGGAGTAATGTTTTGGGCCGGGCGCGACGATTTGGACATGGTGCGCTCGCTCGGCGTGCGCTACGGGCAGTTGGGCATTCCGGGCGGCATGCAGCTGACCGAGGCAGTGGCCGCGCAGTGGAAGACCGCGCTCGATTCCGCGGGCTTCACGCTGGTGACCGTATTCGCCGCCTATGAGGGCGAAGATTACGCCGATATTCCGGCGGTGGCGCGTACCGTGGGGTTCGTGCCCCTAAAGACGCGCGCCGCGCGCCTGGCGCGTACGCTGGCGGTCAGCGATTTCGCGGCGCAACTCGGGGTAGCCAGCATCGCGTGCCACATCGGGTTTGTGCCGGAGGACGCGGAACACCCGGATTACGTCGCGGTGCGCCGGATGGTGCGCCACGTCTGCGACCATGCGGCGCGGCAGGGGCAGAGCTTCGCGCTGGAAACCGGCCAGGAGGCCGCCAGCGTGCTCTTGAGATTCATTGGCGACGTAGACCGCGCCAATCTGCGCATCAACTTTGACCCGGCCAACCTGATATTGTACGGCACCGGTGAACCGATTGCGGCGCTACAAACGCTGGCTCCGCTGGTGATTTCGGTGCATTGCAAGGACGGCGATTGGCCCGCGCCCGGCGTACCCGGCGCCTTGGGCATGGAGCGCCCGTTGGGCCAGGGCTCGGTGGGTATTGAGCGATTCGTGCAGACGCTTCGGAAGGTGGGTTTCGGCGGACCGTTGAATGTGGAACGCGAAACGGAAGACCAGCAGGAACGGATCCGCGATCTCGCCGAAGGCGTCCGCTTGGTGCGCGCTCTGGCTGAAGCTTAGACGGCAACCAGCCTGGCGTCGAACCCGCGCAGATAGAGCACGTCGTCTTCGAAATCGTGCGTCACCTGTTGGTGGAACCACCGGTGGATACTCAACGTCGCTTGGTGGATTTCCTCATCGTGAGCGGCGTAGCAGATTGTGCACTCGGACGCGGGCGCATTTTCCGGATCGTCGGACATTGTCTTCCTCCCCGTAACGGTACCGGAACAAAGAATATCCCCTAGTGCAAAACACTGCAACCCTGGTTCTGGTGGACACCAGGATAGCACCATGGGTATACAACCTTAAGTTGACCGTGGTAAACGGCACCGCTCGCGCTTGCGGCAAGCCGCGATGCGAGGACGGGGCAGCGCGAAAGCCCGGTGGCGCCTGCCCCGCCATCGGGTTACAGAGGAGCGGTGCTGAGGGTTGAGGTGACTTTGCTGAAGATGGTACTGATCTGTGTGCCCAGCGACCCTATCGAGGCCACCGCTACGACGGAAACTAACCCGACCATCAGGGCATATTCCACCAGGTCCTGTCCTTGCGTATCTTGCCATAAGCATTTAAAGAACGTTTTCATCGATATTGCTCCTTTCTCATTTCACACTAACATAGGACTTAGGTTACTGAAATCGGTTTGAGTACCTATCCGAATCGGGGTTCCTACCGACTTACAACCTACTTTCGCTGTAGTAAGTAAGTAAGCCATGATGCATTCTTCTTTTCCGGAGCGCTCTTGTTCGATAGTTGCCGGCACAGCGCCTGTACGCTGGCGCCGAATCGCGAACTCGCCGGGACCGGCTTGCCTTCCAGCAGCGCCGATTGGATCACTTCGTAATCGTTGCAGAGGATGGCGAAAGGCTGAAGCGCCAAAGCGGTTTTCACATCCTCGCGCTTTAAGCCGGTCGCCGGCGTATAGCGGTTCAGGATGAGGCGCAGTTTGGCGCGGTCGCCGGCTCCCGCATCCAGGTAGCGTAGGCCGCGGCGCGTGGCCTGCAAAACCGCAAGTTCGTTGGTCGTGACCAGTAGAACAATATCGGCGAGCGCCGCAAAGCCGCAATTCACCGCGGCGCACACGTCCGGCAGGTCCAAAACCACCGCCTCGTAGCGATCGCGCCAGAACGCGCACAACTCGCCTGCCACCTGGCGGCTCACCTCCGTGCGCGTGGTGGGGTCTTCCGGCGCCGCCAGCACGTCCAAACCGAAAGCCGGGACGGTGAGCCGCGACCACAAGTCGTCATCCATGCGCGCCCAGTCGCGCAGCACGTCTTCCAGGTGAAACTCTGGCTTCAATTTCAACATAAACGCGATGCTGGCTGTCAGGTGGTCGCCATCCACCAGCAAAACCGGGTGCGCGCCGTCGCTGCGCAATTGAATCGCCAGGTGGGCGGCGAGCGTGCTTGCGCCGCAGCCGGGCTTGCCGGGCACCACGCAGTACACCGCGCCCGGCGCGTGCTGTGCGGCTTCGTACCGCGTGTGCGCCAAGCGCTCGAAGACGCCCCGTACCGCGTCGGAGGTGGGGTCGGCCACGAACTCACAGGCGCCACGGCGCAGGCAGCGGAGGATCAGGTCCGCGTCGTTGCGCGGGTGCAGCGCCACCACGGGTACCACCGGGGCCAGTTCGGAGATCAGCAGTTGCGCATCCTCCGAGTTGGTGGCCGCGTCCAGGAAGCAGATGTTGCAGGCGTGGCGCTCCACCAGCGCGGCGATGGTGCCGCTGCGCGGGTATTCGGTAAGCGTACACGGCTGCTCCACCGCGAGTTCCGTGAGCACGGCATGCAGCCGCCGCTGGAAATCCGGCTGCGGGCACACCACTAGCGGCTTCCAGACGACGTTCCGGTTTCGGTTGGGTGGCGGCATGGTCTCTCTACTCTGATCGGCGCAATCGCCCAAAACCTGAACCGGTGGAGCCGGGAGCAACCAGGAAAGTGCCTTCAACGCAGAGACGGTAGAGATCGCAGAGAAAGCGCAGAGGAACTCAAGACAGGACTCGGAAAGAATAGGAGTGATTGGTTCCTTGGGTCGCTGCCGGGTTTGCCTTGCCTGGTTCTCCCCGGCGCTTTCTCCGCGATCTCACGGGACAGGTTCAAGACTTCCGGCCGCGAGTCGATATGAGAGCCAGAGATGCGTGGACCCAAGCGTGCAAATTCGTCCCGGCGGAAGGGCAGCTTGCTGGTGGAAGGAACCCTCGCCATATTGCCGCTAATGGCCCTCCTGTTCGCAGTCCTGGATCTTTCGATCGCGGTCTTCGTCAAGAACACCGCGCAGTTCGCGGTGTGTCAGGGAGTGCGCTATGCGATTACCAGCCGGACCCTCGCCGGAAAGGGGCACGACGCTTCCATCAAGGCCGTCGTGCAAGGGTACACCCTGGGGTTTCTCGACTACCTCAGCCCGGATCACATCGGGAACAACCGCATCGCCATTGCTTACTACGATCCGGTAACTTTGCTCGCCGTCACCGGCGTGGGCAGCAACGCCGGCGGCAATATCGTGGTCGTCTCGGCCAGCGGTCTGTCCTGGGCGTGGATGGTGCCCCTGTTGCGCAATGTGGCGCCGCTCGAATTCTCCGTCGCTTCGGCGGACATTATGGAGGCGACCCCCATTGCCGGCGCGCCCGCCCGTTAGAGCCTCCCGCCAGCGCGGTTCCGCCATCGTCGAACTTGCCCTGGCGATGAGCTTCGCGGTTCCGCTGCTGCTAGGCGTAGGGGCGGTCGGCATCCGGCTCGGCCGTACGCTGCAAGCTACCCAACTCACCCGGGACGTTGCGCATCTGTACGCCTTGGGAGCGGATTTCTCGCTGCCGGGCACGCAGGCGATCGCGCGCACGCTGAGCCGGGACTCCAATTTGTCGAGCACGGGCCGGGCGGTGCTGCTGTTCTCAAAGGTCATGAAAGTCCGCCAGACCGATTGCAATGCCGCCGGGGTGCCGACCTGTCCCAACCTCGACCTGCCGGTGTTTACGCAGCGCATTTTAATGGGCAACGCGGCGCTGCGGACGAGCCAGTTCGGAACCCCGCCGGTGGGCTACATCGGAACCGGGGGGAACATTACCGCCGCCAACTACTGCCGGCAGACGTCGCTGATTGCCGCCGGCTTCGATTCCGTGCTGTTGCTGGGCGGCGGGCAATCGTCGACGCTGGTGGAAGGGTATTTCGCGATGCCCGATATCAACTTTCTGAACTTGCCTAATTCGGGCGGAGGATACTATGTTCGCTTCCTGTTTTGAGCCGGGCGCGGCGCCGTCCGGGCATCGGCGCGGACGCCGGGGTTTTGTGCTGGTGACCGCCGCCGCCATGGTGCTGCTGGTGCTGTTGCCGGCCATCGGCATGGCGATCGACGCGGGCATAATGTACCTGGTGCAATTACGGCTGTCGGCGGCCTCCGACGCCGCGTCGCTGGCCGGTGCGCGGGCGCTCGCCCGCGGCATCGACGACAGCGCGCAGCGCGCCAACGCGGAGGCCACGGCCGTTACCTACTTCCACGCCAACTTCCCGTCCGGGTACTTAGCTTCCACCAATGCCCAGGTGAGCAGCCTCGCGGCCACCGACTCCACGTCCATGCGGTCCATCACCACCACCAGCAGCGTCGACCTGCCGTTCACTTTTATGCGCGCGCTGGGCCTGCACCAGACCACGCTGCGGACCTCGTCCAAGGCAACGCGGCGCGATGTCAACATCATGATTGTGATGGACCGCTCGGGGTCGCTACAAAACAGCGGCGCCTGCGCCCCGCTGAAGGCCGCCGCTGTAAATTTTGTGGAGAAGTTCGCCGAAGGCCGGGACAACCTGGGGCTGGTCACGTTCGCCACCTCTTCGCGCGTCGACGTCCCTCTGACGATGACTTTCAAGACGCCGGTGGCAAACACGCTGAACGCTCTGACGTGCACCGGCGCCACCAACGCCTCACAGGCCTTGTGGGAGAGTTACGTGGAGTTGGCGGGGATGGCCCAGGCAGGCGCGCTCAACGTAATCCTCTTCTTCACCGACGGCCGCCCAACCGCCGTCACCGAGAGTTTCCCCATCAAGACGAATAGCACCTGCACCCCGCTCCACCTTGTCCAACCGAAGCTGGGCGTGATCACGCTGGGCGGTTCCACCCAGGGCCTGTACAAATGGGACGCCCCCACCCCGCCGCCGTCGTCGGACGTGACGGTGATAACGGACCGCGCGGGCTGCAGTTTCAAGGCCGGCTATGAGACCAATGTGACAAACGATGTCTCCTACGCGCCCCTGACCGACTATTGGGGGAACTCTCTCAAACCGGCGAATGCCTACCGGACCGTGACGGCCTCTGGCGCCGGGCTCGACATCACATCGGCGCAGAATGTGGAGTATTTTTCCACCAATGCCACCGATAACGCCGCGTTCCGCATCCGCAGCGGCGCCCCGGACATCAACCATGGCAACCGCACGCTCGAGGGAGTGACCATCTTTAGCATCGGCCTGGGCGCTGTGGACGATGTGCTGCTTAAACGCATCGCCAACGACCGGTCGTATACGCCCAACCCGGTGACCGCCGGCAACCTGGGACTCTACGTCTACGCGGCGAATGCCACGGAACTCGACCAGGCGTTCACTCGGGTGGCGTCGGAGATGCTCCGCCTGGCCCGGTAGGCATCTCCCTCGTGGTGTACTCCTGGTGTCAACCGGGTGGGGCGGACCCCCTGGTCCGCGGCCGGCGCCACGCGATCAGAATCTTGGAGGGCGCGAGCAGGGCGACGAGCAGGGCGCGAGCAGGGCGCGAGCAGGGCGCGAGCAGGGCGCGAGCAGGGCGCGAGCAGGGCGCGAGCAGGGCGCGAGCAGGGCGCGAGCAGGGCGTCGCCCGCGGACCGGGGGGTCCGCCCCACATTCCGCGGCCTGCCGGTCAGGCGCTCGCGATGGCCAGCAGATTCCAGCCGACACATAGGGCGAAGAAGACATTGGCGCGCCGCAACAGGCGGGTGCGCCGGCTTTTCCAGGCAAACAGTGCCAGTCCGCAGGCGATGGCTTTGACCAGCAACAAGGC
>JANYAH010000141.1 GCA_025361425.1 Candidatus Solibacter sp. | reverse complement strand
GATCAACCTGCGCGCGCTACGCCTGCTGCCACCGGGCGGCATCCTGGTGACGTGCTCCTGCTCGCATCATCTGGGCGAGAGTGCGCTGCTGGAGCTGGTGGCGCAGGCCAGCCTGGACGCCAACCGCACGCTGCGCGTGCTGGAGCGGCGCACGCAGAGCCAGGATCACCCCATCCTGCTGACGGTGCCCGAGACGCTCTACTTGAAGTGCCTGATATTGGAAGTGATGTAGAACGACGGGTCTCCTCCGCCAAAAGGTAGCGGCAAGCGAGCTGGCCGACGCCTCGCGCGGCGGTGAACTCAGGCTGCCTCCGCGGGTCCGCCGGGCTTGCGCAGCCGGAGGAAACCCGCAACCGCGATGGACAGCAGCATCACGGCGCTGGCGAAATACAAATTGCGGAGGCCGGCCTCCTCCGCCACCGGCCCGGCCGCAAACCTGGCCAGCGCTTGGGCGTCGCCATAAGCGACATCAGGCTGCTGCTCACCCGTCCCAACATTTCCTGCGGCGTTTCCTGTTGCAGAAGGGTCTGCGAGGTCACCATGATGAAGGCCGCGAAACGTGGGCATCGGCGGGGCGGCGGTGCCAAGAGTAGCAGGATTGACGGGCCTCGCGATCAAGTTGGTGGTGAAACGGAACCTTCCGCTGTTGGCTGCCGCGCGGATGACGAATCGGGAGCTGGCTACGGACGAGCATCTTGAAGTGCCGCGCGAGTTGGCAGCGGGGTTTACACCGACGATCCAGCCCGCAAGTTGTGTCCAGTTATTTATTTTTAAAGTTTAAGGTCCTGAATTTCTTATAACGGGTGTATCATCGGAGCGGTTCTGATGATTCGAGCCGCATGAACAAGGGATGCTGACATATGGGGCTTCCGTAGTCGTGCGCTTCAACTCAACGTGTCGTGCCCTGCGCACGTGGCCAGGCTGGGCACATGTAACCACAGTCATTGACTGCTAATCCCGGACAGAACACTTGGTTTGTTCCCGACGGGTGAACCTAACATAACAGGGAGGTTATCGTATGTTACGAGGCCGCTTTAGATCCTGCTTCACTTGCTTCACTGTCATGCTTGTTTTTGGTATCTACCAAGGAACCCTGGTCCATGTGCGCGGTCAGACCGCAAAGTCCGCTATTGGCGCCAGGACCATAGACGGCGCACAGACCCCGGAACTGATTCCGGACGAAACGGCATGGCTAATGTTGTTCACGACAATTGGGGATGGTCCCAAAGCGCCCGAGTACAAGGTTCGGGCGAGTATGGTCGGTTCCGCAGGGTTCGCCGAGACCGACACACAGAGCGTTATCGCTGCGGCGACTGAGGCCATGGCTCGCATTCGGGCAATGGAATTACCCATTCTGAACTCATCCGCCAGCATGGATAGCAAAACTCAAGTGCTTCGGTTTCGGAGAGACGAGATCCTGCGGGATGTAGTATCGAAGTTGCTCTCGCGGTTGTCGCCCGACTTCGGCGCCAAATTCCAGGCACACATCAAGGGCAGTGTAAAGACGCATATTAGAATCACTCCCTAACGCCTTGACAGGGTTAAAGTGCGAGATGGCAAAAACTCAGGAGGTCTCCAAATGAATAGAATAACTATCAAAAGTGGTTTTGTGCCCATTTGTTTCTTGACGGCGTTCATGGCAAGCGGGCAGCTTAAGGCCGGTGCGGCATACGCGACGGCATACCAGAGCGAGTCCTACGCTGTCGGCGTCGGCGTTACGGATTCGGCTTACGCAATGGGTGGCGCGCACACAGCATATACAACCGTGACCATCAGAAGCCCCTCGGGCCGCTCTGCCACGGGCGGTTCCAGTGAGGCAAACATCGCCACAAGCTATGCCTACCTTGATCTGCTCACCGAGGATGGGCCGTATACTGCAACCAATGTTGCCATGGAGTATTGTCCTTATGCGGGGTACTTTTCCGACGGGGAGGTAGAGCAGACCACGACGATACGTCCCTTTGTTCAACTCGTTAATACCTCGATCACCGACAGCCCGATGGGCAAAGTAGAGGGACATGCCCCATTCACAGTCACCGTCGCTATGTCGAGTGCCTGTGTAGGTTCGGTTGTCGTCAATGCCGTTATCACCTATCCAAATGGGATGGGCATTCATCTCAGGGCCAACCCCCCGGACGGAGACGGCATTTACCACGGCGATACTGCTAGTGCTCTACGTACGCTGGCAGGCGGTCAATCGTGGAACTTCGGGTACACGATAGAGACTACGATTAATAACACCCAAGCTGGCGACAGTACCGCAACCGGGTATATTTTAACGTATCCCGCCGCCTGCCAGCCACTGGGCCCAACGCCCAGTAGCGGGAATACTGCCGCACGGAACTTCACGGTCAACCCGTAATAGTGTGCCGAAGCGCGGGTGCTCTGGGGTGGCGAATCCCGTCACCCCTCTCGCTCGTCGGGCAAGTCCAAAGAGCGCTCACCTGGAATGGGTTGCTGCCGCTCTGGCACTTCGGTAGACTCTGAGCCGGTCCCTTGTTCGTGAGCTTCGCTGTTAGGATCAAGTGAGTGGAGTCAATATACAGTCTCGAGGTATAGGTCACGAGTAAATTATGCGTACAAATCAATTTACCAGTATGCTTCTGGTAGTGATCGCCGGCCTTCTCATGGTCCTCGCCTTCCGGCCGCTTCGCGAACCGCCGTCAGTGCAAGCCGCCAAGACATACCGATATGAGGTAATCAATGTAACCGAGGGGATGGCGCCTATAGAATTGCAGAAACGCTCCCAGGGCGGATGGGAACTGGTGGCGGCAACATTTTGGAATACTGGAGGAGGAGGAGGTGCCGGCCTAATGTTCTTCCGCAAATAAGTGTCCTCTGGTATGATTGACGAACCTGCGGGCGCGACAGGTCGGTCGTAACGGTGGGCTGCGGTGATCATGTGCATGACCGTTGGGTGCGCGAGATCGCCGAGGTCTGGCTGAACGACAAGCCGATGGTCGTGTTGTGGAAGAAGCTATTCGAGTGGACCTGTCCGCAGGGCACGGGCATGTTACTCGGCGCAGGCGGTGACGGAGACCGAGAATGCCGAGGCGTACCGCCGGGTAGCGCCGATGGTGCGCAATCTCTGCGAGCATATGGGGCTGCCCATGCCGAAGCTGTGGATGATCCCCGACGATTCGCCCAACGCATTCGCCACCGGCCGCGACCCGGCGCACGCTTCGCTGGCCTTCACCGCCGGCATTCTGCGGCTGATGGCCGATAACGAACTGGAGGGCGTGATCGCGCACGAACTGGGCCACGTGCTACACCGTGACATCCTGATCAGTTCGGTGGCCGCGATGATCGCGGGGACCATCACGTTCACGGCCAGGATGGCCTTTTGG
>JANYAH010000135.1 GCA_025361425.1 Candidatus Solibacter sp. | reverse complement strand
CCGGCGCGAAGTATTCGGCCCAGGCTTGGCGCAAGGTGCGGGGGAAGGCGGTCAGCGGAGAACGCCGCGGCCGGGCGCGACGCCGGGAACGAGTTCGCCGCGGTTGACCACCAGAGTGCCGTTGACCAGCACATACGCGATGCCGTCGGAGTACTGCGCGGGGTTCTCGAAAGTGGCGCGGTCGGTGACCCGAGCGGGGTCGAAGATGGCCAGATCGGCGTCGGCGCCGACGGCGAGGCGTCCCTTGGTTTTGAGCGCGAGGCGGTCGGCGGGCATCAGAGTCATCTTTCGGAGGGCGTCCATGAGAGTGAGAGAGTGCTGTTCGCGCACGTAGCGGCCGAGCACGCGGGCGAAGGTGCCGGCGGCGCGCGGGTGGCCCTTGCCTTCGTCGAGCACGCCGTCGCTGGCCAGCATGACGAGCGGGTGGGAGAGGGCGAGGCGGACGATTTCCTCCGGGATGGAGTGAATGGCGGCGAACCCGCCCTGCTTGCGGTAGCGCGCGAAACTGTCGGCGTTGAGGCGCTCGCCGGTCAAAGCCCATTGCAGGTCGTTGAAGCCGATGCCGCCCTGCCGCGCCTGCCAGCCGTCGGCGAAGATCGCGCTGGCCAGGTCCGTCATGCCGGCGGTGTAGGGGTAGGCTTCGGTAGTGATATCGAGGCCGCGTGCGCGGGCCCCCTGGATCATCTCCAGGCAGAGCGCGGTTTCGCGCAAGCCCATGCTGGTGATGTGCACGACGTGGACCGAAGCGCCGGTGGCGGCGGCGTCGGCGAGGACCTCCTGGAGGGCATCGATGACACCGGGCTCGATCGGGCCGCCATTGCGCATGTGGACGAAGAGGGGGCGTTTGCGGGTGGCCGCCAGGCGGAACAAGCTGAGCACTTCGGCGCGCGATTCATGCGGCAGATAGGCGATGCCGAGTCCGATGCCGGGGGCGCCGTCATCGAGGCCGCGGGCGACGCGGTCGAGGATCTCGCGGAACTCATCGGGGGTGGCGGCGCGCTCCACGGCGCGGTCGCGGGGCAGCAGGGTACCGCTATCGTGCATCACGGCGATGCGCGCGGGGATATCGCCGCTGGTGGCGCCGTAATTGATGAGGGCGCGCCCCTCGCGCTGGGCATACCAGGCCGCGACGGGGTGGACGCCGACTTCGAGTTCCAACGCGGTGGTGACGCCGTCGCGGGCCTTGAAACGGTAGTTCTCCGGCGTCTGTCCGTGGGAATGCAGGTCGATGAAGCCCGGGGCCACCACCAGGCCCTTGGCATCGATGGTGGTGCGGGCGGCGAGGGGCGTGGCGGAGACGGCGGCGATTTTGCCGTCGCGGATACCGACGTGGCGGATGGCATCGAGGTTGGTGGCCGGGTCCAGCACGCGCCCGTTGGCGACGGCGAGATCGTAAGTCTGCGCGAAAAGGGGAAGGGTGAGGAGCACAAGCGCGAGTCGCATGCGGAAATTGTACCAGCGAAGGAGGAAGCCAGGCGCGAGCCGACAGGAGGCCTGTCCGACTCAATCTGGATTAAGCTAGAAGCCTATGGTTAAATGGCTTCTCCTATTCGCGACCGCCGCGTCGCTCTCCGCCGCCGACCCGAAGGCCGACGTGCTTTCGGCAATGGAATCGTGGAAACAGGCGGTATTGAAGAAGGACGCGACGGCGCTCGACCGGTTGCTCCATCCGGACCTCACCTACAGCCATTCGGATGCGCGCACTGAAAGCAAGGCCGACATCCTGAAGGCGCTCTCCAACACGCAATCGATCAAAATTGGTGAAAGCAGCGTCCGCGTTTACGGGAAAACCGCGCTGGTGAAGGGACCGATGGAATTCGTCATTGTCACCAACGGCAAGCCGGCTACCATCAGCCTCAACGTGCTGCAGGTGTGGCTCAAAGGACCTAAAGGCTGGCAACTGGTGGCGCGCCAATCGACGCGCGTGAATCCGGCCCCCTAAGCGAGGGCCTGTTCGAGGTCGGCGATGATGTCTTCCGGCGCTTCGATGCCCACCGAGAGCCGTACCAAGCTGTCGCGAATGCCCATGCGCTCGCGGTGCTTCGGGGAAAGCTCGCGGTGGGAACTCATCACCGGATAGAGCATCATGCTGTGCACGTCGCCGAGGGACGTGGCGCGCACAATCATTTGGAGGGCGTCCATAAGGCGGAAGACCTCTGGCCTGCCCGCGTCGCGAATCTCAAAGCTGACCATGGCGCCAAAGAGCCCGGGCGGGAACAGGCGGCGGATGGCGGCGTGATCGGGATGCTGTGGATCGCCGGTGAAATAGACGCGCTGGACGCGCGGATGGGTGGCCAGCCACGCGGCTACGCGGCAGGCATTGGCGCACTGGCGCTCCATACGCAGCGGGAACGTCTTGATGCCGCGCATCGTCAGGTAGCTTTCAAAGGGGCCCAGCACGGGGCCGATGGTGCGGCCGAGCGCGCGCAGCGAATCGGCGTGCGGGCGAGTGGTGACGACCACGCCGCCCAGCACATCGCCGTGGCCGGCCAGATATTTGGTCACGCTGTGGACGCTGAAGTGCGCGCCCAATTCGAGCGGGCGGGCGAGCAGGGGGGTGGCGAAAGTGTTGTCCACGACCAGGGCGGCGCCGGCTTGGTTGGCGATGGCGGCGATCTGGTCGATCTCTCCGACGCGGAGCAACGGATTGGAAATGGTCTCCATCACGATGCAGCCCGGCTTGGCCTCGGCGACGACCGCGCGCAAGGCGTGGAGATCGCAGATATCGGCGAAGTGGACGGCGGTGCCGGAGGGCTCAAACACGTTCATCAGCAGGCTCACGGTAGCGCCGTACATGGCATTGGCCGCCACGATGGAGCGGCGGCGGTCGGTGAGGGCGCTGAGGATGGCAGTGTGCAGGGCCGCCATGCCGGAGGCGCATGCCAGTGCCGCGTCGCCGCCTTCGAGCGCGCACATGAGTTCTTCCAGCGCGGCGGTGGACGGGTTGTCGTAGCGCGCGTAGCAGTAGCCCTGCTCCTGGCCGCCGAAGACGCGGTCGAGCTGTTCCATGGACGCGTAGAAATAGCTGGTTGCGGTGTGAATCGGGGTGGTAACGGGAACGTGGCTGCCAGGGCTCTTGCGCTCGCCGGCATGGACTGCTTTGGTGTGAATCTTCAAGACCTACTTCCTCTTCCAACGCACGCCGCTTTTGGTGTCTTCGAGGATGATACCCTGCTCCAGAAGCTGGTCGCGAATTTGGTCGGAGAGGGCGAAATCACGGGCCTTCTTGGCGGCGGCGCGCTGCGCCACGCGGGCTTCGATATCGGCATCGGAAAGCTCGCCGGCTTGAGCGCTGGGCTTGAGCACGTCGAAGATGGAATCGAAGAGGCTGAGAAACTCGAGCGCGGCCGGGGCGTTGCCGGCGCGGAACTCGCCCGCATCCATGGCGCTGTTGGCATCGCGCACAAACTCGAAGACGGCGGCCAGGGCTTCGGCGGTATTGAGATCGTCGTTGATGCTCTCGGTGAACGCCTGGGTGGCCTGGGCGGTGCGCGCGGCGAGTTGCTGGTTGAGCCCATCTGGGCAGCGGTCGGTCTCCAGGCGGAGTTTGAAATTACGTAAGCGGTCGATGGCAATGGCGGCCGCTTTCAGGCCGTCGATGGTAAAGTTGAGCGCCCTGCGGTAGGGCACGGACGCCAGGAGGTAGCGGATGGACTCGGGCGCATGCCCCTTGCCGACGAGGTCGCGGAGCGTATAGTAGTTGCCCGCGGACTTGGACATTTTCTGCCCCTCCACCATGAGGAACTCGGAGTGGAGCCAGAAGCGGGAGAACGGTTTGCCGGTGAGCGATTCCGACTGGGCGATCTCGTTTTCGTGGTGGGGGAAGACCAGGTCGATGCCGCCGGCGTGGATATCCAGGGTCTCGCCGAGATACTTCATCGCCATCACGGAGCACTCGATGTGCCAGCCGGGGCGGCCGGGACCGATCGCGGTTTCCCAGAAAGGCTCGCCCTCCTTGGGCGTCTTCCAAAGCGCAAAATCGCGCGCGTCGGCCTTCTCATAGTTGTCAACATCCACCCGTGCGCCGGCGAGGTTGCCGCTGAAATCGTTGTGGGACAGCTTGCCGTACGGCGGGAAGCTGGCGATCTTGAAATAGACCGAGCCCTCGGTGGAGTACGTGTGTTGGCCCTGGCCCAACCGCTCGATCGCCTCCACCATATCTTGGATGTGTTCGGTCGCGAGGGCCAGCCGTTCCGGCCGCTCGAGGCGTAGCGCGGTGCAATCTTGCAGGAAGGCTTCGGTGTAGATTCTGGTGTACTCGGCGAGCGGCTGGTGGCGGGCCACGGCGTTGCGAATGATGTTATCGTCCACGTCGGTGATGTTCATGACGTGGTTTAAGTGGAAGCCGTTGGCGCGCAGACACTTGCGCAGCAGGTCCACGAAGGTGAAGGTGCGGAAGTTGCCGATGTGGGCAAAATCGTAGACCGTGGGTCCGCAGGTGTACATGCGGACGGTGTTATCGGTAGCGGGGGTGAAATCCTCCACCTGTTGAGACAACGTGTTGTAGAAGCGCAGCGCCATAGAGATAAGGGGAGACTTTCATCCTATCAGACGCGCGCCGCCACACGATGGCGGAGGCGGCACCGGTCGCACGGATCGCAATTTCGCTTTTTCATATCGTAATTCTCAGCATTTTGATATCGTAATTCTAATGACCGATATTGAAACTATACAGATGGCATTGATCGGGTTTGAGTCTGAACGGCTGAAAATCGACAATGCAATCAAAGCAATTCGCAGCCAGTTAGGAATTCGCTTTAAAGGCGTGCCAGCTTCCACGGTTGCGGCAAAGACGCTAAGCGGTGAAGGCAAGCCCAAACGAAAGATGAGTGTCGCTGGTAGGAAAGCGATTTCGGAGGCCACCACGAAACGTTGGGCGGCGTTCCATGCGGCAAAACAAGCGGAGACGCCTGAGCAAACTGCACCGACGAAGGCCAAGCCGACGGTGAAGGTTCCACTGTCGAGGGCGAAGAAGAAGGCGGCTAAGAAAGCGGCAAAGAAGAAGCTGGCGGGGACGGAGGTTAGTTCGCAGTAAGCTGGACTTCGCATCACGGGAAAGGGCGATCCTGGGCCTGCCTCGGGCATGTTGAATCCAAAATAGTCCCTCGACATCATATATCTTGAAGGCGAGATACATGATAGACATAACGCAGCAATCGAAGATCCTGGTCCTGGCGGGTAGCGTTCGCCGCGACTCCATTCACCGCAAACTGGCGCGACAAACCGTCGAAGCGCTGCGCAATGCAGGCGTGGAAGCGACGCTGGGCGACCTGCGCGAGTTTCCCATGCCGATCTATGACGGCGACCTGGAAGCCGGACAGGGCATGCCGCCCGCGGCCAAGGCGCTAAAGGAACTGGCGCGCCGTCACGCCGGGTTCGCCATCGCGTCGCCAGAGTACAACGGCTCCTTCCCCGCCCTGCTTAAGAACGCCCTCGACTGGATCTCGCGGCCCGCGCCGGGCGAGCGCCCCCTGGAGGTTTTCCGCGGCAAGGTGGCGGCCATCCTGAGTGCGTCCCCCGGTCCCGGCGGCGGCAACCGCGGACTCCGCCATTTGCGCGAACTGCTGGAAATGATGAGCGTTCGGGGTGGTTCCGCGGGAGCTGGCAATTGCCCGGTCGAGCGGAGCGTTCGACGCCGCCGGCCGCCTGATGCGGGCGGAGGACCTCTCGGGTTTAGAAGAATTGGCGGCCGCTCTGGCGCAAGCCGTCGCACGAAAGGTAGAAGCAGTAGCTTGAGAGGGGATTCACGATGATCGCGATTCGCAAGAGCAACCAACGCGGCCATGCCAAACACGGCTGGCTGGACAGTTACCACAGCTTTTCCTTCGCGGCTTATTACGACCCCAACCACATGGGTTTCGGAGCATTGCGCGTGATCAACGAAGACCGCGTCAGCCCCGGGAGGGGATTCGGGTCGCATGGACACGAGGACATGGAGATTCTAACCTACATCCTGAGCGGCGCCCTGGGTCACAAGGACAGCATGGGCAATGTCGAGACACTGCACGCTAACGATCTACAGCGGATCAGCGCCGGCACGGGGATTGTACACAGCGAGTTCAACGGGTCCGACACGGAACCGGTGCACTTCCTGCAGATCTGGCTCGAACCGGCAGTCGACGGCTTGCAGCCGAGCTACCAACAATTGAGCCTGACCGAGGAACAGAAACTCGGCAAGCTGATACTGGTGGCGTCGCCCGAAGGCGGAGGGCTGAAGATTCACCAGGACGCGCAGGTCCTGATCGGTCAGGTGGAAGCGGGGGAGGAATTGGAGTACGACTTGAAGGCGGGACGGCAGGCCTGGGTCCACGTGATCCGCGGCGCAGTGACGGTAAATGGCCAACCACTGGCTACCGGCGACGCGGCGGGGGTTACTGGCGAGGCATTGGTAATGCTTGCCGGCGCGGAGTCGAACAGTGAAGTGCTGGTGTTCGACCTGGCATAAGATGTCCGAGCTGGTCTAAGAAGTTCGAGCTGGTCTAAGATGTCCGAGCTGCGCTCGGATTGGCAGGCTGAAGCCTGCCCCACCAAATGCGGTGGAAAAGTCACGGGCCGAAACTCGCGGCGGCGTTACCAGACCAGCTTTACCTTTTTGCGGCCGCGCGGGGTGACGCCCATGAGGATCTCCTGACTGTTGAGAGCGACCTGGCCCTCGCCGTGCGGCACGCGCTTGTAAGTGCCGTCGGGCATCATGCGGCGCGCCTTGACGTTATCGACCAGATATTCCGCCAGAATCTCGTCGCGGATGCGGCGCATCAACTCCTCATCCTCCACCGGGAAGAGCAACTCGACGCGGCGGTTGAGATTGCGCGGCATCAGGTCGGCGCTGCCCAGATAGACTTCCTCTTTGCCGCCGTTGCGGAAGTAGAAGACGCGGCTGTGCTCGAGGAAGCGTCCCACGATGCTGGTCACGCGGACGGTCTCGCTGACGCCGGAAACCCCCGGCCGCAGGCAGCAGATGCCGCGGACCAGCAGATCGATGCGGACGCCCGCCTGGGAGGCGCGATAGAGACAGCGGATGATCTTGGGATCCACCAGTGCGTTCATTTTAAATACCAGGTGGCCTTTGCCGTCTTTGGCATGCTGCTGGATCTCGCGCTGGATCAGGGCTTCGAGCCGCTGGCGAAGGTTGACGGGCGCGACCAGCAGTTTCTGGTAGTCCCGCTTGGCCGAGTAGCCGGTCAAGAAATTGAAGAGATCGATGGTGTCGGCGACAATCTCCGGGTTGCAGGTGAACATGCCGATATCGGTGTAGAGGTGCGCGGTCACCACGTTGTAATTGCCGGTGGCCAGGTGCAGATATGGGCGGATGGCGTCTGCCTCGCGCCGGAGCACCAGGGCCGCCTTGCAATGAATCTTCAACCCTAGCAAGCCATAGACCACATGACAGCCAGCTTTTTCCAGAGTTTTGGCCCACTCAATGTTGCTCTCTTCGTCGAAGCGGGCCTTCAGTTCCAGCAGCACGGCGACCTGCTTGCCTTCTTCGATTGCCTCCAACAACGCTTCCACCACCGGCGAATTGCGCCCCACCCGGTAGAGCACCACTTTGATGGCCAGGACGTCGGGATCGCGCGCCGCCTGGCGCAGAAAATCCACCACCGGCTGAAAGGATTGGAAGGGGTGATGGAGCAGGATGTCGCGCCGCCGGATGAGCGCGAACATATTCTCTTCATCCGTGGTGGGCTTAAGTTCGGGAGGGGAGGTGGGCAGGAAGGGCTTGTACTTGAGATCGGGACGGTCGATCAGGGCCACGGCGGACAGGCGGCTCATACCGAGCAACCCCTTGCCCCGGTAGACCTGGCCGCTTTCCAGTTCGAGATTGGTCTTGAGGATTTGCAGGATGTGGTGGGGCATCTCCTGATTCACCTGCAAGCGCACGACGCTGCCGAACTTGCGCTGGCGCACGCCTTCCTCAATGGTTTCGAGGAGATCTTCCGCTTCGAGTTCCTTGATCTCAATATCGGCGTCTCGCGTCACGTGGAACGGGTGCGCGTCGATGATTTTCATGCCGGGGAAGAGGGCATCCAGATTGGCGGCAATCACCTCTTCGATCCAGACGTAGGATTCCTGGCGGCGCGTGCGTGACCGCTTGTGAATCAGGCGGTGCATCCGCGTCAGAGGCACCAGCGCGGGGAGGGAGTCTGGCACTTTGACGCGGGCGAACCGGTCGTCGCCGCCCGCATCGCGGATCAGAACGGCCAGGTTGAGGCTCAGATTGGAGATGTGCGGAAACGGCCGTCCCGGGTCAAAGGCCAGCGGGGTGAGCACGGGGAAAATGATTTCCGCAAAGTAACGCTGGCACACCTGCAATTGCTTGGAATTGAGCTCATGGTAAGGGACGACATGGATGCCCTCGTCGGCGAGGGCGGGCATCAGCTCCTTTTCCAGGCACTGATGGACCGCTTCGGCGAGGCGCTTGACCTCGCGGCGGATGGCCAGCAGTTGCGCGCTAGGGCTCATCCGGTCCGGACCGAATTCGGCGATGCCGGCATCCAATTGCGCATTCAGGCCGGCCACCCGGACCATGAAGAACTCATTCAGATTGGAGCCGACGATGGCGAGGAATTTGATGCGTTCGAGGAGTGGGTTGGTGGCATCTCGGGCCTCTTCCAGCACGCGCCACTGAAAGCTGAGCAAGCCGAGTTCGCGGTTGACGTAGAGAGTGGGATCGTCGAGATCTCGCGCCGGCGTCTGGGTCTTCTTCGGGTGCGGCGGAGGAGCCTTGCCGGTTGAGCTTGCAGCCATCCTTACCAGACTAGAACAATTAGCGCCACAGAGGCAGGAGTGCCGCCAGGAGGGGTGCGCATTCGGGCGGTACCATGGGGCAGTGGACATTAGTTCGGAAAAGCCGCGACCTGTATTCGCGATGGAACGGTACCGGCGAATTTCCGAGATGGACCGGTGGTTCGACATTGAGTACTGGCAGCGCCTAGGTGCGGAGGCGATCTTCGAAGCGGCGTGCCAGATGGCGGTCGATGCACATGGGCGCGGCGGCGGCGGAAGCGATGAACTCCGACTTCGAAGAACTGTTGAGCATTTTCAACGAAAACGGCGTTACCTCGACTAATCCTCTTCTACGACCGGGTAGGGCCTGCTAATCTGACAGCTCGAACGTATGGGCGCAGTCTGGCATAGCGGGGTTGCTGAATCCGACGAGAGGGTCTGGGACCCCCTGGTCCGCGACCGACGCCCTGGCTGCGGGTCCAGGGGGACCCGCGCGGACCAGGGGGTCCGCCCCACAATTTCTGCCGGAGTCGCAGTTTTGGAAAGACTCAGTGACATTAGCCAGGAGTGGCTGGGCCACAAGCGGCGGGTTATCTTAAACGGGTACTAAACTGCGCCAGCGCCTCCACCTTACGCATGGCGGCACCCGAATCGATGGACACGACGCCGAGCGCCATGCCTTCGAGGAAGGTCTCCGCTTTGCCGGCGGCGACGAGGGCGGCGGCGGAGTTCACGAGGACGATATCCCGGCGCGGACCGCGTGCGCCCGAAAGCACGGCGTTGGCGATTTCCAGATTCACCTGCCGGTCTCCGCCGCGCAGGTGGTCTGCGCTCGCCGTCCGCACGGCAAAATCGGCGGGCTCCAGGGTGCGCGCTTCCACTTTGCCGTTGCGGATCTCCCAGGCGGACGTGGGACCGGTGGTGGTGATCTCGTCCAGTCCATCGGATCCGTGGACCACGAAACCGCGCGGCATGCCGAGCGCCGCAATCGCCCCCGCCATCAGTTCGGCGGCGTGGAACGAGGGTGCGCCGATGAGTTGGGCCGTGGCGCCGGCCGGGTTGGTCAATGGGCCGAGCAGATTGAACACGGTGCGCATTTTGAGATCGACGCGCACCGGTTGGGCGTGCTTCATGGCGGTGTGGACTGCCGGGGCAAAGAGGAATCCGATGCCCAACTCGCGGATGGAGCGGGCGGTGGCGGCGGGCGGCAGATCGAGACGGATGCCCCAGGCTTCGAGCAGATCGGCGCTGCCGCACTGGCTGGAAATGGAGCGATTGCCGTGCTTGGCGACGTGCACCCCGGCGCCGGCGACCACGAAAGCGGCCAGCGTGGAGATGTTGAACGTGTCGCAGCCATCGCCGCCGGTGCCGCAGGTGTCGAGCAGGGTCTGGCCGGCAAGATTGGCGTCGAGGGGGGCGGCCATTTGGCGCATGGCGCGCGCGAAACCGACCAGTTCCTCGACAGTTTCGCCCTTCATTTTGAGGGCGATGAGGAAGGCGGCGATCTGCGGATGGGTGGCCTCGCCGCGCAGAATAATCTGCATGGCGGCTTCCGCGTCGGGGGAAGGCAGGTTCTGTTGAGAGACCAGACGAATCAGGTAGGGCAGAAGCGACATGATATATTGGGTTTTCTGTAGGCTAACACAAGCGATTCCATGAAAATTCACGAGTATCAGGCGAAGGCCATCCTGGGCCAATACAATGTTCCTGTGCCCCGAGGCCATGTGGCGTACACGGTGGAGGAGGCGGAAGCGGCCGCCAAAGCGCTTGGCGGCTCGGTGGTGGTGAAGGCGCAGATTCACGCCGGAGGGCGCGGCAAGGGCGGCGGAGTCAAGGTGGCGAAAGATGCGGCGGAGGCTGCGGAACTGGCACGCAAGATCATGGGAATGACACTGATCACGCACCAGACCGGACCGGAAGGGCGCGTGGTGCAGCGCCTGCTGATCGAAGAGACCCTGCCCATCGAGCGTGAACTATACCTTGGGATCGTGCTGGACCGCGTGCAGGGTAAACCCGTATTTATGGCTTCGGCGGCGGGCGGCATGGACATCGAAGAGGTGGCCGCCAAGACGCCGGAACTGATTTTGAAAGAGACCATGGAGTACCCGGGTCTGAACCCTTATCAGGCGCGGAAACTGGCATTCGGCATCGGCGTCCCCACGGCGCTTGTAAATGCGGCGGCGGCGGCGATGACGGCGCTCTCCAAAGCGTATTGGGCGACGGACGCATCGCTGGCGGAGATCAACCCGTTCATCCTGACCAAGGACGGGAAGGTGTACGCGCTGGACGCCAAAATCACGTTTGACGACAACGCGCTTTACCGTCACAAGGAACTGGTGGAACTGCGGGATCTGAATGAGGAGGATCCGCTGGAGGTGGAGGCTTCGCGCTACGGGCTGAATTATATCAAGCTGGATGGCACGGTGGGCTGCATGGTGAACGGGGCGGGGCTGGCGATGGCCACGATGGACATCATCCAGTTCGCGGGCGGATCGCCGGCCAACTTCCTGGACGTGGGCGGCGGCGCGAGTGCCGAACAGGTGAAGAACGCGTTCCGCATCCTGCTTTCAGATCACCACGTGAAGGCGGTGCTGATCAACATTTTCGGCGGCATCCTGCGCTGCGATACGCTGGCCAGCGGAGTGGTGGGGGCGGCGAGGGACCTGAATATTCAGGTACCGATCGTGGTGCGCATGGAAGGCACCAACGTGGAAGTGGGACGGCAGATTTTGCTGGATTCCGGCCTGAATTTCACGGTAGGCGCGGACATGTTGGACGCGGCGGAGAAGGTAGTCAAACTGGCTGCGCAGTAACGGGCGCCCGCACGAGGAAATGAATGAGCGTACTGGTAGATAGAAATACACGAGTAATTGTCCAGGGCTTCACCGGCAAGGAAGGCACCTTCCATGCGCAACAATCGATCGCCTACGGCACCAACGTGGTGGGCGGCGTGGTGCCCGGTAAGGGCGGAAGCAAGCACCTGGATTTGCCGGTGTTCGACACGGTGGAGCAGGCGGTGAAAGCGACCGGCGCCAATGCCACTGTGATCTTCGTGCCGCCGCCGTTCGCCGGCGATGCCATCATGGAAGCGGCCGATGCGGGCCTGCCGCTGGTGGTTTGCATTACGGAAGGTATCCCGACGCTAGAGATGGTGAAGGCGTGGCAATTTCTGCAAGGCCGCAAGACGCGGTTGATCGGACCCAACTGCCCGGGCATCATCTCGCCGGGAAAATGCAAGATCGGCATCATGCCAGCCTCGATCCACTTGGAGGGCCATGTGGGGGTGGTTTCGCGCTCGGGCACGCTGACCTACGAGGCGGTGGGGCAGTTGACCAAGCTCGGGATAGGGCAATCCACCTGCATCGGAATCGGCGGCGACCCGATCATCGGGACCAATTTTGTAGACGCGCTGGAGCTGTTCAATGCGGACCCGGACACGCACGCGATCATCATGATTGGGGAGATCGGCGGCAATGCCGAGGAGACCGCGGCGGCTTATGTGAAGGCCCACGTGAAGAAGCCGGTGATTGGTTTTGTGGCCGGGCAGACCGCGCCGCCGGGACGCCGCATGGGGCACGCGGGCGCGATCATCGCGGGCGGGAGTGGCAAGGCGTCCGATAAGATCAAGGCCATGGAAGCAGCAGGCATAACGGTCTGCGCTACCCCGGCCGATTTGGGAAAGAAGGTTCAAAGTCGCTTATGAGTGTAGAACGTACGTTTTCCATTATTAAACCCGATGCCGTGGCAGCCGGGCAGGCCGGAGAAATCCTGGCCATGATTCAGAAGGCCGGTTTCACGATTGTGGGCTTGCGCATGACGCGGCTCTCCGCAGCGGAAGCGCAGGGTTTCTACGCGGTGCATAAGGAGCGCCCTTTCTATAGCGGCCTGGTCAAGTTCATGACCGAGGGGCCGATTATCGTGATGGCGCTGGAGCGCGAGGACGCCGTCAAGGGACTGCGCGAAGTCATGGGCGCCACCAACCCGGCCAATGCCGCGGAGGGTACGGTGCGCAAGCGTTTCGCGGCCAACATCGAGCGCAACTGCATTCACGGGTCGGACGCTCCGGAGACGGCGGCGGTGGAGTTGGCGTTCTTCTTCCGAACGTCGGAACTGCTGTAGGACAGGCCTTCTGGCCGGTCCCGCGGAGACAGGCCAGGAGGCCTTTCCTACATGGGGATTATCGTCGGAATTGTCGTTGAAGCAGCACCGGGCGAGCGCCGGGTGGCGATGGTCCCGGGTGCGATCTCCGTCTTCAACAAGACGGGCGTGGAACTGGTCATGCAGCCGGGTGCGGGAGCCGAAGCGGGCTTTGCGGATGCCGAATATGTGGAGAAGGGCGTGCGGCTGGCGGGCAGCCGGGAAGAGGTGTTCCGCACCGCAGAAGTGATTTTGCAGGTACGCAGCCCGGGGGCGAATCCGGAGACCGGGGCGGCCGACCTGGCGCTGTTGCGGCAGGGGCAGACGGCGATCGGCTTCGGCGAACCGCTTTCCGCGGCGGACGCGGCACGCTTTCTGGCGGAGCGCGGCGTCACCTTTCTCTCCATGGAACTGATGCCGCGGATCACGCGCGCGCAGAGCATGGACGCGCTATCCTCCATGGCGACGGTGGCGGGATACAAGGCGGCCCTGATGGCGGCGGATAGCCTGCCGCGCATGTTCCCCATGTTGATGACCGCGGCGGGAACCGTGGCGCCGGCGCGGGTGCTGGTGATTGGCGCGGGCGTGGCAGGGTTACAGGCGATCGCCACGGCAAAGCGCTTGGGGGCGGTGGTCAGCGGTTACGATATCCGCGCGGCGGTCAAGGAGCAGGTGGAGAGCTTGGGCGCGCGGTTCGTGGTGCTGGAGGTGGCGGCAGCCGGCGCCGAGGACAAGGGGGGCTACGCCAAGGCCATGACCGAGGAGTTCTACCAGCGGCAGCGCGAGCTGATGGCCGGTGTGCTGGCGCAGCAGAACGTGGTGATCACGACGGCCGCGGTGCCGGGCAGGAAAGCGCCCATTCTGATCACGGGCGAGATGGTGGCGCGCATGGCGCCGGGGTCCTTGATCGTGGATATCGCGGCGGAGCGCGGCGGCAATTGCGAACTGACCCGCCCGGGGGAAAGCGTGGTGAGTGGCGGCGTGACTATCATGGGGCCGTTGAATCTGCCTTCCACGATTCCGTATCACGCCAGCCAGATGTACGCCAAGAATATTGCGACCTTTCTGAAGTACCTGATTAAGGACGGCAAGCTGGCGCTCGATAGGGAAGATGAGATCGTGAGGGAAACGCTGGTCACGCACGGCGGAGAAGTGGTGCATCCACGGGTGCGGGAAATGCTGGGACTGGCGGCGGTTTAAGAGGAGCGCGAAATGCCTTCGAGCTTGGAAATGGGACTGTACGTCTTCATGCTGGCGACCTTCGTCGGCCTGGAGGTGATACGCAGGGTGTCGCCCCTGCTGCACACGCCGCTGATGTCGCTGACCAACGCGATCTCGGCGATCTCGGTGGTGGGTGCGATTTTGATCATCAGCAATGACGAAGCGACGACGATGAGCAAAGTGCTGGGCTTCGTGGCCATCACGGCCGCGACGACCAACATCGTCAGCGGCTTCCTGATTACAGACCGCATGCTCAAGATGTTCAAGCGCAGGGAAGAGAAAAAGTAATGGGCTCCCTGGTCAACTACATCTACATTCTCTCCGGCGCGCTGTTCGTTCTCTCGCTGAAATGGATGAACTCGCCGGTGACGGCGCGGCGCGGGGTGTTTGCGGGCGAGGCCGGAATGCTGATGGCGATTGGCGGCACGCTGATCGGGCATCACGCCAACTGGGAGTGGATTCTGGCGGCGTTGTTCATCGGCACGGCGGTGGGCGTGCCCATCGCCTACATCATGCCGATGACGGCGGTGCCGCAGCGGACCGCGATGTCGCACGCCTGCGGCGCATTGGCCGCGGCGCTGGTGGGCACGGCGGAGTATTACCAGCGGCAGCCGCATGCGGGAACCGAACTCGTAGGTTTCGTCATGGTGGCGCTGGTGATCGAAACCCTGCTGGGCTTCCTCACCTTTACAGGAAGCCTGATGGCGATGGGCAAACTGCAGGAAATCCTGCCCTCGCGTCCGCTGGTCTACAAGAATCAGAACGCCATCAATTTCGTGCTCTTCGCGATCGCCATCGGGTTGGGCGTGCGCGTCATCATGGTGCCGACCGATACCTGGATCTTCCCCATCTTCGCGGGGCTGTCGCTGGTTTTCGGCGTACTACTGATCCTGCCGATCGGCGGCGCCGACATGCCCACGGTGATCGCGCTGTTGAACTCCTACGCCGGGCTCTCGGCCTGCGCCATGGGGTTCGCGCTGGACAACAAGCTGCTGATCATCGCCGGCGCGCTTGATGGATCGAGCGGCCTGATTCTCTCCATCATCATGTGCAAGGCCATGAACCGCTCCTTTACCAACGTGCTGTTCGGCGCATTCGGGCAGATCCAGCCGTCCAAGGCGAAGGGCGAGCAGCGGCCGGTGCGCTCTGCCAGCGCCGAAGAAGCCGCGTCGATTTTGGAGGCGGCGTCGAGCGTGATCATCGTGCCCGGCTATGGTCTGGCGGTGGCGCAGGCGCAGCACAAGATTCGCGAACTGTTCGATACCCTGATGAAGCGCGGCATCGACGTGAAGTTCGCCATCCACCCGGTGGCGGGACGCATGCCCGGCCACATGAACGTGCTGCTGGCGGAAGCCGATATCCCGTACGACCGGCTGATCGAGATGGACGACATCAACGGCGAATTTGCGCAGTGCGACGTGGCGCTGGTGATCGGCGCGAACGACGTCACGAACCCCGGGGCGCGCAGCGACAAATCCAGCCCGATTTTCGGCATGCCGATCCTGGATGTGGACAAGGCGCATACCGTCATGGTGATCAAGCGCTCCATGAGCCCCGGCTTCGCCGGCATCGACAACGATCTGTATTATATGGATAAAACGCTGATGCTGTTTGGGGATGCGAAGGCATTTGTGTCGGAGATTCTTAAGGAACTGCCGGCCGCTGTTCGGTAAGCCGGCGAAGGTGGAAGAACATTTCAACGCAGAGAGCGCAGAGGAAGCGTAGAGAAAAGAGCAACGAGCCCTTATAAAATCTCGAAATCCGCCGTGCGGATGGCGAAGGCGCCGGTGGAATCGAGCGCTTTTAGTTCCAAGCGGTAGAGGCCGGGGGCCAGCGCCTCAATTGGCAGACGGAGGCCGGTGGGCACCACGGGGCTGCCCGCTTTCACGAAATTGTCCACCAGTACGTTGCCGGAATCCTGCTTCACATCCAGCGTCTTGCCATCCAGAATGCGGACCTGCACCGCCACTTTGGGCTTGGTCTCGCCCAGCAAGGCCGGATCGTACATTTCGAAGTACATCACCACACGGTCGGCCGCCTTGAAGCGCGAGTAGCCCGTGGGCGTGAACTGGTAGTTCCCGGCCACCAGCGGCGACCTACCTTCCAGGAGCACCGCATCCAGGTTCGCGTCCGAATCCGTCACCTTGGAGAACACCTTGCTGAAGGCGATCCCGCTGACCGCGAAATCCGTGCCGTCGTAAGCATTGATCACCAGGGGGGATTCCAGCTTGCCGAAACTCGCGTCGCCGGAATCGAACACGACTTTCAACGCGAAGACGCCGACGCCGACGTCGAACTGGTTCTCGTAGTGCATCGGCTTTTCCTTGAATGCCTGCACTTCCTTTTGGTTTTCGAAATCCAGCTTGACCGCGTCGCTGAACCGGGCCCCAACGCTGCCATCCTGTTTGTAGGCGATGCCTAGGACATTCACGTTGGCGTGCATCTTACCCTTCAGCTTCTCGAATTTGATGGCTTCCGAGGGAATCTCGATGGCCACCGCCACGCGCGCGGTGTTCGCCCCGGTATAGAAGAACGGCGCACGCATTGAGGCGGCGATCGTGCCGGCCGCCGGAGCCGCCGCGCGGCTTTCCAGCGTCTTTTCGACCGGGTTGCCGGCCAGCGCATCGCGCGATTTCACGTTGCAGTAGCCGGCCCGCGAACGCACGGTAGTTCCGCCTTTATCCACCTTGACCTTGAGAGTGTGGCAACTGCCTTCGGTGGATTCATGCGGCGTGTATCCCACAATGTAGTACGAATTCTGTTCCTTGCCGATCTTCCGCATGCCGCCGATCATGTCGTTCGTGTTGTTGATCACGAAGCCCCCGGTGCCGTCCGCCAGGAGGTACATCACCTGCTGATTGTCGGTGGCGCCTCGAAAATCCGGGATGCTCAGGCGCGACGGATTGTTGAAGGGATTGTTGCGGTTGAGCGGACTATTGGGATCGTTGGTCTCATTCATTCCGCCGTTGCCGCGGCCGTTGCTGTTGCTATTGTTGCTGGGACTGTTGACGCCGGCGCCGGGGTTGCCGGTAGTGGTTCCTCGCGTGGCGCCGCCGGGAGTGGCGCCGGGATTACCCCCGGTAGTAGAGCCCGGGGTGCCGCGCGTGATCGCGCCGCCGGGCGAGCCTGTGCTAGCGCCCGAGCCGTTGGCGGCGCCCCCTCCGGTAGTGGCGCCGCCCCTGCCCGCACCAGCGCCGCTCTGCTGCTGCCACTCGGTGGTGGAAAGAAAGAATGCGGCGATGCGCAGCACCGGTGAAGCCGCCAGCGCGACGCCGGTAGAGCGCAACGCAAGGCCAGGAAATGCCTGGGGAAACTCCAGCGCCGCGCGCCCGCGCCGTCCCGGGGTGGAACTGTCCTCCAGTATCCCCGGCATGCGGCCGCTGACGCCGCGCGCGTCGATGGGATAAATGGCCACGTTCGCCTTGTTGCACGAATCGATGGCCGCGTTGGCTTCCGAACGCGCTTCGTAGCTGAGCGGGAAACCGGAGGTGAACAGGATGAGGCTCTTGCGCCCCGGGACATCGGTCAGGTTCCTGGCCAAATTGCGTAAAGCGAGCAGCATGCTGCGGGCGCCGTAATCGCCAATTCCGCCGCCCAGGCGGGGGCCGCCACCAAGACTCGCCAGTTCGGGTCCAGGCGCCACGGCGGAGGCCTTGATACTGCTCACCACCAGCTTCAGCCGGTCGATGTCGCCGGTGAAGTTCTGTGCAATCTGCATGCCGACGGTGAAGTTCACCACCGCAATCAGCCGGTCCGGCCCGGCATTGGATTCAATGAAACGCGCGGCGGCCTGGCGCGCCTGCACCTGCTCCCCCATCGCCATGGAGGAGTTGTCGAAGAAGAGAACAATGTAGCGCTTCTGGCCGCCGGGACCGTTCGGGTCGGCGCCGGAGGAGAAGGTTTTGAGTTGCTGCTCTTTGTTGTCTTCCCAGACCTTGAAATTCTTCAATTCCAGGTCTTCGACATACACGCCCTTTTTGCCGGTCACCACTACGTCCACCAGCACCAGCTTGGTTTCCGTCCGGATCACCGGCGGCGTTACCTGAGGCGAGACCTGTTGGGCCGGTGCCAGAGCGCTCGCCAGAAGAAGAATTCCGCTCAACAGCATCGTGCGCTGGAATTGCATGCTACACCTCTTAGTACGGAATTTCGACGGCGCTGTTCTGCGCCGACATCGATTGTCCTTCGACATCCCTGACCACCAGCCGGACCGAATAAGTGCCCGGCTTGACATCGAAACTAGAGCGGATGGTCAAGCCTCCGCCCAGCCGCTTTTCCACCGTCTCGTCCAGCAGCCGCATCTCAATCTTCTTCCGATTGCCCGCCGCATACACGCCGTTGCGATCGAACAGGCCCGCTACCACCGTCAGTTCGTTGCAGTTGCGATCGTCTTGCTTGCGGAACTTAAGACGTTTGACATCCACCTTGACGACCAGGGCAACCCGCGCCTTGTCCTCACCCAACTTGAAGAATTGGGTATGCAATTCCACGGGGATATCGCTCATCTCCTCTCGCGAGAACAGAGCCTCTTCAATTTCGCGCTTGGCGGTCTCGATGGCATTCTCCAGATGGCGCGGCGCATAGTAGCCGGTGCGCGCATTGGCGCTGACATCCTTCACGCCTTTCAGCGTCACCTTGAGGGTATGGAAACTGCCGTCCATTTTCAGATTCTGCGGAGAGAAGGCCAGGAGATAATAATATTCCGGAGCCGCCGCCAGACGGGCGAACCCGGCGTCCAGATCGTTACTGTTCTGGAAGAAGGTGGCGCCCGTGCCCGCGGCCAGTTCCGCCATCACATCGGACTGGGCGCGGTTGGTCTCGCGCTCCATCTGATTGAGGATGCGATCCGTAAGAAAGTTGGTGCCGGAGCGCGTGATATCGGGATTATCCGTATAAAGACCGCGCGCATCCAGCGAGTTGATCAACACGCTGGCGCGAATGGCGCGGTCCATGATCTCGGTTTTTTCAATCGAATGCTCCGCGAGAGTCACAAAGCCGTTAGAGACCAGGATGATGGAGCGCTGCCCCGGCAAGGCCGCCAGGCGGCGCACCAGACCGTTAATCACGCCCATGGCGAGGCGCGTCTCACGATCGCCGAGATTCAGTTCCTGGGCCGCGGCCGCCTGAGCCATCTGCTGTGCGGTAGGCACATCGGGGATGCTGGCGCACGCCATGACATCCCGCGTCGCGGCATTCAGGACGGTGGGGTCGTGCTTGTTCTGGATCAGGTCCGCCATGTAATACGTCATGTTGGGGCAGCGGTTGCCGCCTTGTCCGGTGACCGGGCGCATGCGCAGTTTGCCGAGCGCCTCGTGCAACTGGGCGCGGTCGTCGGTGAAATCGAGGACGGTCTGGCCCGAGGTAGTGTAAATCGCGGCGCGGTCGGTAGTGCGCAGGGCGTTATCGATGTGACGGCCAGCGGCATCCCGCGAGTGCGCCAGATCGCCGAACTTCATGTGCACGTCGTCGAACAGATAGGCGATAAAGCGGTCCGGCAGGTCGGCCGCGGCTTTTTCCTCGGACGGCTTGCCGGGGTTGGGGGCGGGTGCGGGGGCGCCCGTTTTGTTGAGGCGGCCCGCGGCCCTCTCCATGGAAAAGCGCGCGATGTACTGCGGCTTGCCTTTGTCGAACAGTTGGAAGTCTTCCTGCTTGAGGTTGCCTAGCGCCTTGCCCTGGCGGTCGCGGACTACCACCGGCACCATCACCAGGTTGACCCGCGCCTGGAACAGCGCCGGCTCATCGTGCGTGGCCATTTCCGCCGCGGCCCTGGCGGGGGTTTGAGGCGGCGCGGGAGGGGTTTGCGCCCAGGCAGCGCACGCGCCGAAGAGGGTCAGCGCCATCGCGGAGTAGCCGGACCTGCTCATGGTTGGCTCATCGGGGGGCACATTCATCATAAGACAACCGCGCATCAACTACAATCCGAAGGTAGGACGGACGATCGATGTTGGTGGTCAGTCAACCTGCCAACCTGCCCTGCTCATAACAGGGTTGACAGACCACGCATGGCGATAGTCTGTCCCACCATCGCTTTACGCGGCAGCAAGGTATCTGTTATGCTCGCCCGTATGGGTAATAGAGGGTTCTTTTCTCTCGTGCTATTTGCGTGTGCATGCGCTGCCGCCTTCGGCCAAGGCACAACTTCACGGGTTCTCGGGACCGTGCAGGATTCCAGCGGGGCCGTCGTGCCCGAAGCTTCAGTCAAGTTGATCAATGAAGGCACGCGTCAGACCTTCGAAGCCCGCACATCCGCGGCCGGCACTTACGCCTTCGAGGCCGTACAGTCCGGCGCCTACCAGATCGACGTGGAACTCCAGGGCTTCCGCAAATTCAGTTCACGCGGCAATCTGGTCAACATCGGGCAGCCCACCACCGTCAACGTGAAGCTCGAAGTGGGCACCGTCGTCGATACCGTGGAAGTGGGGGCCTCGGCCGAAACCGTGCAGACGAGTAACTCCGGTAACTACGGCAACCTCCTTTCGGGCACCGCAGTGAAGGACCTCCCCATTGTGGGCTCGCGCGGCCGCAATCCGTTGGACCTGGTCATCACCCAGCCGGGCGTGGTTAGCGGCTCTCCCACGGGCGGCGGTATCCACGTTCACGGCGCACGCGACCGCTCCTGGAACTATACCCTGGACGGCATTGACGTCAACGATACCAGCCAGGGCGGCAGCAACACCACGTCCTTCCGGATCAACCCGGACATGCTGGAAGAAATGCGCATTCTCACCGGCAACAACACCGCCGAGAATGGCCGCAACAGTGGCGGCCAGGTGGCCATGATCACGCGCTCCGGCTCCAACAGCTTCCACGGTGACGGCTTCTGGTTCTATCGCACGCCGCGCCTGAACGCCAACGAGTGGGAGAACAACCTCGACAACCTCGGCAAGGCGCAGCTCCAGCAGAATATTTTCGGTGGCGGCCTCAGCGGGCCCATCGTCAAGAACAAGACGTTCTTCTTTGCCCAGATTCAGGCGTTGCGCGCCCGCTCCAGCCGCGCCACCAGCCGCACCGTCTACACCGCCACTGCCCGCACCGGCCTGCTGCGCTACGTGAAAGGCGGCCGCAACCAGCCTGCCGGAACCACCACGGCATCGGTGGATGCCGCCGGCAATCCCCTGCCCGGCCTGAACATCGGCACTTACAACATCGGGCAGAGCGACCCCCAGCGCATCGGGCTCGACCCCATGGTGCAGGCGGAAATCAAGAATGCGCCACTGCCCAACACCTTCACCACCGGCGACGGTCTCAACACCGCAGGCTACACCTTCAGCGCGCAGGCATCGGAGCGCCAGCACGATCAGACCATTAAACTCGACCAGATACTGAACGGCAAGAACACCCTCTACGGCCGTGTCGCCTGGGGCCGCGACAACAGTCTGTGCGACGTCGGCAACGGCGGCCAGCCCATCTTCCCCGGTGGCCCATGCCAAGTCAACACGCTACGCGGCCCGCGCAACTTCGCCGTCAACTGGCGCTTTACCCCCACCAGCAGGATGACCAACGAACTCGTCATCGGCCAGAACCGCTACGACCCCATCTTCGGGCAGCCGGAATCGATCGACAAAATTTCCTTTAACGGAACCCCCGTGGACAATACCGCGCAGTACTATTTCGGCAACTCGCGCGTGGTCAGCACCTGGCAGGTGGTGGACAACTTCGCTTACTTCCGCGGCGCCCATGCATTCAAGTTCGGCGCTAATTTGCGGCGCGTCCGCGAAGAGGACATTCGGGGCAGCGTGGCCGGCCTCAATGCCGCGGAAGAAGTCAGCTTTTCCACCAGCATCAACACCGTGGACCCCGCTACGTTCGGACTGCCCGCCGATCTCAATACCACCTTCGACCGCGGCCTGTTCCAGTCGCACATCAATTTCCAATTGGGCCGCGTGGGCCAGATCGACCGCGGCTTCGTCGCCCAGGGCGACCAGTGGACGAAAAGCACCTTCCGGTTCGATACGCGCTATCCGGAATACGAAATGTACGCCCAGGATACCTGGAAGGTGCGTCCCAACCTCACCGTGGATCTGGGCCTGCGTTACGAGATCCGCCTGTCGCCGAATTCGCCGAATAACAACATCCTGGTCCCTAACCAGGCAATGGTTGCCGGCGGCACGGCCAGCAACACCGTGGCGTGGGTGCCCGGCAAACTCTTCAAGAACCAATTGGGCAATATCGGCCCGTCTCTGGGCTTCGCTTGGGACCCGTTCCGCACCGGCAAAACGTCGGTTCGCGGCAACTACCGCATCGCCTACGACCGGATCAACAATTTCGTGGTAGCATCGGCCATTCTGCCCAACCTGCCAGGAGCCGCGTTCGCGGCCATCAATACCGATTTCGGCCAGGGCGGCGGACGCCTCGCCAACCTGCCGGCGCTGAATGCCCCCACCGCGAAACCCAGCAGCCTGCTGCAGCCGACGGCATTCTCCTCCGCCTCCAATACGGTGATCGATCCTAACCTCAAAACGCCCCGCACCCACCAGTGGGCATTTAACATTCAACGGGAAGTGGCCCGTAACACGATTGTGGATATCGCCTACATCGGCCGCCGCGGCTATCACCTGCTGGGCGCCTACAACGTCAACCAGACCCAGATCTTCACCAACGGCTTCCTGGACGCCTTCAACACCGTGAAGGCCGGCGGCGAATCTACGCTGATCAATAACCTGTTGACGAAAGATACGCGCCTGAACGCGGGCGAATCCGGCTCCCAAATGGTGCGCCGCCTGTTTACTTCCAACCTGAGCCTGAATTCGGTAGGCGGTCTGGCTGGTTCCCTAGCTACGCGTTTGCAGAACGGCGTATCGGTGACGCAACTCTCCGCCGGCCAGCCGTTCGTCTTCCTTCCGTACCCGCAGTTCACCAGCCTGAACGTGCTCGACTCCAATGACTTTTCCACCTATCACGGGTTGGAAGCGCAGTTGACGCGCCGCCTCTCCCAGGGCATCTCCTTCAACATCGCCTACACCTTGTCCAAGTCGCTGGATACGCGCTCGTTCGACCCCACGATTACGGTGGTGGGCGTCGGCAACGCTGCCACCGCGGCCGATACCCCGTTCGACATCAACAACCGGCGCCTCAACTATGCGTACAGCGATTTCGACCGCCGCCACGTGTTCCAGTGGAACGTGGTCGCGGAGCTTCCCTTCGGCAAGGGCAAGTACTTCCTGCACAACGCCAGCGGCATAGTGGAACGCGTACTTGGCGGCTGGGAAGTCACGGGGCTGGGCCGCATCACCAGCGGCCGTCCTTTCACGGCATTCGCCGGCGCGAACACGGTCAGCAACGTGAATCAGTCCACCGCCAACTGCACGGGTTGCAGCCGCGGCGATGGTTCGGCGTTCACCGATACCGCTTCCGGCTTGCTGTGGTACTTCGACGCCGCCGAGCGAGCAAAATTTTCCGCACCCAGCGCCGGTCAGTTCGGCAATACCGGCCGCAATTTCTTCATCGGACCTCACTGGTTTCAAATCGATGCTTCGCTGCTGAAGCACGTGCCCGTGACGGAGCGCGTCAAGCTCGAAATTCGCGCCGACGCCGCCAACCTGACCAATACTCCGAGCTTCGGCGGGCCCACCACGGACATCACGAGTTCGACTTTTGGCCGCATCCGAAACTCCGTATCGAGCAGTTCCCGCAAGATCCAGTTAGGCGCCAAGATTCATTTTTAAAGAAGAAAATCGAGTTATCATCGTCTCATGACCTGGATGGTGATGGAAGGGTCGGATCGGGAGTTGATTGAGGGGTGCCGCCGCGGTGAGCGGGACGCCTTTCGCGCCCTGTTTGAGACCTACCAGGACCAAATCTACTCGATTGCCCTGCGCTTCAGCGGCAATGAAGCGCTCGCTATGGACATCGCCCAGGACACCTTTCTCAAGCTCTTCTCCTCGATGGCCGAGTTCCGCGGCGATTCCAGCTTCAGCACCTGGGTGTACCGTCTGGTGGTCAATCGCTGCCTGGATCACAAGCGTCGATCCTGGCGTCTGATTCCGATGGCGGACAAAGTCATGGCGGTGCTGCGCGCGCCGGGCGACGCGTTGCACGGTCTGTTGCATTCGGAGATGAGGGGGCGAGTTCAGGGCGCCGTTGAGAAACTACCCGCCGACCAGCGCATCGTGGTGGTGCTGCGCTACACCGAGGGACTAACGTATGAGGAGATCGCCGAAGTACTAGGCTGCTCCATGGGGACCGTCGCGTCGCGCCTCAATCGCGCCCACAAGGCGCTGGGGCGGCGGCTGTCGCACTGGAAAGGAAGTTCGCATGTCTGACTGGTTGGAACGGCAATTGGCGGGTGAATTGACCCGGGTGGCGGCCCCGAACGCCCTGGGAATTCGCCTCGGGTTCGCGCCTGCGAAGCGCTGGGAGTGCCCCCGCCGGGCGCTCGCCGTGGCTGCCGCGGTGGTGGTGATTATCGCCGGCGGCTATGCCGCGAGCCGGACGGCGGCGCTCGATCTGGGCCAAGGGGCGGCGCGGCATTTGCGCGGCACGGAGACCGGCGAGTTCGCATCCGCCAACGCTGTGGCGGTCGCCACTTGGCTGCGGGGCGAAGCCGGCGGGGACGTTCCGCCACGGCCGGATGAAGGCTTGCGCCCGGCGGGCGGCCGGCTCATCCGCTGCGATCGCGAGGCGGCTACGTTCCTACAACTCAACGCCCGCAAGGCCACCATCCTGCTTGCCCATGCCGCGTCCGACATGCGCGGTCATGCCCTGACTGCGACGCCTGAGGCCGGCTGTCAACTCTGCCACAGCCTATAACCAAACTTGCGTCGGCTCGCCAAGAATGACCCACTTGCGGCCGGATAGAGTGACAAACAAGAAACGCCGCGCCTGAATCCGCAAACCGCAAGTAGGGAGCACGTTATCATCCCGGACGTCGGCGGGTCGCTGGATCGGGTTTCGTGAGCAAGGCCGGGTCATTTCTCGCGAGTTCCGCTGTGGAGCAGACCCCCTGGCGTGCGCGGGCCGCCCTCTTCGAACGGGGTCAGCACCTTGCAGGCGCGAGCAGGCCGACGGGGGCGTCGGCCGCCGTCCAGGGGGACTGCCCCACAATGAATGGAGCCGTGTTTTAGGCGGCTTTTTGTAGTTGGTCAATCCAGGAAATTGTGCACGTACACGTCGCGCGCCACACCAGCGGCGCGCGCCCTCTTTTGCAGGCGGACCGCATTCTCGCGCGTCATGGGTGCGCCGAGCGCAAGCAGGTAGAAGCCTTTCTTCTCCTTCGGCGAAAATACCGTGGCTTCGAGATTGGGATGGCGCTGGTTTACCTGATCCGCTTTCCGGGCGGCGGCATCGTGGGTCCGGTAAGTGAAGGCGATTACGCGCCACACTCTTTTGCCAGGCTGGGCCGGCTTTGCTGCCGGCTTCGAGGCCGGCTTGGCTATCGTTTCCGCGAGCGGGCTCGCCTGGCGAACGGGGGGCGCCGCAACAACCGGTGCGGAATGGGGCACACGAGCCGGTTCCACTGGCGTCTCGGGACCGCGGCGGAGATTCAGGCCAAGGATCAGCAGTATGACTCCGGCGGCACCCACCAGGATCCACTTGGGAAAACGGTTGGGCGGGCGAGGCGTGGAACCGGAGGCGAGTGGCACGGGTGGCGCGGCATTGAGCGCGAGTGGCCGCACCGCGACATCCGCGATCGGCTTGATTTCAGCCGGGAGTGGGGGCTGCGCGGGCGTCGGGCCGGTGGGATCGCCCAAGCTTTGGGCGAATATGTCCGCGCTCCGCGCCAGTGTGCAGGGTGAGATCTTGTACCAGAATGCGCGCAGCGCGTCGGTGTACGGTGTGTCGGCGGCCGCTTCGCACAGGGCATCGCTGGACAGCTTGATGGCCTCGCCCACGGCTAACACGTGGTCCGGATCGAGCGCGGGATGAGCCAACCCCTGGGCCTGTAGGCAGGACAACCCATCGCGCACCGCGAGGAGCACTTCGCGCGCTTCCAATTCCGTCAGGGGCGCTTGGGCGAGCGCGCTGGCGAGCGTATCGTCGGCGTATTCAAAGACGGCGTAGAGTACGGTTTCACCCGAGCGTTCGGCGCGCCCGCAATCCAGCAGCTCGCGCAGATTGGGATGCCGCAACAAGCGCGTGCGCTGCCACAAGGCGAGCTGCGCGGCGGCATCCACCGCGGACTCCGGTAGCAACTTGACCACAGCGCGGCGGCCATCCAGCGCGAGCGAAGTTTCAAAAAACGCAGCGGCATCATCGCCGCTCAACCACCGTACGAGAAGATAATCCCCGGGCAGGGACACGCCTTGCCAGCGTTCCTGCATTTGAGTCATCTCTCTATCATGACGCCAGCTTGGCCTGATCGGCTGGTGAAAATGGCTTGGCAGGCAGCCCGCGGTATTCCGGAATACCTTTGGCCTGCGCACCGAGTCCCAGCTTCTTCAGAAGGGCGACCGCCTCGCCCCGCTCCGCAGCGGTCAGCCCGCTGGTGGCGGCCTCCAGCGCGGCCGCATGATGCCCGAATGCGCACTCGATCAGTTTGCGGCCTGCGTCCGTCAAATGGACGACCCGCGCCCGCCGATCCGCTGGAACGGTGCACCGCTCCACCAGCGATTTCCGCTCCAGACGGTCGATCGCCGCCGTGATCGATCCACTGGTAAGATGTACCAGTTCCCCAATCGTGTTCACGGGAGTCGGCCCTTTGTGAAGCAGCGCCTCCAGCACGGCGAAATCGGAGAACCCCAGACCCAGCGAGTAGATGTGCCGTTCGGCGTGGCGGCGAACCGCCTCATAGGCCTTCCACAATACCAACCACAGGTGAATACCGGTCGCTTCCATGTTGAATCCTAGCACTGAGTCTAGCATCAATTATCTTGACGTGGAGATAAACCAATGACGTATCGAGCAGTGACCAAGGTATTCAGCGCGGCCTCATCGCAGGATGGGGACGGGGTGGATCTCCGGCGGGCCTTCCCCGGAACAGACCTGATGGAGCTGGACCCGTTTCTACTGTTAGACCACCTGGGGCCGACGGCCCTCGGGCCCGGCGAAGCCCGCGGGTTTCCACCCCACCCACACCGCGGTTTCGAGACGGTGACCTACCTGCTGGACGGCGAAATGCAGCATCGCGACTCTTGGGGCAACCACGGGACGATCCGACCTGGCGACGTCCAGTGGATGACCGCCGGAAGCGGTCTGGTACACTCCGAACTACCCGGCGAAACCCTTATACGTGATGGAGGTACACTACATGGCTTCCAGCTTTGGGTGAACTTGCCTAAAAAAGACAAGATGACTTCGCCGCGCTACCAGGACACACCATCGGCGAGGATTCCGGTGGTCCACAACCCGGAGGCCACGGTAACCGCCAAGGTAATCTCCGGCGAGACCATGGGCGGCAAAGGTGTGATAGATACGCGGATTCCAATCCTCTTTCTGCACCTCACGCTAGAACCCGGCTCCAGGTTCGAGCAGGCTATCCCCAAGACTAGTAACGCCTTCGCCTATGTGATTGAAGGGATGGGACAATTCGACAAAACGGAGGCCCGGGAGCATCAGATGGTACTTTTCGACCGCGGGGGAGACGGCGTACAGATCGCCAACTCCGGGGCGTGCAGGCTCAGCCTGCTGTTACTCGCCGGTGAACCGATTGGACAGCCCGTGGCTCGGTATGGCCCGTTTGTTATGAACAGCAAGGAGGAGTTGGTGCAAGCGGTGGATGACTACGAGGAAGGCCGAATGGGCGTGCTCGCCTAAAATCTCCGCGCCTGGACGACATCCGTAAAAGCCGACCAATCTACTGAAAAAAAAGGGTCAAAATCGCCTATTCCCGGTTACAGTATAGCTAGATAACAGATGCGTAAGGTACCCAGCTTGCTCCCAAGCAGCAGCGGTTCCGGCCGGGCGCTAGACCTGGCCCGAGTTCTATTGGTGCATGGCGATCTTGCACCACGATTGGCTTTGCAAACCATCTTACAAGCTGGTGGATACTTGGTGGATGTAGCCGCATCTCCGGCGGAAGCGCTTTCGAAATTGGACGAAGGGCGGTATTCGCTGGTACTCAGCGACACCAACGTGCCGCGCAATGTGCTGGCATATGCCCGAGTCAAGGACTATCGCCCTGCGACCGCCCAAGTGACCTCCTACGAACCGTCCCGCAAGGTCCGGCCCGCACCTTGCCGGCACAACCTCTCGATCTACACGGAGAACCTCCCTAACCTGCTGGGAGAGGTCGCCGAATTGATCGGCCTCCGCGCCTCCCGCCGCTACCGCCCCCTGCGCACGGAAGGATAGCGGCCAGCCTGCGCAATTCGCGGCACACGGAATTGTCAACGCCATGAAACAGCTTCGGCCCGTCCTCTTTGGGGACGGGCCGATTTTCTGTAAGGGTGAGGGCGGGGCGGGTAAAGCAGCGACACTTATTTTCCGCGTCCGCCGCCGGAAGCGCCTTGTCCACTGGAAGCGGTGCCCGCCGACGAAGAGGTGCTGGTGCCGGACGAAACCGCGGCCGTCGAGGAGGACACGGAACCCGTGGAGGTCGCCATGGCGCCCGAGTATCCGCTGGAGGTCTGCGACATCCCGGAGTAACTGCCGGGGTTGCCGCCGAATCCACCACCGTTGTAGCTAGGCGACGGGGGCACGTAATAGGCCCGCATTACGTTGTCCGGGCTCCAGTAGCGGTAACCGTAGGGACTGTAGATGTTGGCTCCGCACGGGATGTAGGTGACCAGACCGTACCAGGGGTTGTAGCGCCAGGTGTTGCAGGAGTTGCTGCAGGGGCCGGAGGTGCGGTTGGTGGAGGCGAAATTGTTCGGCGTACAGCCGTAATCGTGCACCTGTTTGGCGGAAGAAGCGTTCGCCATGGCGACGAGTTCGGCGCGCCGCTGGGCCCAGTGGTCCATGGCATCGGTGGCTTCCTTGTCAAACTTCTCGACCGAGGCCGTGGTGCTATCCACCATCTTGCCCGCGCCCACCAGAGTGCTCTGGCCGTTCACGGTGACGCCCAATACGCCTTCGAACACCTTGATGCGGGACTGATCGACATCGAAGCGATAGAGGCCGCGCTTGGTGATCACCACCGTGGCATCCTTGACAACCAGGGTCAGGTTGTTGTCCTTCTGAACTTCCGCCACCTCGACGATGTGGGTGCCGGTGAGCAGTTCCACCCGGGTGTCAATGAGGCGGTTGGTGAGCATTTTGAAGCTGGCGTTGTCGCCGGTGCGCAGGATGGCGCCCAAGGTCAGCAGGACTTCCGCCCGTCCTTCTTCGGTGCGCAGGACGGCGTTCTCCTTAACTTCGGTCAATTTAGTTTCCGACGGCTTGACGACCTGATCGCCCACCATCACCTTGCCGATGACGTAGGAGACCACGCCGGACTTGGCGGAAATTACGGGTTGCGCAAGTGCGGGAAACGCACCAAGCGCGAGGACAGCCACGGAGAGAGAAAGTTTCCACACCAGCTTCATAACCACCTCGCTAATCCTACATCTCTAGAGTGCGGACTTTCGAGACCGTTGTCAACCAGGTGTCAGGTGTCTCTTTAGAACTACGGTGAAAAGCCACAAATGTTACAAACGGACGATTTTAGTTGAGTTGATACCCTTGAGGGCATTGCGCGTGTCCACGATGAGGCAGGAGCGCTCGACGAGCCCCGGATAGTCGAAGGAGTGGTGATCGGTGATGATGACCACGCAATCGGCGGCGGCGGCGGCGGATTCGGGCACGGATACCAGGTCCACCCCCTCTAGATGGAGGCGCGGGACGTGCGGGTCGCTATAGGTAACGATGGCGCCACGGCGCTGGAGCAGCATCATGACGTCGAGGGCGGGAGATTCCCGCATGTCGTCGATGTCGCGCTTGTAGGCGACGCCCATGACGTGAATCTTCGAGCCCTTGACGGGTTTAGAGGCGTCGTTGAGCGCGTCCTGCACCTTGTCCACGACAAAGTGAGGCATTTGGCCGTTGATGTAACCGGCGAGTTCGATGAAGCGGGCTTCAATGCCGGCCTGTTTGGTCTTCCAGGACAGGTAAAACGGATCGATCGGGATGCAGTGGCCACCGAGCCCGGGACCGGGATAGAAAGGCATAAATCCGAAGGGCTTGGTAGCGGCGGCGTCGATTACCTCCCAGACATTGATGCGCATGCGGTCGCACATGAGGGCCATTTCGTTAGCCAAGCCGATGTTGATCATACGGAAGGTATTTTCCATCAGCTTGACCATCTCGGCGACCTGGGTGGAGCTGACCGGCACGACCTGTTCCAGGGCCTGAGCATAGAACAGGCGTCCCATTTCCGTGCATGCCGGGGTGCAGCCGCCCACCACCTTGGGGATGTTGGCAGTCTGGTACTTGGGATTGCCGGGGTCCACGCGCTCGGGGGAGAAGCAGAGGTAGAAATCCTGCCCGACTTGAAGTCCGCTCTTGGCGAGCATGGGCAAAACGAGCTCATCGGTGGTTCCGGGATAGGTGGTGGATTCGAGAATCACCAGGAGGCCGGCATGGAAGAAGCGTGCGATCTCAGCGCAGGAGGACACGATGAAGCTCATGTCTGGGTCCTTGGTTTTGCGCAGGGGTGTGGGGACGCAGATATTGATGGTGTCGAGTTCGAGGACGGCGGAGAAATCCGTGGTGGCGCACAATCTGCCCGATTCGACCAGGGGCGCGAGGGTGGCGGTGGGAATATCCCCGATGTAGGAATCCCCCGCGTTGACACGGCGCACTTTCTCTTCGCTGATATCGATGCCGGTGACCGTGAAGCCGGCCTTGGCGAACTCCACGGCGAGGGGAAGCCCGACGTATCCTAGTCCGACGACGCCGACGCGGGCACGCTTGGTGCGGATCTTCTCTGCCAGGATGTGCGCAGTGGCAGCGGGGAAGGTGTTCAAGGGTAACTCAGTCATCAGTCCTGTATTCTCGCATAACGCCCGCGGACGCGCCGAAAAAAACGGCCCCGCGCCTAGTCCACTGGGTGGCGCTGAACTGTTCGGCGGTGAACGGTTTCTGTAGATAGAGGTTGGCGGGCCCGGGCGGTGGCCCGGGGGTCAATTGAGGGTAGAACAAGGTGGTCAGGAGCAAGTGGTTTGTTTTTAGCGTGGAGGACGCGGAGGGGTAGCCATAAAGAGGCTTGCGTTTGGGGGTAGATGGCTACGGAGTTGGCGGCTAGTGTGGTATATTCAACACAAAACCAGAACGGATCGAACCGGTTTTGGTAAGCGAACGGGGATTTAGACGTAAATGTGTGGAATCGCGGGGTTTACACATCGCAGGACTGGCGTCAGTAAGGGCGTTGCCGAGCGGATTACTGAAGCGATTTCGCATCGCGGGCCAGACCAGCAGGGTGTGTACGAAGGCAGCGAAGCGACGTTGTGCGCGGTGCGGCTGAAGATCATCGATCTGGAAGGCGGGGACCAGCCTATCTTGAGTGACGATCGGGATACGGCCATTGTCTTCAACGGAGAAATCTACAACCATAGGGAAGTTAGGGCGGAGTTAGAGGGGCTAGGTCATCGTTTCCATTCCAACTGCGACACAGAGACGGTGCTGCGGGCCTACCTAGAATGGGACACGGCGTGTTTTACGCGGATGCGCGGGATGTTTGCGGTGGCGTTGTGGACGGAGTCTAAAAAGCGGCTGGTGCTGGTGCGCGACCGGATGGGGATCAAGCCGCTGTACTACTATTGCAGGGGCGAGGAGCTGTATTTCGGATCGGAACTGAAGGCGATCCTGGAGCATCCGGAGGTACCACGGCATCTGGATCTGGACGCGCTGGACACGTACCTATCGCTGAACTACGTGGCGGGGACACAGACGCTGATCCGGGGAATAAGGAAAGTGGCGCCGGGGCACTTACTGGAATGGCGGCACGGGAAGTTGCACAGCGAAGCGTGGTGGAAAATTCCTTCAGGCGGGACGCGAGGGATCTCGCTGGGCGCGGCTAAAGAGGAACTGGACTGGCTGCTGAACGATGCGGTGCGGGAGCATCTGATTGCGGACGTTCCGCTGGGGGTGTGGGCATCCGGGGGCCTGGATTCGTCGGCAATTCTGCACTACGCGGCGGGACAGACGGCGGGGAAACTGAAGACGTTCTCGGTTTCGTTTCAAGGGCGGAGTTTCGACGAAAGCCCGTACTTCCGGGAGATTGCGCGCAAGTACGGGACGGACCATCACGAATTCGATTTGAACCCGGAAGTGGAGTTGCAGAGCGCGATTGAGGACTTCGCGTACTATTCGGACGAACCGAGCGCGGACGCGGGGGCGCTGCCGGTGTGGTTCCTCTCGCGGATGAGCCGGCGGCACGTGACGGTGGCGCTCTCGGGCGAGGGCGCGGATGAATTATTCGGCGGATATCTGACTTACCAGGCGGACCGGCTGGTGCGGCCGCTCCGGCGGCTGGCGCCAAGGGGGTTGCGGCGACTGATGCGCGGCGCGCTGGAGCGGTACATGCCGGTGTCCGACGAGAAAATCAGCCTGGAATACAAGCTGAAGCGGTGGCTGGAAGGGAGCCTGCTGGATCCGGATGAAGCGCACTTTTTCTGGAACGGGACGTTCTCGCCGGAGCAACTGGCGGAGATCCGGCCGGGGACGAATGGCAGCGGGTTGCGGAGACTGGTTGACGAGCTGAAGATGGCGCCGCAAGGGGTGCTGCAGCGGTATCTGACGGTGGATCAGAATTACTATCTACCGGACGATATATTGTACAAGACGGACCGGATGAGCATGGCGCATTCTCTGGAAGTGCGTCCGCCGTTCCTGGATCACCGGATTGTGGAATTCGCGGCCGGGCTGCCGCAACGGCTAAAGATCCGCGGGGGGACGCAGAAGTTCGTGCTGCGGGAACTGATGCGGGGCAAGCTGCCGGAGACGGTGCTGAAGCGCAAGAAGACGGGTTTTGACATACCGACGCACGATTGGTTCCGGGGCGCGCTGCGGCGATTGTTGATGGACACGGTGACGCCGGAGGCAATCGCGGCGACGGGTATTTTCGACGGGCGCGCGATTGAGGCATTGATCCGCGATCATATGGAGAGGCGAATCAATGCCGGATATCACTTATGGGGCCTGCTGACGCTTTTTCTGTGGATGAAGAGATGGAAGGTGGAGGTACCGGCAGAGGCGGAAGCGGCTCCGCACGCAAACGCGCGGGTCTTCGCTACCAGATAATTGTCGCGGTGGTGGCGGCGGCGATATTCATTGGCTGCATGGTGAGCCCGCCTTCACTGATGGACGATGTGGACGCGGTGCAGGCGCAGATTGCGCGCAACATGCTGCAATCTGGCGACTGGGTGACGGCACGGCTGGACGGGGTGGCGTACCTCGAAAAGTCTCCCTTGAAATACTGGATGATGGCGGTGTCGTTCGCCATATTCGGGGCACACGACTGGGCGGCGCGGATACCGATCGCTTTGAGCACGGTACTGTTGTGCTGGGTGACGGCGCGGTTTGGGGCGTGGGCATTCGGGCGGCGAGTGGGGTTGCGGGCGGGCCTGGTGCTAGGGACGAGCGTGGGGCTGTTTTTGTTCACGCGCATCCTGATTCCGGATGTGATGCTAACGCTCACGATCACGATAGCGCTGTGGGGGATGGTGCGAGCGCTGGAGGAAGAGGAGCGGCATCCGGCGGCGTGGGCGATGGCGATGTGGGCGGCGATCGGCGCGGGACTGCTGCTAAAGGGATTGATCGCGGCGGCGTTCCCAGTAGCGACGGGGCTACTGTATCTGGGGCTGACGAAGCAGTTACTGGTGGCGCGGACGTGGCGGCGACTGCAGGTGATGTGGGGGATGCTGCTGGCGCTGGCAATCGCGGGGCCGTGGCACGTACTGGCGACACTGCGCAATCCGCCGTACTTCGATATCACGATGCATAGCGAGAAGGGCTCATATCATGGGTTCTTCTGGTTTTACTTCCTCAATGAGCACGTGCTGCGGTTTCTAAATCTGCGGTATCCGCGGGACTACAACACGGTGCCGCGGGCCTATTTCTGGCTATTTCACTTGCTGTGGTTTTTTCCGTGGAGCCTGTATTTTCCAGCGGCGCTCGGGTTGAAGTACCGGGGAGCGGACCGGGCGTCGCGGGTGCGGCTGTTGTGTTTGTGCTGGGCGGGATTCATCCTGACCTTTTTCACGTTTTCGACCACGCAGGAGTATTACTCGATGCCGTGCTATCCGGCGCTAGCGCTGTTATTGGGATGCGCGATGGCGAGCGGGCATGGGTGGCTGAAGTGGGGGAGGCGAACGATCGGGGTGGTGACGGCGCTGGCGCTGGCGGCGATCTGCGCGATTCTGTGGATGGTGCGGAACCTGGCAGCGCCGGGGGATATCGCGTCGGCGCTGAGCCAGAATCCGGATGTGTACACGCTATCGCTGGGGCACATGACGGATTTGACGATGGCATCGTTCGCGTACTTACGGGGGCCGCTGGTGGTAGCGGGACTGGCATTCGCGGTGGGGACGTGGGGGGCGTGGCGGCGGCGGGGGGCGACGGCGGCACTGGTGGGGATGATGGTGTTGTTTTTCCATGCGGCGCGGATGGCGCTGGTGGTGTTCGATCCGTATATGTCGTCGCGACCGTTGGCGGAAGCGCTACTGGCGGCACCGGCTGGCAAGTTGATTGTGGACGACCAATATTACACTTTCTCGTCGGTTTTTTTCTACACGAACCGCCGGGCGTATCTACTGAATGGGCGGGTAAACAATCTGGATTACGGATCGTACGCACCAGAGGCGCCGCGGGACGTGTTTATCGACGACGCGGAATTCCAGCGGCTATGGGGCAGCGAGAACCGGTATTACCTAGTGGTAGAAGGACCAAAGGCTGAGCGACTGGAGCAACTGGCGGGCAACCCGCGGTTCCATTTGCAGAAATTCAGCGGCGGAAAATATCTGTTCACCAATCATTGAAATTTATATTTCCTCTGTTTTCAATTAGTTAAAAAACTTCTTTGGACTAGTGGTAACACCTCGGGTGTTATTGTCGAGTCAGGGAAAGGTTGTTTGGCTTCGCGAGTTTTCGCGAGGCCTTTTTTTTTGAGGAGCACGAAGGTGAACAAAGGTAAAAAACAAGAGAAGGCTCCCAAATCCTGTCAGGAATGCGAGCGCTGGGAGGAAGTAAGGAACAAGTTAAGGGTGAGCGGTGTACTCACCGATGTAATCAAGAAGATGGAGGAAAAGTTAAAGACGGAGGAATTCAAAGCCTCGGTGGCGGACTATCTGAAGTTAGTGCAGATGGAAAAGGATATCGGCGGTGAGGAGACAAAGGAGATCAAGGTTACATGGGTCGAACCGGTCAAATCAAGCACCTAGACATAAGTTACGACCCGTTACCTTCCCAGAAGAAGTTTCACGCGTTAGAGAACAGGTTCAAGGGCTTTTCCGGTCCGATCGGCAGCGGGAAGAGCCAGGCGCTGTGTCACGAGGCAATCAAGCTAAGCTACATGAATCCAGGGCGGCTGGGGCTTCTGGGAGCGCCGACTTATCCGATGCTACGGGATGCGACGCAGGCGGCGTTCATCGAGATTCTGGCGAGCAATGACATCCCGTACGAGCATAACAAGGCCGAGAACACGTTCGTAATGCTGGATACGCGGTCGCGTATCCTGTTCCGGCCGGTGGAAGAATTCGAACGGTTGCGGGGTACGAACCTGGCATGGTTCGGGCTGGACGAGCTGACGTACACGCAGGAAGAATCCTGGCTGCGGCTGGAAGGCCGGCTGCGGGATCCGAAGGCGGCGCGGCTGTGCGGATTCGGGGTGTGGACGCCGAAGGGATACGACTGGGTATACCGGAAGTTCATTTCAGATCCGGTTGCCGGGTATGGGACGGTGCTGGCGGAGCCATTTGAAAACCGGCACCTGCTGGGAAAGATCGCGGATTTCTACGAGCGGCTGAAGGATAGCTACGACGAGAAGTTCTACCAGCAGGAAGTAATGGGGTCGTACCTGAGCATGGACGGAGGCCGGGTGTACTCGGCATTCGACCGCAACGCGCACATACGGGAAGTGAGAGTGAACGCCTACCAGCCATTGTTGTGGACGCTGGATTTCAACGTGGATCCGATGAGTTCGCTGATTGTACAGCGGGCGGGCGAGACGGTGCAGGTGTTGGGAGAAATCGTGATCCGGCACGGGACGACGACGCAGGCGTGCGAGGAGTTCCTGCGGCGGTTTCCGAGACACGATGCCGGGGTGTTGGTATTCGGTGACGCATCGGGGCACCAGCAGCAGACAACGGGGGCAACGGATTACGACATGGTGCGCGAACATTTTGCGGCACACGCGAACATGACGGTGGAGTACCGGGCGCCGAGGGCCAACCCGAGCGTGCGGGAGCGAATCAACCTGACGAACCGGCAACTGAGATCGGCGTCGGGGAAGATCGGACTGCTGGTGGATCCGAGGTGCAAGGAGCTGGTGAAGGACCTGGAGCAGGTGTGTTTCAAGGCGGACACGAATCAGATCGATAAAGACCGCGACCGATTGCGGACGCACCTATCGGACGCACTGGGATACCTGCTGTGGCAAGAATGCCGAGCGGGGGGAAAGATCGGGGAGCGGTGTTTTCCGCTTCTCAGTATTTAACGAGTGGAGAACATGCAAAACATCAACCGGGAGCATCCGGATTACGTCGCGCGGAAGGCGATGTGGAAGCAATACAAGGATCTGTACGCGGGCGGAGAGCACTTGCGGCTGAACGCGTGCGAGTACCTGGTGCGGCGTCAAAAGGAGCCGGGACAGGTATACGAGGAACGGCTGCGGCGAGTGTTCTACGAGAACTACGTGGGGTCGATTGTGGACTGGTACGCCGCGACGCTGATGCGACGGGAACCGATGCTACTGTTCGAGGGAAGCGATACGGGAGCGAAGAGCTTCTATAACCTGCTTTCGGACAACTGCGATTTGAAGGGGACGAACCTGCACGAATTTTTCCGGCAGCGTTTTGTGGAAGTGATGGTGTGCGGGAGCAGTTTCGTGGTGGTGGATTTCCCGAAGGCGGGTGGAGTGGCGCAAACGCGGGCGGAAGAGGACGCGAGCGGGAGATCGCGGGCGTACCTGAGTGAATACTCGGCGGACGAACTAATCAATTGGAACTACGACGAGACGGGTGGGCTGGAGTGGGTAGTAATCCGGACGTCGTGCCTGCAGCAATCGAAAGTAACGGATGCGAAGTGGGAGAAAGAGACGCGGTGGATATACTACGACCGCGAGAACTATCAAGTTTTCCGTAAAGCGGGCGAGGCACAGGCGACAGAGCTGGTGGATGAAGGGCGGCACGGGTTAGCCGCGCAGCGCCGGGTGCCGGTATTCGAGATGAAAGTGTCGGAGGGGCTGTGGCTGATGAATAAGGCCGCGCTTCTGCAATTAGAACACTTCAACAAGTCCAACGCGCTTTCCTGGGCGTTGACGATGGGGCTGTTCGCGAGTCCGGTAATTTTTTCGGATAAGGAATGGAACCAAGTGATGGGAGAGAGCTACTTCATCCAACTCGGCAAAGAAGACCGATTCGGGTGGACGGAGCCGGAGGGCAAGGTTTATCAGATAGCAGCGGACAACCTGGTCCGGTTAAAGGACGAAATCTACCGTGTTTGCTATCTGATGAACCAAGCGGGAACGTCGAGCGACGTGCGGATGAGCGGGCTCAGCAAGCAGAGAGACTTCGGCGTGACGCAAGAGGTATTGCGCGGGTACGGAGACATGCTGAAGGACTCGATGAAGCAGGTGCTGCGGGCGATCGCGGAGGCGCGACGGGACGAGGTATCGATCGATGTATCGGGGATGGACGAATTCGACATTGGCGATTTCAGCAACGAACTGGACGACGCCAAGAAGCTGCTGGATTTAGGGATCGCATCGGAGACGTTGAAGAAGCAGGTATTCAAGAAGCTGGCATTCAAGTACTTGTGCGACGCGCGGCAGGAGATCAAGAACCGGGTAGCGGACGAAATCGACGCGGGATAGGGAGGCTATTCACCGCAGAGACGCAGAGACGCTGAGATAAGCGCAGAGAAGACAGTTAGATCGAAGTGAAGAGCGCCGGCTCGGCGCACGGGAAGCAACAGAATGGGAGGTATATGGAAGGCATCGACATACAGGCAATTGTGCGGCAGGCGGTACAGGAGTTCGTGAACAACGAACAGGCGAAGACGGAGCCGGCGCACAAGGCGGAGTTGCAAGAGGAGCGGAAGCGCCGGGAGCAACTGGAGCGCCGGTTAAACGAACTGGTGGAAGAGAACAAGCGCAGCCGCAAGATGGCGGTGGAAGCAGAGCGGAGCTCGACGGTACGGGCGGAACTGCAGCGTTTGGGAGTAGGCAAGATCGATCTTGCGTTCAGAGCGGTGCAGGACGGGATCGTGCGGACCGAGGACGGGCGGCTAGTAGCCCGCAACGAGGCCGGCGAAACGCCGTTGAAGGAGTACCTGAGCGCTTTCGTGAACGAAAATCCGGAGTTTCTGCCGGCGCGGATTGCCGGGGGCACGGGGAGGACGGCGAGCCTGAAAGCTCCGGTGGTAGGCCGGGAGACGGTGGAGCTGGAGCGGATACGGCCGGGAATGAGCGCCGAGGAAATGCAGCGGGTACGAGAGGAAATCGTGCGCGTGGCGTCGCAGACCATGAAGGGGCTGTGAAGAGGCCCAATGCAGGGCGGGAATGCCCGCGGCGTGGGTGTAGTGAAGAAACCAACTATTTAAGGGAGAGAACGAATGGCAGCTATTACGTCGAGTAACATCGCGAACGCGATTGTGAAACTGGTGGCGGTGGACGCATTGCCAGTGCTGGTGGGGAACCTGGTGATGGGGAACCTGGTGAACCGCGATTACGAGCCGGTGCTGGCACAAGCCGGCGACACGGTGAACGTGCCGATTCCGCCGACCATGGTGGCGAACAACATCGCCGAGGGCGGGACGGTACAGACGCAGAATCCGAACGTGGGGAACGCGCAGATTGTGCTGAACACGCACGCGGAAGCGACCTTCCAGATACCGGATGTAACGAAGGTACTGGCGGTGCCGGATCTGCTGAGGATCTACATGGAGCCGGCGGTAGCGGCGATCGCGCAGAAGATCGAAAGCGATCTACTGGCGCTGTACGCGGGGTTCACGGCGAACACTCCGGTGGGGACGCCGGGGACGGCGATCACGGAAGCCATCATCGACGCGGCGGAGACGGCGCTATTTTTGGCAAAGGTACCGCCGAGCGAGCAGAAGTACATGGTGGTGGACGCGGCTACGTACTCGGCGTGGCGGCAGATTCCGCGATTCAGCGAATTCCAGACGGCGGGCGACGCGGGACTGCGGTCGCTGATCGACGGGACGGTGGGAAAGATCAAGGACTTTTTCGTGTTCCGGTCGCAGTTCGTGCAGAAGACGGGCAGCGGTCCGGTGACGACGCACAATATTGCGTTCACGAAGAGCGCTTTGGGTCTGGTGGTGCGGCGACTGCCGCAGCCGCTGCCGGGGACTGGCGCCATCGCGGAGTACGCGGAGCTGGGCAATTTCGGTATGCGGGTGGTGATGAGCTACCAGCCGAACACACTGGCGCAGCAGTTCACGGTGGACGTGCTGTACGGCTGCGGAGTGCTGCGGAACTCGGCGGGCGTGCAGGTGAATACGTAGGAGCATGACGGCATCCCGCCCCTCACGGAGCGGGATGCCGGACTGGGTGGCTCCCGAATTCGAGGGAGGCCGGGACAGGAAACCGTGCACTCGACGCGGAGGAAGAGCAAGAGAGTCAATGGGGCCTGAGGGCAAGGAGACATGAAGGAGAAGAGCGCGACCAGGGGGTCGCGCGCGGACGGGGGCGTCCGCCCCACTGCTGAGTGCTGCGAGCGGCGCTCGGGTGCGCCGGCTAGAAAGCCGGGTGCAGCCAGGATTGGCTGCCCCACAAAGTAGCGGTCCAACTATTGTCAGCTAATGGCAGACAAGGCTGGAACACGAGAGCTAGAGAGAAAAGGAAGGCAAATGGATTTACAGGTGTATTACCAAAAGATTCGCGAGATGGAAACGAAGATCACGGAGGAGTTTCCGCTGCTGGTCAGCCTGGATATGGCGGACGGAGGCAAGAGCGGGACAAAGACGGAGGTGCCGCGCCGGCTAGCTGCCAAGCTGCTGGTGGAGGGACAGGCACGGCTGGCGTCGAAGGACGAGGCGAAAGCACATCGCGACGCGCTGGCGGAGGCCAACCGAATGGCGGAGCGGGCGGTGGCGGCAGCGAGGCTCCAGTTGACGGTGTTATCCACGATGGAGCTTGACCGGCTGCGAAGCGATGTGCGGAGTTCCAAAGAATAGGCGGCAGACGATGGCATTGTTGACGGACGGCGCGATTGCGAGCATCGAAGAACTGAGCGGGCATGACACGCAGCTACTGAATGTGGCCACGGTCGAGGGCATCGACGTGACACGGAAGCTGGCGTTGGCCCAGGAGGAGCTCTGCGTAGAGGTGGCGGGACTGCTGGGCCGGCTGAATGCACCGCCGGCAATCCATCAGGTAGTGGTGACGCCACCGTTGAAGCTGTGGCATATTTTCCGGACGCTGGAAATGGTGTATCGGGACGCATACAACAGTCAACTGAACGACCGGTATGCGGGGAAGCGGGACGAATATCACGAGATGGTGAAGTGGGCGTACGACCAAGTGATCCGGGGAGGGTTGGGAATTGCCGCGGACGCAGTGGAGCGAGCGGCCACACCGGCGCCGCAGGCGTCAGCGGGCGGTCTGGCGGAGGGCGTCTACTTCGTGGCCATCGCGTGGACAAATGCGGCGGGTGAAGAGGGGGGCAGTTCGGCACCGGCAATGATTGGGGTGTCGAGCAGCTCCTTCGCGGTACAGACGGCGGCGCCACCGAATGTCAAAGGATGGAACGTCTATAGCGGGACGAGCCCGGCGGCGATGACGATGCAAAATGAGTTGACGTTGGGGCCGGGGCAGACTTGGGTGCAGCCGGACACGTTGACGACAACGGGACGGCCGGCAGGCAGCGGGCAAGCGCCGACGTACCGACTAGCGGTGCCACGGACGATACAGAGGGGCTGATGATAAGCAAAATTGGAAGCGCGGTGACGTCCAAGGTATTGCACCGGATGACGGGGCCGAGCGGAGTGAATGCGGGCCTAGGGGCGCTGACACTGGCGGAACGGGAATTTGCGGGTCTGGTGGAAGCTTCACAGGTGCGCGCGCAAAACGTGGCGGCCGAGATGGCGGAGCGCGCGCTCGGCATGAAGTACCCGGCGGTGAACGTGTACTGCGAAAAGATCGTGAACGAACTGCGGGAGAAATTCCGAGCGTTCTCGGGGCGGGTGCAGATGGCGATCGAGTTGCGGCAATCGCAGGACCGGTTGGAGGGAATTCAGGACCGACTGGAACTATACGTGGACGCGACGATGCAGATGCTGAATGAGAGCCGGGGCGATTGGGGCGACGGGATGTTCTTCGGCGGCGGGTATGAGGTGGCATTCGGTCCGGTGAAGCAGGGCGGGAAGAATTTCATGCAGATGGCGAAAGTGAGTTTTGAAATCGGAGTGAATAGAAACTAGTATGTCTACATATATTTCGTCCAACGCGAATCGATTCTACACGGCGTTGGAGAATGCGTACGGGAAAGTGGAATCGATCACGGCCGCGAATCGGATTCCGGCCGTCAAGCTGGGGATCCGGCAGCAGGTGGAGACAGGGACGCGGCGCGACAAGACGGGGAGCCGGACGTTCGGGGGTGTGCCGGTTGGAGTGAGGCGGCGCACCGCATTCGACTTGCAGACGTACTTGACGAGTTGGGACAAGACGGCGGCAGGGCCGGGATACGGTCCGCTGTTCGAGGCGGCGATGGGGGGGAGCCCGGTCTGGTACGGAGGAGGGATTGTGGCATCGAGCACGGTGACGGGGCAGCTCGGATTCGGAGCGCCGCACGGGCTGGCGCCGGGCCAGGCAGTCTGCTCGGGGGGCGAGATCCGGTTCGTGGCGGCGATTGTGGATGCGCAAACAGTACAACTGAATGCGCGGTTTCTGGTGTTGCCGGCGGCGGGAGCGGCGATCACGGCGACGGTGACGTATGCGCCGGCGACGGAGCTGAAGAGCGTGAGCATCTTCGACTACTGGAGCCCTGCGACGGCGGTGCAGCGGCTGATGCACGGGGCGGGGGTGGACCTAATGGAGATTCTTGTGAATGGGGATTACCACGAATTCCGTTTCAGCGGCATCGCGAAGGACGTGCTGGACAACGCGAGCTTCGAGGCCGGCGCGGCGCAATTGCAAAGCTTTCCGGAGGAGCCAGCGGTAGCGGCGTTCGACTACTCGATCGTGCCAGGACATATGGGGCAGGCGTGGTTGGGGACGGGGCCATCGCGGTTCTGCACGATCACGGCAGCGACGATCGCAGTGAAGAATGAACTGGACGCGAGGAACCGGGAATTCGGACCGTGCGGGGCACTGGCGATTTCACCGGGCAAGCGGACGGTGACGGCGGCTTTCGACATCTACACACGGGACGATGATGCCACGAAGGAGCTGTACCAGGCAGCGCGGCAGCAATCGCCGATCAGCGTGATGCTCCAACTGGGCGAGGCCGATGGCCAGTTGATGGGGATCTATCTGAAGAGCGTGGTGCCGGAAGTGCCGGAGTTCGACGACGGAGAGAACCGGCTGCAGTGGCGTTTCCGGGCATCGCGGGCACAGGGGACCGTGGACGATGAAATTTCCGTGGCATTCGGCTAAGCGACAGGTGGCGGAAGGAATTGCGGGGAGCAGCTACGCCAGCGAAGTGGTGGTGGAATCGCGGGCGGTTCCGGGGGTAACATTCACGATCGCGAAGATGTCGTTCGGACGGCGAGTGGAATTGATGCGGCGGGTGCGGGACCTGACGCGGCGTACGGAGTTTCTGACGGCCAGCGAGGACTCGGGCGACAAGATGGATGCGGCGCTGCTGCGGGCTGAAATCGAACGGGTCTATGTGACGTGGGGCGTGACAGCGATCTTGGGGCTGGTGGTGGATGGCCGTGACGCGGGCGTGGAGTTGCTGGCGGAGAGCGGACCCGAGGAGCTATTCCGGGAGGCGCTGGCAGCGGTCCACAAAGAGACAGGGCTGAGCGAAGAAGAAAGAAAAAACTCCTAGTCGCCTTCCATTTTCAGTTTTCCAACCAGGCCGGTTGGGAGTGCGACGCGTGCCGGAGATCTGGCCTGGAGGTGCGCCGGCGGTGCGGTTGGCTGGGGTTGCCACAGGACGGCAAAGGGGCACCGGTGTGGGCGCGGAAAACGGTGGCAACCGAGAGCTGCCCCAAGTCTTACATTACGGCGGAGAGCGAAGTGATGGTGGAGGACTTCCTGGTGCGGCGACGGCTGGGCGGGATGAACTTCGGGGAGTTGAGCGCGCGGCAGGTGGAGGGATTCCTGATTTTGGAACAGGCATGGGCGGCGGAGGATCTGGCCGGGCGGCGAGGGATGTGAGAGAGAGCGGCGAGCAGAGAGGCGAACAATGGCGAGCACAACACAAGACGAGCTATATCGGCAGTTTCTGGCGGTATCGGGGCGACAAACGTCGGCCATTGGGGATGCAACGGCGATGTTGGGCGATGTGATCGCGCAGATTAGCGAACTGCGGAGCGGTTACCCGACGCCGGTGGCGTCGAGCAAGACGCAGACTGCGACGCAGACAACGTCGAAGGACAGCGGGAGCACGTTGGGATCGGTGGCGTCCACGGTGCTGACGAGCGGGTTCGGGCTGGCACCGTTGATCAGCGGTTTGGTGAGTCTATTTAGCGGGGGAGCTGCGGCGGCGCCTGCGCCGCTGGTGAAATACGCGCTGCCGGCGGCGATCGATTTCCAGGCAGCGGAGAGCCGTGGACGAGTGACGGGTCTGGAATACGACCAGACGGGAATGCCGCGGAGCTATGCAGAAGCGAGGCAAAGCGGGGGTGCGAATGTTCCTATCAATGGGCGGGTGACGGGTCAGGAATACGACCAAGTGAGAATGCCGCGGAGCTACGCAGAAGACGGGGCAAGCGGGGGTTCGAGGGCCGCGGTGAGTGGCGCGGCGGCGCAGATCACGGTCAACGTGCAGGCGATGGATGCGCGCTCCTTTATGGACCGGAGCAACGACATTGCGCTGGCAGTGCGGGACGCGATGCTAAATATGAACGCGATCAACGATGTGGTAAACGAGCTTTGATATGGCCACCTTCCCGAAATTGAAAACCAACGCGATCGCGCAGTATCCGGTAGTTCGACGCGAGCAGTACCAGAACCAGACGGTGCGTTTCGTCGATGGGAGCGAACAGCGTTATCGCGATTCGGCGGTTGCGCGGCTGGAGTGGGATATCCAATTGAGCCAACTGGATGAGGGTGAACTGGCGGCGATCGAGGAGTTCTTTTTGGCCAGGCAGGGAGCGTTCGGCAGTTTCACGTTCACCGACCCATGGGACGGGAGTGTCCACGATAACTGCAGCTTGGCTGGGGACGGAGTGGCATTCGTGACCGAGGCGGAGATGCGCGGGAGCACCAGGCTGACCGTGGTAGAGAACATCTGATTATCATGCGGGCATATCCACAACTCGGGAGCGGTGCGCTGAGCCAATTCCCGGTGCAGAAAAACCGGTGGGCGCGGACGGTGGTCAATCGAGCCGCCGATGGCAGCACGATCAAACTGGCGGATCCGGCGGCCGGGATTACGGAATGGCTGCTGGCCTACACGGACCTGAGCGATGAGGAGGCAGCGGCGCTGCGAGCGTTCTTTGGGGCCGCGGAAGGCACGCTGAATGGGTTCACGTTCCTGGACCCGGCGGGAAATCTTCTGGCCTGGAGCGACCAACTGGACCAATCCGCCTGGCAGAAAGATCCGCTATTAAGCCTGACCGGGGGCATCACGGATCCGCGGGGCGGCACGCGAGCGTGGCGGTTGAGCAACAACGGGGAAGCAGGGCAAGCGGCCGGGCAGACGCTGGCAGCGCCGGGAGAATACCAGTACTGTCTGAGCGCGTACGTCAGGGCGGCGCTGGTGACCAGCGTGGGGTTGACGGTAGGTAGGGAAACGGCGGGACGGGTGGTGACCAGCGATTGGACGCGGATCGCCTGGACCCGCAGGGGAGACGCGGGCGCCACGTCGGTGCGGTTCGCGATGGAGATTGGGGCGGGCGATGTAGTGGAAGTGTACGGGCTGCAGGTGGAAGCGCAAACCGCGGCATCGGGCTACAAAGCCAGCGCGCGCGGCGGTGTATACGAAGACGCGCACCTGGGCGAGGATGTGCTGACGATTACCGGAACCGACGTGAATCGCCATTCCTGCACGGTAAAGATTATTCATGCAAACCATCTTTGATCTCAAGGAACAAGCCGTCACAGACACGCCGCTGCTGCTGTTTGACTGCATACTCCCCGATGGCCAGACGGAACACTGGAGTACGCACGCGGTGCGGGTGGGAGAAGTAGCCTACAGCGCGAGAGTGCTGCGGCACAATGTATTCGAACTTCAGGCTTCGTCCGGTCAAGGCGTGGACGGAGTGCCGCGGATTTCGCTGGTGCTGGCGAACGCGGACTCGCACTGTTCGCAGATCGAACGGGCCACGGGGTGGAAGGGTGCGCGTTTGACGGCGGGTTTGGTATTTTACGATTTACGGAACGGCGCGCCGTTGACGGAGCGGTCCGTGCTATTCCAGGGGATCTGCAACCCACCAGACGAGATTCTGGAAGCCACATTCCGCATCACGGCAACGAACCGCATGAACCTGCAACGGTTGTTGCTGCCGCAAGTGCGGATCCAGCGGCGGTGCCCGTGGGAGTTTCCGAGCGACGGACCGCAGCGCACGGAGGCGGTGGATGGGGGCGCGAGGGGGAAATACTCACGCTATTACCGGTGCGGCTACTCGGCGGGGGTGGCGGGCGGAACGGGGGAATTGGAAGGCAGTGTGGCGTTTGCCGGATGCGGCTACACGCGGACGAACTGCGAGGCGCGGGGGATGTTCCGGAACTTCGGCGGAATCGAGTTTGTACCTCCAGCGATTTCGGTGAGGACTTACGGAGACAAGAGCGCACACACATCGGCGGTCTCGGTAAATGAAGCTCGGTATAACGACTTTGTTCCGATGGTTTACGGAACGGCGTGGTATCAACCGCCGGTGGTGTTGGCGCGCAATGACGGCAACTTGACGCGCATGGAAGTGCTGCTGGGTCTAGGAGAGATTCAAGGAGTGCTGAAGGTTCTGGTGAATGACGTGGAGATTCCGGCGGGAGTTGCGGGGACCAACATGACGGGAACCGGCTGGTATAACGTGGCGACGCTGGGCACGCGAACCGGGGGCTTCAACTACGATTTTCTGGATGGAATGGGACGACCGGCGGGAGACCCGTACGGGAGCATGGCGTGCCTTTCGGTGGTGGTGCCGAACCGGATCAACAACGGACAGAGTCTGCCCAAGGTAACGATGCTGGTGCAAGGGTTAAAGCTACCGGTTTATGGAGTGGACGGGAGCTACAGCGGCGAGCAGTATTCGAGCAACCCGGCATGGGTGCTGCTGGATATCCTGCGGCGGGCGGGGTGGAGCCTGGGGGAAATAGAAGTGGCGAGCTTCGCGGCGGCGGCGGCGTACTGCGATGAGCCGATCAATGCTCTGGACCTTTTCGGAAACGCAATTGAGTTGCCGCGATTCCAGTGCAACCTGGTTCTGCAGAAGCGCAAGAGCGCGGGCGATTTGGTGCGCGGGGTTCGCAACGCGGCGAGACTGATGTTGACGTATGGGGCGAACGGCGCACTGCAACTGCGGGTGGAGAATTCGCTGGCGCTAGAGATGCCGAATAAGGCAGTGTGGTCCAACAGCGCGCAACCCCTGAATGGCGGATGGCCCAGCTACGAATTCGGCGATGGCAGCAACGGGTTTTCGGGCATTATGCGGAAGCCGTCTGGCGAGCCCAGTTTTCGCGTCTATTCGCGCGGTATGGCGGACACACCGAACCGGTTCACGGTGGAATTTCAAGATTCGCTAAACGAATACCAACAAGACAGTTTTTCCCTGGTAGACGCCGACGACGTGTCGCGCAGCGGGCAGGAAGTATCGCAGACACTGGCGGCGGCGGGCATCCCGAATTTCGACCAGGCGGCGAGGATATTGAAGTTGAACCTAGACCGCTCCGTGCGCGGCAACACGTACGTGGAGTTCGAGACGAGTGTAAAGGCATTCGGGATCCGGCCGGGAGATTTGATCACCGTGACGTATCTCAAGGAGGGATTGAACCGGCAGGCATTCCGGGTACAGAAGATCGCACCCGGGGCGAACCACCGCATCTCCACCATTACGGCGCAGATACATGACGATTCGTGGTATGCCGATAGCAACGGACAAGTAACGTCGGCAAGCGGCGGACGGCGCCAGGGCAGCGCCGGCATCGGCGTTCCGCGACCGTTGCCCGGGAATGTACTGGACGAGCAGGGCGAGATACAGTTCGGAGTCGAGGAATCGGTAACCACGGCGGACGATGGTTCAATGCAGACGGACCTTCGAGTGGGGTTCGTAGCACCAGCCGTCGCCGCGGCGGGGGGGCCGGGTATCCCGTTACTGAATCTGGCTGCGACGCCAGGGGCGGGCGGATCGCTGAATGGCGGGCAGACGCTTTACTACGCGGTGGCCGGGGTGGACGGATCGGGGAATGAGAGTCTGCTTTCTTTTATTGTCCGGGCGATCACATTGAGCGACGGCAGCGGCGTGACGATCCACGGTCTGAGTTTTTCGCCAGGGACGGCGGGCTTCCACGTTTATCGCGGGAGCACACCGGCGCAACTGTTCCGGATTGCCTCGAACCAGGCGAATGCCGCGCAGTTCACAGATACGGGATTGAACAAGGAGTTGATCGCGCCGCTGGACCCTAACTTCGACCACGCGAACTTCTATTGGCGGATGGAGCTGCAACCCGAGAGTGCGGCGACGATTCACGGCGCGGCGTCGGTAGGAAACGACGGACTGCATATGACGGAGAACCGGTACCGCGGCATGATGGTGCGCATTACCAGGGGGCGGGGCGCGGGACAGGAGCGGGCGATCTCGGCCAATACCAGCACGACGGTCGCGGTAACGCCGGGGTGGGCCGTGATTCCGGATGTGAGCAGCCACTTCGTGGTGGCGGAGACCGGGTGGCAGTTTGGAGCATTGGCCAAGAGCAGCCCGGTACAGTTCGCGGTGCCGAACCGCGGTGGCGAGACGGTGCAGGTGTGCGGACGCGCGGCGAACGTAAACGACCTGGAGTGCTCCGCCGAGCTATCCACGGTGACGCGGTGGCAAATCGGCGGCAGCGGCACAAGCGATGTGAATGTTCCTCCAACACCTTACTTCGGGTTGGGAACGGGACAGCGGGGCGGCACGGTGGAGTTGAGCGGAGTGTCGTTTACAGAGCTGACGAACACGAGCACTATTTCAGCGGCCACGTTGACGATGCATTACTGGGACGAACTGCGCGGGCGGCCCGGCTTGATGCTGGCGCAGGCGGTAAGCGTCGCAGACAGCTCACTGGAACTGAACGCGGCAGGGGATGCGACGGCGGGAAGTTTCGTGCAGATCGACGCGGAGGTGGTCCGGGTGGACGCGGTTGCAAACAGCGGAACACGATACCAGGTGACGCGCGGGATGCACTCCAGCCGAGCGGCGGCGCATGGCACGCAAGTGGCGGTCTACGCGCTGCGGAGTAAGACGGTGATCGCGGCGTTTCCGCCGAACTTCTTCGGGAGCCCGTACAGCGGGAGTTGGAGCCAAGCGGTGACGCTGCCCGACGTGCGGGTGGCGAGCGCGGAGTTGTTCGTGACGAATCGGCGCGGCAACAGTCCGGTGAGGAGTAACAGCTTGACGAGCGCGGTGGACCGGGGGCTGCGGACGCTATCGGGAGGCCAGTACTCGATTCAGGTGGACGGATATCTGGCGGTGGAAGAGCGGGTGGCTGCCGCTTTAGTGGTGGAGGCAGCACACTCCGTGCGAGATGTCTTCGCGGTGCTGGGAAGTGTGGCGGATGCGGAGGTGCGGCTGCGGGTGGACGTGGATGGCGCGGCATATTGTACGCTATCGATTCCCGCGGGATTTACTACCTCGGCAGCCGCGGATGGAAATATCACGGGACCGCTGGCGGCGGGCGCGAAGCTGACGCTGGCGGTGCTATCGGTGGGACAGACCTATCCGGGCGCGAACCTGACAGTACTGATTCGACTCTAATGGCGGAACAACTTTCCAAACTGCGTCCGGACCGGGACATGCAATGCTACTTTGAACGGCCGTCGGCGGTGGCGGCGCTGAGCGGCGCGTCGGCAGCGGGGTTCACGGTTTCCGGATGCTGGCGACAACAATTCGATTGGGTGGTGATCGAGTGGAATCGGGATAATGTGTTCGAATATCCGGCGTTGCGAAATCTGCCGGATGGCGATTTGAGCGGACTAACACTCAGCTATGAAGAAGTGCGCACGAATTGCATCCCTTTGGACTCGACGCTTTATCCGACTGTAGACTGGCCGTATCTGAGGGTCTGGGCAGAATCCGGCGGAACGGAGACGCTATACAAAGTTCCGTTAAAGAACTACGCGTCCGCGATGGGCGAGTATGCGGACGCAAGGGTAGAGTTCGACTTGCAGGGAACACCGACAGGGGGCGACTACATCGAACTGGCGTGGTTGGATCAACACTTCAACTACCGTCTGACCGGCGCCGACACACTGGAGAGCGCCACCTATGCGCTAGCGGCGGCGATCACGGCGAATCAAGCGGCGGGAGCGGTGAGCGCCACGGCCAGCGGCACGCACATCGTGCTGACCTATCATGGTGCGCCGGGTTCGAACGGCAACCGGATAGG
>JANYAH010000102.1 GCA_025361425.1 Candidatus Solibacter sp. | reverse complement strand
CGAAGTTCCCAATTCTCCTTTTCCTGCTGAATCATGTGCAGCGTAAGTTCCTCCACCTTGGCCAGCAACTTCGCCTGCATCTCCCCGACGCTGACGCCCTTCTCTTTGACCTCCGCCTCCGAGGGGATATCCGGCAGGTGGTGGTTTGCCTGAATGAACGCGTTCACCTCGCTCAACGGCTTCAGCCGGTACCCGGGCCGGAAGACGTAGTCTGACCAGTTCGTGTTATTGGTGACTATGACTTCCCTGGCGCCGATAGCTCCCTCAACCGTCAACCTATGCGGCGTGTTTGTCGTCCCGATCCCAACATTCCCGCCACTAGTAAGCCGCATCTTCTCTACGGCGCCGAAAGTCCACGTCTGCGCGGCGGCATTGGTATTTTGCACCAGGTTTGCTCCGTCGTAGCTAGAGTCTGTCCCGTTTGGGCGAGTTTTCGCGAAAAACCCATAACGGGATAATCTGGTCGTGTAGTCGTCTTATGGATTTCGCCTGCGGCTCCTCGCGGATGCCATTCTAGCCTCCCAGCCCGGGTTGTTTTCCGTTTCGAGACATACGGGTCTTTAACGTCTCTTGCGTTTCCTCTTTGATTTTTGTATCGAACTGAGCTGCCGCTCAGCCCGCTTTGGCCAATGCCATGAGTTTGGCCTTGGCTTGCGGCCGCCGCGCAATCACCCACAGATTGTGCGTCAACACGTTCCACGCCACCTCGCGCGCTTGGTTGGCATGCCCCTTACTCAATAACGGATTGCCAAGGAACCCGTTCTTGAATATCGAGATCCGCCCTTCGGTTTGTGATCGCCGCTGCTGCAACTCCACGAACTTTCCGTCCTTCATCCGCTTTTTCAGTTCCGCCGGAGCCTTCGGGCAGATCGCGTTGTAGATCCCGGCTTGCTCCAACATCTCCCTGTTCGCTTTGCTGTCGAAGCCCCGGTCCCCGCAAACGGCACTGATGGACTGCCCAATCGAAGTTTCCTGCATCCGATCCAAACTACGCTTCAACATCTTGGTGTCCGCTATCGGATTGCCGCCCACCAACTCCCAATCCAAAATCACTCCGCTCTGGCTTTCACCCAGCAACAACTGGCTTCCAAACTCCACTTCCGCCCCGGCCTTTCCGCGAACGTACACCGCCGCGTGTCCTTCATACAAACTCAGGATCTTCTCTTCGTTCATTACCTGCCGCTCGCCGATGATCCGCTCATGAGCCTGTTTCATCGCCACCGGCAAACGCTCCAATACCACGTCTATCCGTTCGATGATTTGCCGTGCTTCGCCCTCTTTGAGATCCGTCTCCTGCCAGCGCTTTTCCAGCACTTCGCGGTGCCGTTCCGCATGCCCCGCTATGATTTTGCACAGCTTCTTCATCTCTCGCAGCACTGCCTTGCGTACCCGTTTGCCGTCCTTCTTGCGTCGCGCGTGCGTCATCTTCATGCACAACTGGTTCATCCGCTTGAGGAATTCCTCCGGCTCATCCATGCGCACTTTCAAATCGCGCTTGCGAATGAGGATGGTGGCTTTCATCAGCGTGCGCACTGCGTCTCTCAATAGCACCCAGTCCACAGGAAAGTGAATGTTCAACTTCACGCAGGTCGTATCCAAAAAGTACGACTCCAGATTCAACTCCTCGGCCAGGTTTAGTTTTTGTTTGCCGTCCTCATTCCTGCTTTCAGCCCCCGCCATCAACAGCGTGTCGATTACCTGGCGCATGTCCTCTTCCGGCAACCACTGGCTGTAGCGTTGTAACGCGCTCTTGCCGGGAATCCGCACTTCGTCGAGCCGGTCTAGTTTGCAGAACCATTGTAGAAATGGCGACTCCGCCAACCGGCATGCGAACCGGCGAAAACCTTCACCCAACATCGTTTGGGCCACATTGCAGCGCAGCACCTGCGAACACAACCGCTGGTAGCCCACCTGTTCACCAACGCTCAGCGGACGGAACGGACGGGTCTCCGCCTTCGCCGCACGCTGTTCGTCCTCGTCGCGCTGCCGCAACGAAAGGCGCTGGAAGTTCCGCTCGACACCGCTCAGATTCAACAGATCGTTGATTCTCTCCAGTTGCTTCTTCCACACGCGGTACTCGATTGGACCGATGACGGTGGTAACATAGCCGGTCAGGTATTCTTGTTCGGGGACCAGTTCCGGGAGGGGGCGAACGCTCGATAGGGCGGGCATTCCCAATTATAGACGCCTTCTTTGCCACAATCAAACGAAATCGTCATATTATGTTTGAACAACAGTGCGACGCACGCTTCGACAGGCAAGTGCGTAGCTTTTTACGGGACAAGCTCTACATAGACGGCGAACGCCGCGCCGTTGTTCTGACCTTACCGCCCGCAGGCAAGGTCAAGTTATTGTGTTTCTATATGTTTGCCGTAGAATTGGCGCACCGCTCATTTGAGGTTGTTAACCCGCAAGTGGTTGGTTTTGCATTCAACTTGGCTCCCCACGATTTCGGTTTACAACCGGTTTCTCCGTCGCCCAGAAGCCCGAACCGTCGGGAATTCACCGGCCTGAACAGTTTCCAACTGGAGAATGGCCAATGTTGACCTATTGGAAATAGACACTTCTGCACAGCAGGCATTAGCCCTCGCAGTTGTGAAATGATGAGGAGATAAGATCAGGGATTGCCTCACCGAACTGAGAACTTTACTGACATCCGCGGTGGAATCCGCCGGTTCTGGCATGACCATTACAGAAATCGAAGCTGTTGCCCGCCGCGGCGACCGCTCGTCCGAAGCGCTCAAAACTTATCGTTTGTCCGGAAGCAAGTCCTGCGGAGCAGGGTGGCGCCCATGGGCAACATCTCCACTGGCTCGGGCTTGCCATCGGCTCCTATCAATTCTCCGCGAAGTTTCAGCGGTGCGCGGTCCCAGGGATGTAGCGGATCGGCGGCGGGATCCTTGACCACCTGAAATCCGAAACCGTGCCGGTTTGCCGCCAGCATAAGCGGGCGCTTAGCCGCCGCCAGATCAAGGGCGTCGTACTCGTAGCCGAAAAAGCCCTTCACCCCGGCTGCTTCCGCTTCCGGAAACCGCTGCGTGATTTCAGCCTTTTCCGGAATGGGCAAGCTGAAGACCAGTGGTCCGTAGGCCACTGCAGTGGTCCCGCCCGCGCCCGTGCGGCCGTGGATCGAAGGCTTCAGCGTCAGCTGGACCGTATCCCCGGCCTTCCATTTCTTCGTCAGCACCAGGTATCCACGAGCGTCTCTTTTCACCGCCGCGCCGGGCGCTTTCAAGGTGGGCTCCGCCGACCACGCCGGCACGCGCAGCCGCAGCGGGAAAGTAATCTCTCGCGATGGTTGCACCGAAAACTCGATTTCGAATGAGAACGGATACCCCGTCTTCTCCGTTAATGTCACGGCCACGTCTCCCACTTTCGTCTCCACGCGGCTAGGTCCATAAAGCGTGGCCACCAGTCCATCGCCATCCGCACCGCGGCTGCGCATCCAAAGAG
>JANYAH010000095.1 GCA_025361425.1 Candidatus Solibacter sp. | reverse complement strand
GATCAACCTGCGCGCGCTACGCCTGCTGCCACCGGGCGGCATCCTGGTGACGTGCTCCTGCTCGCATCATCTGGGCGAGAGTGCGCTGCTGGAGCTGGTGGCGCAGGCCAGCCTGGACGCCAACCGCACGCTGCGCGTGCTAGAGCGGCGCACGCAGAGCCAGGATCACCCCATCCTGCTGACGGTGCCCGAGACGCTCTACTTGAAGTGCCTGATATTGGAGGTGATGTAGCGGGGCCAGGGGTGCTTATCGGGCGTAGTAGCCGATCGGGAAGGGCGGGGGATCGCGTCGCAGAGCAGATGGCGAAACTGCCTGCCTCACCAGACCTGATGGGGCGAACCTCGCGGAAGTGCGACCATCATAGCATTCACCGGCGCGGCATGCCGGGTAGTGCCGCGTGATATGCTTGGCGCTGATGAATGAGGGATCGAAAATGCGGCTGACCGACCGAAAGGATATCGGGGTGGGTCTGCCTAACGGCACGATCGTTTACCATGTCGCTTGCTTGGTGGAAGAGCACGCGGACGGTAGCATTACGCTGCACGGCAGGGCGGAAGACGTTCACTACCCGCGGGACCAGTATACGAAGTGGTTTCTGGACGACACCCAAACCGACGAGACGGGATAAGCGGTATCCCTCCAAGAAGCATCTGCGCCAATCCAGAGGGCCGGTTCTCTTCTCTCCGTGGGAGCAACCAGCGCCCGCGCGCTCCATGCAATTCTGCCCGCCCCAGACCCGAGGTCCCCGGTGCGCACCACCCGAGCGGGCCGTTTGACATTTTCGCGTCCGGACGTTGCATAATGATGCACATGACTTCGAGACGTGAGTTCCTGCAAGCGACTTCGCTGGCGGCGGCGCTAAGTGCGGCTGGCCGCGCGGCACACTTGAAGACCCTGGGTGTTCAGCTTTACACGGTACGTGGCGTGTTGCCGCAAAAACCGCAGGAGACGCTCAACGCCATACGCGCGATTGGCTACCGGGAAGTGGAAGCCACTTACGCGCTACTGGAGGGTATGTGGCCCGCGCTGAAAAGCAGCGGTCTCAAACCGGTGAGCATTCACTTGGACTCCAAGTCGGTCACGCAGGGCAATCCGGACGACCTGAGCCGCATCTTCGACCAGTTGAAGAGGCGCGGCTTCAAGTATGCGGTGTTCCCGTATCTGCCGGAACCGGAACGTGGCGGCATTGACGTGATCAAGGCGCTCGCGGAGAAGCTCAACCGGGCCGGGAAGAAGTGCCGCGCCGCGGGGATGACGTTTTGCTATCACAACCACGCCTTCGAATTCGCCACCGAGAACGGCGCCACGCTGTTTCAGGTGATGCTGGACAACACCGATAAGAAGCTGGTGGCTTTCGAGTTGGACCTGTTCTGGGTGAGCGTGGCTGGGCTGGACCCCGCCGAGTTCATTACGCAACTTTCGGGACGAGTGCCGCTGCTGCACCTGAAGGACAAGGCGGAGGGCACGGCCGTGATGTACAAGGAGGCGGTGCCGCCGACGACGTTTAAAGAGGTAGGCAGCGGGGTAATGGACTGGCCCAAGGTGTTGCGTGCGGCGGCGGCGGCGAAGGTGGCGCACTACATCGTGGAGCAGGATCAGACCCCGGGCGACCCTGTGGATAGCCTGCGGCAGAGCTTCGCGTATCTGTCTAAATTGCGCTACTGACGCGCCGCGGAGCACGCCTTGGCCCGAGCCCACCGAACTAGCCGGGAGATAGAGCGGATTGGCGGGCTCAAAGGTTAGTGGTGCCGGCGGACTATACATCCGGCCGCATCCAGTGCAAGATTAGAGCGATGAGGATTAACACATGAGTCAAGCAGTCACTTATACGATCGACCCGGCCCATTCGACGGCGGGGTTCAAGGTACGGCACCTGATGGTGGCCAATGTCCGGGGCGAGTTTTCGGGAGTTACCGGCACGGTAGTGTTCGACGCGAGCACGCCGGGAAACTCGCGAGTGGATGCACGCATCGACGCGACGACCATCCACACGCGGGACGAGCAGCGCGACGTGCACCTGAAGAGCGCGGACTTTCTGGACGTGGAAAAGTTTGCAGCGATCACGTTCGTTTCGAAGAAAATCGCCGGGGCGGATGGCGAGTGGAAGGTGACTGGGGAGCTGACCATCCACGGGGTGACGAAAGAAGTCACGCTGGATGTGGAAGGGCCGGCGCCCGAGGCCAAAGACCCCTGGGGGAATGTAAAGTCGGGGGCTTCCGCGGCGACGAAGATCAGTCGCAAGGAATTTGGCCTGGTGTGGAACGTGGCGTTGGAGACGGGCGGCGTGCTGGTGGCGGACGAGATCGCCATCACGCTGGAACTGGAACTACTGCGCACTTAGGAACCACGCAATCATGACTTCACATCGGCTGCGTCGGCGCCACGCCGGTGCCTGGAAAGTTATGGTTGCGTAGTTCCTAAGGCGTGCTGCCTGGAGCAACGCGTGTCGGGCAGGTCGCCCTCCTGCCTTTACGACTCCATCTTCTTCTCCATGTCTTCCAGGGTGATGCCGGCGGTTTCGGGGAACACCATCCAGACCACGAAGAACTGGACCACGGTCATGACCGCGAAGAATACGAATGGAGCGGGGCGCGATAGGTGCGCCACCAGGGGGAAGGTGAACGCGATGATGGCGTTCATGATCCAGTGAGTGAAGCTGCCGAGGCTCTGGCCCTTGGCGCGTACCAGGTTGGGAAACACTTCGCTGAGATACACCCAAATGACTGCGCCTTGCGAGAAGGCGAAGAAACCGATGAAGCCGATGAGCAGCCAGACCAGGAATTGCTCGCCCCGTCCGGTGGCAAAGATGATGGCCACTCCGGCCAGACAGACCGCGGTGCCGGCGGCGCCGGTGAGCAGTAGTTTCTTGCGGCCGAGGCGATCGATCACGCTCATCGCGATCATCGTGAAGAGCAGGTTGGTGCCGCCGATGGCCACCGCCTGCAGGTCGCTGGAGACTTTGTCGAAGCCCGCGCTCTTGAAGATGTCGTTGAGGTAATAAAGAATCGCGTTGATGCCGGAGAGTTGGTTGAAGAAGCCGATGGCGATGGCGAGGAAGATGGGGCGCCGGTACTTGTGCTGGAAGAGCGGTTCGACCTTCGTGCGATCTTCGGTTTCCACGGAGCGGACGACATCGGCCACTTCGCGGTCGGGGTCTGGCTCACCAATGCGGGTGAAGATCTGACGGGCCTCTTCGATGAAACCGCGGCGGATCAGCCAGCGCGGGCTCTGCGGGATGCCGAAGAGTGTGACGAAGAAAAACAGGGCGGGTAGTATGGCGACGCCCAGTTTCCAGCGCCACTCTTCGGCTCCGAAACCCAGGGTGCCGATCGCATAGTTCGACAAGTACGCGATCAGAATGCCCGCCACGATGTTGAACTGGAAGAGGCCGACCAGGCGTCCCCGTTTGGCAGCGGGCGCGATTTCGGCTATATACATGGGGCCGATGACGGAAGAGCCGCCGATCGCCAGGCCGCCCAGGAAGCGGAACCAGACGAAGGCGTACCAATTCCAGGCGAGCGCGCAGCCTAGCGCCGTGACCACATAGAGCACCGCGAGGGCCTGTAAACACTGGCGGCGGCCGTAGCGATCGCTCGGCGCCGCGGCGAACAGCGAGCCGAGTACGGTGCCTAACAGGGCGCTCGCCACGGTGAAACCCAAGAGCATGGGAGTGAGCTTGTAGACGTCGGAAAGGGTGCTCGTGGCGCCGGAGATCACGACGGTGTCGAAGCCGAAGAGGAGGCCACCTAAGGCGGCGACGATGGTGCTTTTCAGGAGATATCGGTTCATGGGTTGGTGGACGAGGGGTCCGCATGGCATGGTATCCCGCACCACGCTGGAAGTCAAACGGCAGAGTGGGACAGACCGTGCGCCTGGCCCCTTCTGCTACACCGGCTTGTCGCCCACTTCCTTCTGTAACTTATCCAGCAGCACCTTCATCTCGCCCACCACGCGCGCGTATTTGGAGTCGTGATAGAGATTGTGCATTTCGCGCGGGTCGTTGCGTATGTCGAAGAGTTCCCAATCGGGCGTGGTGTCGGGCAGGTTGGCGCCCTTCATGCCGAGCGGTTTGCCGTAATAGTAGATCAGCTTCCAACGGTCGCTGCGCACGCCGTAGTGCGCCGGCACGTGGTGGTCGCTGGTGTTGTGCATCCAATATCGGTAGTACATCGCCTTGCGCCAGTCGCGCGGCGAATGTCCCTCCAGGTTGGCGCGGAAACTGCGACCCTGCATTTCGGAGGGGGTACGGACGCCTGCGTAGTCGAGGAACAT
>JANYAH010000062.1 GCA_025361425.1 Candidatus Solibacter sp. | reverse complement strand
CTGGTCGGCCTTGTCGGCAACCACGCTCTGGTGCAACTTCTTCTTGCGTTTGTGCGGCTTCGAGGTCAGGATATGACGGCCAAAGGCATGATTGCGAACCACTAAGCCCGTGCCCGTCTTCTTGAACCGCTTGGACGCACCCTTGTGAGTCTTCAGCTTCGGCATAATTGTTCCCTGGATCTTTGCAGAAAAGACTAGACCATCATAGCACGGGACGCGTTGCGGAGTTGCTCTGGTGGGACAGGTCCGCCCCTGCCGCCTACACCGCGCCGTAAGCCGCGGCTACCTGCTTGCGCACGAAATCCAGATCGTGGCGGAAGGCGGTCAAATCATCCTTCATCGGGTAGCGGATTTCGATCGTGATCGGGCCGACGAAGCGCACTCGCGCCAGTGCGGCGAAAAACTGGCGCCAATCCACCATGCCTTCGCCCAGCGGGCACGGGGCCGCCTTCCAGGCGCCGGCCGCGTCCTTGCTCCACGTGAAATCGCGCACCGTCACCGCTTTCAGCTTCGGCATCGCCAGGCGCAGCACGACGGCGGCTCCGGTCGCGCCGGCAGTCTCCGTGGCGAAGCCGGGGTCGAAATCGTAGCCCACCCAGCGCGGGTCGATGCCGCGCAGTATCCCGCTGACGTCCCAGAGCCCGGCGCCCACGGAATCCCCGGACGCATTGTGTACCGCCATGGCGACGTTGTAGGCGCGGCCGATCGAGGCCAGACCGAAAATCTCGCGCTGCACTTCGCCCAGGCGCGCTTCCATGTCGGGCGCGTTGCCGTACTTCCAATAGCCGGGGCGGAACAGGCCAATCCCCATGAAGCCCGCAATGCTCAGGATCTGCCGTCCGTTGGGGTCGCTGCCCGAAATCACCGAGGTCGAAATGATGGGCACTTCCAACCCCACACCACTGATGGCTTCGATGGCGCGCATCAAGTCCGCACCGGCCTGCTCGGGTGGTACGTGGCTACCCGGCACTACCGCCAGGTCGCAGCCGTCGAAGCCCAGATCGCGCAGTACCATGCCGACGGCTTCATACTCCACTTTGATGAGGTGCTGCGAGTAGAGACAGACGGCCGGCGTGGTGCGCGGCTTGGGAGGGGTGCGCGGGCGCGGCACGCGCGGCCCGTCCGGCATACCGGTAGTCGGCGGCTGCGCCAGGGGCGCGGTGGGCGGTGGCTGCTGCTGTGCCGCGGCCGCCGCGACCGCCGCCATGCCTGCCAGAATTTCCCGTCTCGTGATTGCCATTCCGCTTGGTGAGGTTGCCGGGACCCCTGCCACTGCCAGTGTCCTCTGCTATTGTAGGCTACTTCCCGGTGCGCGCTTTTGGCGCCGGCGCCGTGGCCTTTTTGATGGCGGTCTCGCGATCGCCCTGCTGCCATTGGTCCAGCAATTCCTTCTCCGGCACTCCACTCGCGCGGCCCACCAGCAGAAATGCGGGCAGCGCGTAACCGATCGTCTTGCAGCGCGCCATCTCCACCAGCGCCGGCAGGGCGCGCGCGCGGATCAGATCCAGCGTGGCGGCCTGGCGCTGCTCGGTCAGGGTGACCAGCGCCAGCGCGGCCTGCTGCCGGTCGCCCAGCACGATCGAATTCAGCATCTCCACCATCCAGGTGGGCTCGATGCGCAGTCCCAGATCCGGGCGCTTCTGCGCCAGCACTGCGATCGCCATCATGGCCCGCACCGCGTTCGCGCGCACTGCCGGTTCGGCATCCTGCATGGCGAATTGCAAGTCCTTGATTGCCTGGTCCTTTTTCGGCGCGTAGCCGATCACGGCCGCGGCCACCGCCCGTTCCTCGGGTTCGGCGCCATTGTGCAGCACGTCGCGGAGCACTTCGATGCGGTCCACGGCGAGCCCCGCGAACTGCTCCTCGAAGCGGCGCGCCGCAGGGTCGGCCATGCGGGATTCGCCGGCCGTGAGGTCTTCCGCCGCGTTGCCCAGTTGAGCCGCCCGCCCGACCGCGCCCATATACTCGCGATAGGCCGCCATAATGTCTTCGGGCAGGCTCGCCGTGCCTGCCGGAGCCTGCCGCGTATCGAAATGCGGCGAGCCCCGCTCTTCAATGCCGATGAACAGGGTGGCGTTCGCGCCCTCGCAGCAAACCGCTTCCACCCGCGCGGCGGCCACCCCGGGAATCAGCTCCAGACGGTCTTCGAGATCGCCCTTGGAAGGCGGCAGTGAGTCGCCGGACTTCAGTGCCAGCGCGCTCAGGATCTTGTCCGGCGCCAGCTTGCGGAGTCCGTAAAAATTGATGTCGCCGATTTTAGGCGCCTGCGCGGCGGCCGGACACACGGCCACCGCCAGGATTAAGAGCCATCGAAGCACACTAGTGAGACGCACGAAGGGGCAATTGGGCTTCAGCCGCGTGCCTGCTGTTGCGCAAGCGGTCCAATCACGGGCAGCACGATGGTTTTGCCCTGGTACGCCATAATCATCACGTAGATGAAGAGCCCAAGAATAGCCAGGGAGACCAGAGGCGTCAGTGCCCAGAGGTGCAGCATCACCAAAATCACATTCAGGACGATGCTGACCACGATACAGGCGACATTCAGGAAGATCGCCTGGAAGGCGTGAAAGCGAATGGCAGGGTTCTTATTATAGGGAGCCAGCACCAGAAACAGAATGCCGGTGATCAATCCAAGTATGTAACACAAGGCCGAAGCCACATTGTCCGCCAGGCCCCCCGCCGCCTGAATAGTAGGGCCGGACGACGCCGCCCCTGCTGCCGAACTTCCACACTTGCCGCAAAAAGTTCCTTCCATCTGCGAACCGCAACTCGCGCAAAACGCCATAGGTGTTGCCTCCTAATAGACTCTAGTATGTTGTGGCGCCCGCGGCAAGCGGATTACTTCCCGGGGGCGCCCAGGACAAATTGCGGAATCAACGCACCCGCGGCGGCGCCGGCGACCAGTGCGGGAGTGCCTGCGCCCAGATAATCGATCAATAAACCGGCGAGCGCGCCAATCCCGGCGCCGACGACGGCGAGCATGAGCCTCTTGGCCATGGTTTCTATTGTAATGTGCGGCGCCTGCCTTCCGCGGTCTGTATCCGGCCCAGGGCTGCGCTGGGGGCTACTTTCCGGCAGGAGGCTGCGCGGGCGCATCGGGATCGCCCGTGATGTACTGCTGCTCCTCGGGGTGCAGGAGCTTAAGACGCTTGCGGATTTCCAGTTCCTGGGCTGCGGGGCTGTTCTGCAAACGGTTGATGTATTCTTTTTGACGCTCTACCTGCTTGGCAAGGCTGTCGTTGCGCTTTTCCATCTCCTGGATCTGGCGCTGCTTGTCCTGCCAAGTGTGCATTCCCTGGGGGAAGGCGAACAAGGCATAGCCCACCGCCGCCAGAAATACAACTACGTACGCGAATCTGGTCAGCGACGCTTTCATGCGACGATAGGGCCTAGCTCGTTATACTAACATTATTTTCAGATGACCGATAACATTGTTGTTCTCAGTACATGCGCCGCGGAGGCGGATGCCGAACGCCTGGCCCGCGCCCTGGTTGAAGGTCGCCTGGCCGCCTGCGTCAACGTAGTGCCAGGTGTGCGCAGTTTCTACCGCTGGAAGGGGGAGATAGAATCCGCCGTCGAGTTCCTGCTGATCGTCAAGACTTCACGGGACCTGTTTCCGGCATTGTGCGCCGAAGTGGAAAAGTTGCACCCTTACGAAGTGCCGGAACTGCTCGCCCTGCCGGTGGTGGCCGGCGCTGAAAAGTACTTGAGCTGGTTCCAGGCCAACCTGCGCGGAGCCCAGCAATGATCGCGCTGATTTTCGATATGGACGGCGTGATCGTAGATTCCAACCCGATGCATCGCGAGTCTTGGGCGGTTTTCAACCGCCGCTACGGTCTGGAAACCACCGAGGAGATGCACCAGCGCATGTACGGCAGGCGGAACGACCAGATCGTGCGTGATTTCTATGGCGACGAACTTTCCGCGGAGGAGGTGGACGCGCGCGGACGGGCCAAGGAGCGGGTGTACCGGGAAATGACGGCCGGGCGGATCGAAGAGGTGCTGGTGCCGGGCCTCCGCGCGTTCCTGGAGCGGCATCGCGATCTGCCGATGGCGGTGGCGAGCAACGCCGAACCGGAGAACGTGGCGTTTGTGCTGGATGAAGCGGGATTGCGTCCGTATTTCCGCGCGGTGGTGGACGGCCACCAGGTGCACAACCCGAAACCCCATCCCGACATCTACCTGCGGGCGGCGGAGTTGCTGGAAATCGAGCCGGCCAACTGCATTGTTTTCGAGGACTCCCACTCTGGGGCCGCCGCCGCCGTGGCGGCAGGTATGCGGGTTATTGGCCTGTGTACCACCTACGTTAACTTGCCAGAAACCATCTTAACCATCGATAATTTTCTGAGCGGGGATTTGGAGTCATGGCTGCAAGCCCAGTTGCGATCCGTCTAACGCGCTGGCGCGGCGCGATGCTGGGAGTGTTCCTGGCGGTGGGCTGCCATCCGCTGAGTGGCCAGACCCGCATCTCACTGGCGCAACTGGGGTTCCGCACTGGTCCCGACAATTCGGCGACCTACGCCGGGCAGAAGGTGATTATCCAGGGCGTGGTTTCGGCCCCCGCCTTCCACTTTGCCGAGTACAGCACGCTGGCCATCCAGGATGGCCCCAAGGGCGGCGTTCTGAAACTTCCGGTGCCGGACTCTTCGCTGGACCGTTACCATACGGGGGAGGTAATCGAAGCCCAGGGTACGGTCGTCATGCAGTACGGAATGACGATGCTGGTGCCGGAGACCGTATCCGTGCTCGGGCGCGCGGCGGTGCCGCAGCCAAAGGAACTGACCACTCGGGAATTGCAGAGTACGCTGCACCTGGGAGAGTTGGTGCGCACCCAGGGGACGGTTCAGGAAAAACCAGGTTACAGTACGGGCGTCGGTGCGTTGATTCTGCTGCTCGGGCATGAGGAACCTTACAGACTGTTTATCCCGCGCGCCTCGGGCGCGCCCAGGGCCAACCTTGAGAATATTCGCAAGGGAGACACCGTCCGGGTGACTGGGATCGCGTGGCAATACTGCCCGACCGCCCCCTACAACACAACATACGAACTGCTGGTGGCGGATAGCGTTGACATCGTGCCCATCGAACGGCCGCCAGCCGTGCCGCAGCCGGTGATCGCCAGCGGCATTACGGTGGTCCTGCTGGTGGGTTTGTTCCTGTGGAGTCGCGAGCGTCGTTTACGGGCGCAGCGTTGGCGGTTGCGAGGCACGTTCAAACTGGGCGAGGAGATTCTGGGCGCTTCTTCCGCGGCGACGATTCTCAAACGCATATCGGAGGCGCTGCCGGGCATCATCGGGGTCACGCGAGTGCAGCTTTACGTGCACAATCGCACCGCGAAGACGCTGGACGCCATTGAGGACGACGGCGTGGAAGCGGAGTCGATTTCGCTTTCGTCGCCACCCGGCGGCACGCCGGCGGGTGCGGTGGCCTGTTTCCATTACCGGACGCTGCTGGTCATACCGGATATCGACCGCAGTCCGTTCCCGGTGGCCGCCAAGACTGGCGACCGCTCACCCAAAAGCCTGCTGTTCGTACCGATGATCGCGCAAACCGAAGTCATCGGTGTGTTGGAGTTGGACCAGGACGACCGCGTGCGCGATTTTACCGCCGATGAGCAGGCGCTGGCGCAGCACCTGGGCAACCAGATCGGGGTGGCGATCCGGCTGCTCGATCAGCGAGCAGTGCAGGTGCAACTCTTCCGCACGGAGAAGATGGCGGCGGTGGGACGGCTGATCTCCGGTGTGGTAAACGAACTGCAAACGCCGCTGGCCTCCATCACGAACCTGGCGGATAAGGCTCTGGAGAAAGCGCGCGGGGGAGCGGCGGAGCGCGAGGTTTCCGCCATCGCCGCGGAAGCGGCCAAGGCTACCAGTATGGTCTCCCGGCTGGTTTCGTTCGCCGCGGCCGAACAGGTGGAGGCGCGCCCGGTGGACATCAACGCGCTGCTCCGCACGCTGATCGAATTCCGGGAAGGCGACTGGAAGGCAACCGGAATCCGCGTGCGCGACCTGACGTCGCGCGAATCGCTCTTCGTGCTCGGCTCGCAGGGGCAGTTGGAGCAGGTGTTTCTCAATCTGTTTGTGCAGGCGGAGCAATCGCTGGCCGGCGCGGAGCAGAAGTCGATCACCATCCGCACCAGCATGCTGGCCAAGCGGCTGTTGGTGGAGATTTCGTTCACCTCGCCATCGGAGTTGCGCAAGCCGGAGGATCTGGCGGCGGTGCTGGGGGTGACGCGCAGTGTGATCGCGGGCCACGGGGGCGAAGTGCGGCTGATCGAAAAGGGCAACGCCGACCCGCGGTTCGAAGTGGAACTGCCGGCGCTGGTCAAAGACCGCGCGGCGCAGAACTTGGCGAACAGTGCCACGGCGCGCGATTCCTCGCGGCAAATGACGGCGCTGGTGATTGAACCCGACGAGGCGGCGCAGCGGCAGTTGCTGGTGTTGCTGGCCGGTCACGGTTTCCGCGTGGTGCCGGTGACGAACTCGGATACGGGTTTGGACCTGGCGCAGCGCATACGGTTCGATGCGGCCTTCTGCTCGCTCCACGCCCCGGGGTTGAACTGGGTGGAACTCTCCGAGCGGATGCATTCGCGGGTGGGCGGGTTCATCCTGCTCTCCGACGGCTACGATGCCGAGCTTTCGGCGGACTTCGAAGGCGACGGGCGGTTCGTGCTGCCCAAGCCGCTGCAGGAGAAGGAATTGGAGCGGGTCTTGCAGATGATCGAGCCGAAGACTGCCATCGTGATTCCCTTCAAAACAGGCACGGCCTAAGTACGACAGGCCTGCCGGCCTGCCGGCCTGTCGATCCGCTCTTTACAAAATCAGCATGCAATCGCCGTAGGAGTAGAATCGGTACTCGGATTCCACGGCGTGGCGGTAGGCTGCCAGCATGAGTTCCTGGCCCGCGAAGGCGCAGACCAGCAGCAGCAGGCTGGTGCGGGGGAGGTGGAAGTTGGTGAGCATGGCGCCGGTCTTCAGGAAGGGCACGCCGGGATAGAGAAAAATGGCGGTTTCACCTTCGAGCTGGCCGGTGCGGGCGGCGGTTTCGAGGGTACGGACACTGGTGGTGCCGACGGCCACGACGCGGCGCGCGGCATCCATCGCGGCGGCATTTTGCGGCGTGATACGGTAGTGCTCGGTGTGCAGCTTCGCCTGTTCGACCACGGCTTCGTGCAGCGGTTGAAACGTGCCCAGCCCCACGTGGAGGGTGACGAACGCCTGTTCGGCGCCGGCCTGGCGGCAGCGGGCCAGCACTTCGGGGGTGAAGTGGAGTCCGGCGGTGGGCGCGGCGACGGAACCTTTTTCGCGGGCGAAGACCGTCTGGTAGCGGTCGCGGTCGGCGGCTGAATCGGCGCGCTTAATGTAGGGCGGGAGCGGGACGTGGCCGATGCGCTCGAAGGCGGCATAGAGATCTGAAGCGCCGTGAAAGCGCACGGTGCGCTCGCCGAACTCGCCGCGGGACACGATCTCGCCTTCCAGCCCTTCCTCGAACGTAATGCGTTCGCCCACCGGCAGTTTGCGTCCGGGACGCACCAGCGCCTGCCAATCGCGGCCGTTCGGCGAAACAGAGCGCAGCAGAAAGACCTCGACGGCGCCGCTCAAGTGCTCCCGGATCTTGGGGTTGTTCTTGCCGATGGGCAGCGCGTGGATTCCGGCGCGGTGGCCGAAGAGGCGCGCGGGAAAGACGCGGGAATCGTTGGCCACCAGGCAATCGCCGGGGTGGAGGTACTCCGGCAGGTCGCGGAAGGCCCGGTCTTCCCAGCGGCGCTCCTGGCGATGGACCACGAGCATTCGCGAGGCGGCGCGGTCGGCGAGGGCTTCCTGCGCAATCCGTTCTTCCGGCAGGTGGTAATCGAAATCGGCCAATTGCATGCAGCCTTCACTGTAGCGGAAACAGGTCCATCCGCCCCTCGTCGCCCACAGTGCGGGGCGCTCGATGACGCGGCTACCCCGCATTGCCGGTGCCCCGACTACGGCCCCGCCTCGCGAAGAAGACGGCCACCGGGGAGTGGATTCACTGACAGTTTATGCAACGGCGCGGCGGAGGCGGTCCAGGATGCCGGCCCATTCGGGGGTGTTGGGCGGGGGTTCGATGGCGATCCAATCGAGGGACTGGGTGTCGAGACGGTGGAGAGTCTCGTAGAGCACGGCGGCATAGGGCTGCGGGTCGGCGGGCATTTCCTGGCCCATCCGCAGCACCACGCCTTTGCCTGCGCGGGGGGTGGTGTCCAGATAGAGCGGCGTCGCGGGGCGATAGTGGCGCGCGTGCATGCCGGGGGCGGCGTGAGCGCCTTCTGCCGGCGCGGCGGCCAGCAAGATGGGGCCGATCAGCGCTGCGAGTTCAGTGATCGAGATTACGCCGGGGCGCAGCAGCGTGGGCGCATCCACCAGCGAGAGCACGGTGGATTCGATACCGACGCGCGCGGGGCCACCATCGAGCGTATAGTCGGCGAGCGATTCCGGAATGTGGGCGACGGCCGTGGGAGAAAGTTCGGTGAAACGGTTGGCGCTGGGGCCGGCGATGGGGACACCGGCGGCGCGGATCAACTCCAGCGCCAGGGGGTGCGCCGGCATGCGCAGGCCGACGGTTGGCAACCCGGCGGTGACGATGTCGGGGATTGACGGATGCTTGGGGACTACCAGGGTCAGGGGGCCGGGCCAGTAGCGGCGGGCGAGGAGATCGGCGGCTGCGGACCAGTGCGATGCGAGGCTGCGCGCCATCTCGATGGAATCCACGTGGACGATCAGCGGACTGGTGTGCGGGCGGCCCTTGGCGGCGAAGATGCGCGCCACGGCATCGGGGTCCATGGCGTTGGCGCCCAGGCCGTACACGGTCTCCGTGGGGAAGGCTACGAGGCGTCCGGCGCGGATCAGTTCGGCGGCGTGCCGGACGCTGGGGTCTGGCGTCACTCCGCCATCTCGTCTTTGTCGTCACCGGCGATTTTGCCGGTTCTGCGCCACACGAGGAAGGCGTGGATGAGGGCGTCGAGATCGCCTTCTAGAACGCGGTCCACGTCGCCGATGGAGAGGCGGCTGCGCAGGTCTTTCACCATCCGGTAAGGGGCGAGGACGTAGTTGCGGATCTGGCTGCCGAAGTTGATCCCCAGTTTGGAATCCTCGGTCTCGCGGGTTTCGACGCGCTTCTTTTCGAGTTCGAACTCGTAGAGGCGGGCGCGCAGTTGCTTCATGGCGGTGGCGCGATTCTTGTGCTGCGATCGCTCGTTCTGGCACTGCACCACGATGCCGCTGGGGAAGTGGGTCATGCGCACCGCCGAATCGGTCAGGTTGACGTGCTGGCCGCCGGCGCCGGAAGCGCGGAAGGTATCGATGCGCAGGTCTTTGTCCTGGATATCGATCTTGATTTCGTCGTCCACTTGCGGGAAGACGAAGACGCTGGCAAAGGAGGTGTGGCGGCGCGCGTTGGCGTCGAAGGGGGAGATGCGGACCAGGCGGTGAACGCCGATTTCAGATTGCAGCAGGCCGTAAGCATTCTCGCCGTTGACTTCGAAGGTGGCGCTCTTGATGCCGGCGCCTTCGCCTTCCAGGCGGTCGGTCATGACGGTGGGGAAGCCCTGGCGCTCGGCCCATCGCAGGTACATGCGGAGCAGCATCTCGGCCCAGTCCTGGCTCTCGGTGCCGCCCGCGCCGGGGTGAATGGTGATGATGGCGGAGCGCTCGTCGTTTTCGCCGGAGAGGAGCATGGCGGTTTCGAGGCGCTCCAGCAACTCGGCGTAAGGCTTAAGGTCGCGCTCGATATCGCTCTCGACGGATTCGCCTTCGCGGGCGAGTTCGAAGAGGGTGTCGAGGTCCTCGGTCAGGCCGCGTATGCGGTCATCGTTGGCGATGGCTTCTTCCAGGCGTTTGCGGGCCTGCATCACCTTCTGGCTCTTTTCCGGCTGATTCCAGAAATCCGGCGCGGCGACCTGTTCGGCGCTCTCGGCTAACTTCTTCTTCTGAGTGGAGGCGTCAAAGATACCTCCGCACGGCCAGGGCCTGGTCGCGAAGCGCACGGTATTGGCGGTCTAATTCGTCTAAAGTCATGGGCGGTTCATTCCAATTCTAACAAATAGGCTTTCTTGCCGACGTTGTGCGCGCGGGTCCGGCCGATTTCGATGGAGACGCCTTCGGCTTCATGGATGTGGCCGCAGAAGAAATGAGCGGGTTGATAGTGCTGGATGAAATCGCCTACAGCGGTGGATCCGGCGTGCAGGCCGGGGCGGACTTGATCGAGCGCGGTGCCGTAAGGCGGGGCGTGGCAGACGAGGACCAGCGGTTGTAGATCGGCGAAAGGGACAAGGCGTTCGGCGATTTGAGTCTCGGTGTATTCGCCGGGGGTATCGAAAGGCGTCGGGTTGGAGTAGCCGAGTCCGGCGACCTGGTGCGTGCCTGCGGTGAAATGGCGCTGGTGGAAAGGGTTGAGGCCATATCGATCGCATAACCCGGCGATTTGAGAGGCGGATTCGTGGTTGCCGGGAAGTACCCAGACTTTTTCGCCGCGCGTCTTCAGAATTTCGCCGCAGCGGTCCAGGCCATTGCCCCACGTGACCTGGTCGCCGGCCGTAATGTAGAAATCGGCCTCCACGGAAAGGATGCGTTCGAGCGTCTTCCAATCATTGTGGATGTCGGAGAATATGAGTAATGTGGGCATGGTAGCGCATGAGTGAATACGATAACGAACTATCGAAGATTGTAGCCGAACTGAACCGGGCGGCTCCCAGCCAGAAGTATGCGGCGGCGCGGACGGGGCAATCGACGGCATCGCTCGATCAGTTACTGCACGCCGCGGCGGCGCGCGGGGCGTCGGACGTCCTGCTGATTGCGGGAGCGCCGGTGATGTTGCGGGTCACCGGCAATTTGACGCCGGGAGCCGGCGCGGTGCTGGAGGCGGACGATGTGCGGGGTCTCGTGCTGCCGCTGCTCGAACCCGCGCAGCTGGAGGAGTTACAGAAGCGCAAATCGGTGGATTTGAGTTTTGCGCGCGAAAACCTGGGGCGTTTCCGCGTGAACATCCATCACCAGCGCGGGACGCTGGCGGCCAGCATACGGCTGCTGCCTTCGCGGATTCCGTCGCTCGAATCGCTGCATCTGCCTTTGTCGCTGGCGAAGCTGGCGGAGCGGCGGCAGGGGCTGGTGCTGGTGACCGGTCCGACGGGCTGCGGCAAGAGCTCCACCCTGGCGGCGCTGATCGACATCGTGAACACGAAGCGCGCGGCGCACGTGGTGACCATCGAGGACCCGGTGGAGTACCAGCACGCCAACCGCAGCGCAATCATCGAACAGATGGAAGTGGGGCGCGACACGCCGGATTTCGCGGTGACGCTGCGCAGCATCATGCGGCAGACGCCGGACGTGATTCTGGTGGGGGAGATGCGCGACGCGGAGACCATCGCGACGGCGCTGACGGCGGCCGAGACGGGGCACCTGGTGTTCTCGACGCTGCATACGAATGACACAATTCAAGCGATGTCGCGGATTCTGGATTCGTTCCCGGCGGGCAATCAGCCACAGATCCGCCAACAAATGTCGCTGGCGATGTCGGCCGTGGTGGCGCAGCAATTGGTGCCGGGGATGGATGGCGTGAATCGCTGGCCGGCGGTGGAGATCATGGTCGCTACCGACGCCGTGCGCGCGCTGATTCGCAAGGGCGACGACCATCAGTTGCGGAGCCAGATTTCGGTAGGGCGCGCGGAGGGGATGATGACGATGGAACAATCGCTGGCGGATCTGGTGAAGGCTGGGCGGATTACCCGCGAGACCGCGTACGAGCACGGCTATCGCACGGACGATTTGCAGCGCTATCTCGGGTAAGGGCAGAATTACCCAACAGGAGACCAGCACCTTCATCAGTCGGCAGAAAGTGAAACACGACGAGGTGGAGCGGCAGCGGCAACTCACGCAACGCGCCGGCGCATTCGTACCGCGACTACTTGTGGGCGCGCTTCATTTTTTTGGCTTTGTAATGTTTGACCTTAAAGGCCTTGGCTTGCTTGAACTTCTTTTGCTTCTTGATCTCCAGGTGTTTGGCGCGCCGCACCGCCGGCTTCCTGGCGGCCGCGTCTACCACGCCGGTGGACCCGCAGGTCAATGCCAGGGCGAGCGCCAAGGTACGAAATCGCATGCCAGTATTATGGCGTACTTGCGGCGAACCAGAGATACATCTTTAGGAAGCTCACCGCCGTCATCAGAATACAAATCCAACTCGCGGCGCGCCAGACATTCTCCATCAAGCCTTGCCGGCCGGGGGTGCCCGCGAGGTAGGCGATCCCAAAGCCGGCCGCGAGGCCGCCGATGTGGGCGGCGTTATCGGTATGGAACCCCGGCAGCATCCCGAAGACGATTCCGTATATCGCCCAGCGCAGGTACATGCCGCGAATCGCCGCGCCCATCGGGTTGCGATGCCGCACGCCCAGCGCGATCATGGCGCCAATCAGCCCGAACAGCCCTGCCGACGCCCCCACGGAAATTGCCGGACTCCACAGCGCGCTGGCATAGAAACCGCCCACCGTGGCTAGGAAATAGACCACCAGCATACGGCTGGATCCGTAGATCTCTTCCACCTGAGCGCCAAGATCGAACAGCACCCAGGAATTCATCAGAATGTGGAACAGCCCGCCGTGCAGGAAGCCCGCCGTGACCAGGCGCCAATACTCGCCCTGCGCCAACCCCGTATTCCACTTGGCGCCGAAGGAAACCAGCGTACGGATGTCCAGGTTCATGAACGCTTCCGAATTGCCGCCCCGCATGCTGAAGATAATCGTGGCGATGTACAGCCCGAAATTGAGCAGCAGGATGATGGTGGTGTTGAATCGGAAGTGGGGGATAAACCCGCCCACCAGATGGGAGGAATCGTCGCGCGAAACCTGGCGCGGCGCCACCGCCTCGTTGCAATAGGGGCAGACGCGATCTTTGGTTGTGATGAATGCCCGGCAATGCGGGCACATGCGGCGTGAGTCCATCAGCACCATCATACGATGTATGGCGGACGGACCCGGTAAAGCGGGCCAGTCTGGTACAATCGGAGTTCCCGCAATGGTCAAAACAGAGCGCGAGTATAGAGACGATATCTGCCAGATCGGCCGTTTGGTTTTTCAGAAGGGTTGGGTCGCGGCCAACGATGGCAATATCACCATCCGGATGGATGCGGAACGGATTCTTGCCACCCCGACCGGGGTCTGCAAGGGCATGATGCAGCCCGACGATCTGATCGTCGTCGATATGAAGGGCAATAAAATCTCCGGCCGTGCCCAAGGCACCAGCGAGATCGCCATGCACACCACGGTGTACGGATTGCGTCCGGATATCAAAGCCGTGGTACACGCGCATCCTCCGGTGGCCACGGGCTTTGCGACCGCCGGACGCCAACTCAATCTGGCGCTGCTGCCGGAAGTGGTCATCGGACTGGGTTGCGTGCCGCTGGCCGATTACGGTCTGCCGGGTACGGACGCTCTGACGGAGCCCATGCTGCCGCTGATTCCCAAGTTTGACGCGCTCATGATGGCCAATCACGGCGCCGTCTGCTACGGCGAGGACGTCTTCAAGGCGTACTTCAAGATGGAGACCATGGAGCACTTCGCGCGCATCCAACTGGTTGCCGAGCTTTTGGGCGGCGCCAAGGTTCTACCGCGCACGGAAGTGGATAAGCTGCTGGATTCGCGGACGCGTTATGGCGTGAAGGCCAAGAGCGCCGGCGAGCCCAATTGCCCGATAGCGGCGGAAGAGGTGGGCAGCGGCAGCGGCAGTTGCGGCGGCACTTTCGGTACCACGGCGCCGCGCAGCGAGGAAGAACATTTTTACGTATCGCGCTCGGAACTCGTCCAGATGGTGGAAGATGCTCTCAAGGCGCGCGGTTTAGCTTAGAACGAATTCTTTGGAGACTTAAGCGATGGGCGAAGCTTTAGGAATGATCGAAACACGCGGTCTGATAGCTATGATCGAGGCCGCCGACGCGATGGTGAAGGCTGCCAAGGTGAACTTGGTGGGCTGGGAAAAGATCGGTTCGGGTTACGTGACCGCCATGGTGCGCGGCGATGTGGCCGCGGTCCGTGCGGCCACCGATGCCGGCGCCGCCGCGGCGCGCCGCGTAGGCGAGTTGATCGCCGTACACGTGATTCCGCGTCCGCACGAGAGCCTGGAAGCCATCCTGCCCATCGGCAGGACGCAGACACAAGGCGCCGGTAAGTAACCGGCCCGAGGAACCTCATGATTCTCGCCCGCGTGGTGGGCACCGTGGTGGCCACACGCAAAGACCCTCGTCTCGAAGGTAAGAAGCTGCTCATCCTCAAACCGGTTTCTCCGGACGGTAAGGACGAGAACGGCTACGTGGTCAGCGTGGATACCGTAGGCTCTGGTGTCGGTGAGCGCGTGATCGCGGTATCCGGCAGCAGCGCGCGCATGGCCGAGGGCTGCAAGGATATTCCCATCGACAACGCCATCATCGGCATTGTCGATGAAGTGCATCTGGATTAGCCATGTATTTCGGTCGTGTGGTCGGTTCCGTCTGGGCTACCGTTAAACACCCTGGTATGACGGGGTGCCGTATGCTGGTGGTGCAGCCGTTGACGCCGGAGTTGCGGAATACCGGAAAGCCCCTGATCTGCACCGACTGCACTGGGGCCGGTGCCGGCGAACTGGTCTACTGGGTGCGCGGCAAGGAAGCCAGCTTCCCGTTTCTGCCGCAGAAACCGCCGGTGGATACCACGGTGGTGGGTATCGTGGATGAAGTCCACGTCCAACGGACGTTGCAGGCCCCGGCCAAGGCGCCGGTCCCGGTGCACCGCAAGTCTTCCATGAAGAACTGAACCATGCTAATCGCCCGCGTCATCGGAGAACTGGTCGCCACCCAGAAGCATGCCAGCCATGAAGGCTGCAAGCTGCTGCTGGTTCAGCCTCTGAATCTGGACGGCACGGACCGCGGGGATGCCGTCGTGGCCCTGGACGCGGTGGACGCCGGAGTAGGGGACAAGGTTCTGCTGGTTACCGAAGGCTTTAGCGCCATGACCAGCGTGGGACGGCCTGACTCACCAATTGACATGGCGGTGATTGGCTTTATCGATCATGTTGAACTGGTTCAAGGGGTCGCCTGAGCGCTTGCGGCTCATCACGATGATGCCCAGAATCAGCCCGAGTCCAAACTTAAGCGCTTCCATCGCGAGATAGGTGTTGTGGAGTAACCAGAATCTGGCGCGCTCCGGGGCTGCCAGGTCGCCCGCAAGGTACTCCATGGCACGGCCGGTAATCCCCAACTCGGGTGAGATCAGGAAGCGCTGGAGCAAAGTGAGGACCAGCATACTCAACATCACCGCCAGGGAAAACTTACCTTCCAGGGTGCCGAACAACAAATAGCAGAAAAACAGCAAGGCCATGCAGATCTGCATTGTCTCCCAGTTGCGGAACAGCCAGCGGTTCTGCTCCGCCATTGCGTAGCGCAGCACCATTCGGGTCACCGCCGGACCCAGAGGTTTGGTCTGCACCACGAATGCCGGGTTGGACTGAGTCATGATAGTCTCCACGGTGCCAAAACTGCGGGCGCCATACCAAGCCATCAGAATTCCGCCTCCCAGCCACACGCCAAGCAGGAAGCACACGATGCGGCGATAGTGCATGACTTTTGATTCTAGCGCACCGCCTCCGCGCCGCATTGTCTGGATTTTTCACGATTTGTCCTAAAGGTTTCCGCATTTCCGCCGATCACCCGTCAGTACGAGGTGGTATGCCAGTAATGGAAACGAAGAATTTTGGAAAGATCTCCTTCGAGCCGGAGTCGGAGCTCGAATTCCCCTGCGGGCTTCCGGGCTTTGATAGCCGCAAGCGATTTGTGGCGGTCCGGTTTGTGGAATCCGACCCGCTCGTCTACCTGCAAAGCCTGGAAGACCCGGATCTGTGCTTCATCACGATGCCGATTCTGGCCGTGGATCCGTGCTACAAGCTCAAAGTGAGCGGCCAGGATCTGGACCGCTTGGGCCTGTCTCAGGCCCGCCAACCACGCATTGGGGAAGATGTGTTGTGCCTGAGCGTGCTTTCTATCCAGGAAACCGGCCCCACCGCCAACCTGCTGGCGCCCATCGTGGTCAACCTGCACAACCGCAAAGCGGTGCAGGCGGTCGCGCCGGAATCGGACTACTCTCACCAGTTTGCGCTGATGCCTGAAGAGGCATCCGTATGCTCGTGATGTCGCGCCGCCAAGGCGAGACCATTTTGATCGGCGACGACATTGAAATTGTGATGGCGCACATTGGACGCTCGCGCGTGAAAGTGGGAATCCGGGCGCCCCGCGAGACTCCAATAATCGCTCGCGAAGTAAAGCTGATACGCGAGGAAAACCTGAGGGCGGCAGGCGTCAACGCGCCCGATCTCTCAAGTCTCATGGCGCGGCTCCACCCTCGGAGGTAGCAATGTAGGACAGGCCTCCGGCCGGTCTGGGTTTGCCGATGGGCCGTGACAAGTGCGTCCCGCATCTGGAACGACGAGATCGGCATCGTGCAAGGGCGGGAGAGGCCGACGGGGGAGTCGGCCGCGGACCAGGGGGTCCGCCCCACCACACTTCGAAGAACAGTGATCGGCAGGCCTCCCACAAGAGGCGGGAAAGGATTTCACCATGGGCAGTTCGATTTTGACGAATCTGAATTCCCTCAACGCACAAGCGAGTTTTCGCGTCAACAGCGAATTCCAGGCCAGTGTGATTCAGCGCCTCACCTCCGGCTATCGCATCAGCCGCGCCGCTGACGACCCGGCCGGCCTGGCGATTGCCAACCGGTTCCGCACCGACAGCGGCGAGTTGAGCCAGGGCGTACGCAATCTCAACGAGGGCATCAGCAGGCTGCAAATCATCGATGGCGGCATCGACAACATATCTAAGATTCTGGACCGGCTGAAGATTCTGGCCAGCCAGTCGGCCACCGACACATTCAGTGGCGATCGCAATACCCTGAACTCTGAGTTTCAGACGTTGCTCGCGGAAATCGACCGCCAAGCTGAATCGATCGGGCTCAACTCGAACGGCCAATTCGCTCAGCTTCTCCCGGTCTTTGTGGGCGGCGGCGGAGGGGCGTCCGGCGTCACGGTGAACATTGATTTGAGGGCCTCGACGGTAGATGCGCGGGGCTTGGGCCTGGGGGGCGCCAAGGGCATGCAGGTAGTGGCCGGCAGTGCCGACATCGGCCCCAACTCCCTGAACCACACGGTGGCCCAGATTGTGAAGGATGCGGCCAACACCACCGCCACCCCGGGTTACACGGATTTCTATCTTTCCGGTCCGGGCTTTTCCGATGGCAGCCAGATCAAGGTTTCAGCCAACCTGCAAGGCGTTATTACGCTCGCCGGTCTGGTTGCTTCCATCAATGCCGCCGTCCAGATCGCCGCCAGCGGAGTAACGCCAACCGCGGCGGCTTTGCAGAAAGCCGCCATTGTGGCGTCGGCGGATAACGGCCGGCAACTGGCGTTCACTTCTCCTAATACTCCCTTCCAGGTGGAGGCGGGCGATGTCATGGCCAATGCCCTCATGGGCAATCTGGTTGGCACCGGCGGCGCCGTTCTCGCCACCACCGTGCAGGGCGTTGGTACGGCCGCTGCCGGCGCCGCGTTCGTGCCCACCAACGTCACCGTCCGGATCACCGGAGGTAGCCTGGCTGCTGCGGTGGATATCACCTTGAATCCGGCTTCCATCACCACCGCGCTAGCCATTGCCGACCTTTCCGCGTTGGTCAGCGGCAATGCCCAATTGCAGGCGGCCGGGATCTCCGTGAGCGGTGTGCCCGGGGGGCCGCTTAGCTTCACCAATGCGCGCGGCGAAACATTCAGCGTGCAGGCCACCGGCGATACTGCCGATGCGCTCGGGCTGGGATCGTTTGTGGCAGGCACCGGCGGCGCCGTGGACTACACGACCATTGCGGGAACCGCCTACGACAATACGCTTTCGACGGGCATGGCGCACCTGGAGTTCTCGCTTAACGGCGGACCATCCATCGCCATTCCCGGCATCGATCTGTCGGGCGGCGATGCCGTATTTCCCGACTCCCGTTCCGGCGCCGATCTCCAAAAAACACTCAACGACGCATTCGCCGCCAATCCGGCCTTGCAGGCTGCCGGTCTGGTGGCCACGTTTAATGGCGCCAGTCTCACCATCGGCTCCAGCAACAACACCTGGTTCCGCATCAACCCCGGCGCCAGCGGCGCGTCCGCGGACATTGGTTTTGGCGCCAGCGGCGCGGCATTCACAGCGCCCTTGACGGTGGCGCTGGCAACCAACAATACCCTCGATTCCAGCGGCGCGACAGCCGTTTCTTCCCTGAGTTTCGCTGGTCTCTCTTACGGGAACGAAAGCCAGACTATTACCGTTTCGGCCGCCGACATCACAGGCACCCTGCAAACCGCAATCGTCACGCTGCGCAATAACGGACAGGGCCGGGAGGGCCGCGGTATCGATGAAGCCATCGCGGCCATCAATGCGCAACTCCAGCAGGGCGGCCCCGTCTTGCAACAAATCGTGGCCGTAAAGGAGAACGTGGGCGGCGCGGAACGCATCGGTTTTCTGAGCAGTCTGCGTTCGTTCCAGGTGACCGTGGGCAATTCGGTCAACGGCAACGGCCTGAATGGCGGGGTCGCGATTTCCGAAGCGTCCGCGCCCGTTGCCTCCTTGGTCAGCGTCTCGGTTGCCACCAGGGATTCGGCCATGCTGGCGCTGGCCGCCATCACCGCCGCCGTCAGCTCGCTCGGAGCCGTCCAAGCCGTGGTGGGCACGGCCGAGAACCAGTTGAGCTATGCGATCGACCTGTCACAGTCCCAGGTCACCAATTTTTCGTCGGCCGAATCGCGCATCCGCGACACCGACGTGGCTGCCGATGCGGCCAATCTCACCAAATCCCAGATACTCGTGCAGGCTGGGGTGGCCGCCATGGCACAGGCCAACTCCGCGGCCCAGACCGTTCTCGCACTGCTGAAAGGTTAGTTACCGGGGCGCCATTGAAACCAACAAGGCTTGACCCGGCGAAGACGGGGCCCAACACTCAGCGCATAGCTGCTGAGACGCGGAGATAAGCGCAGAGAGCACCAAGAAGAGCAGCACATGAGAGCGCATTGAAAGCGAAGGTAATGGAGCGTGGGGACAACGTGACTTTCTCAAGCGAGCGGCAAAAATATTCTCGCCGGAATTGGCAGGTTTTTTGCTCTGCGCGCGGCTCCGCGACGGAAGTGAATCTCAAGCCTTCCGTCGATCTCGTTCTTGCTTCTCTGCGCTTATCTCCGCGGTCTCCGCGTCTCTGCGTTGCATGTGTTTCCTGTTTGGTTCCACCTTCCCCGCTCCCCAGAAATATATTACGCGCCACTCATGTTTTTTCATACCCGGCCGAAAAGGGTGGTGTTCGGCAAGATGCCGGCACCAGATTTGAAAGGACTTCAAAATGATATCCATCCAGACTAACGTAAATTCCCTTGTCGCCCAGCAGAACCTGAGCGTCAATAGCGCATTCCAGAGCAAGACCATCCAGCAGTTGACGTCCGGCTATCGGATCAACCAGTCGGGTGACGATGCGGCGGGCCTCGCGGTCGCCAACAAGTTCCGCAGCACGGTCGCCGAACTGACCCAGGGCGTAGCCAACGGCAACGATGCCACGGCCCAGCTCCAGATCATGGACGGCGGTATGAACAACATTTCCTTGATCCTGGATCGGTTGAAGACGCTGGCAACGCAGTCGGCT
>JANYAH010000053.1 GCA_025361425.1 Candidatus Solibacter sp. | reverse complement strand
GCAGCTAACAGCATGGCCGCGCCCACAAACCCCACCGCGCGCGCCTTTGAGGGGCGCGCGCGGGGAGACTTGGAGCGGGTTGAGAGTACGGGCAGCCCGAACATGGCGTTCTGTCCTTTATTTGCTTATTTACCAGCGTGTTTCTTGAGAACGTCGAAATCGGCGCCGATCCCGTGGCAGACATCGCAGCTCTCCCCGAACTTCGGATCGGTCTGGATTACCGCGTGGGACAACGCAGACAGCGACAGGTGACACGCCGTGCATGCCGATGTGGTGGCAGCGACGGGGCTGATCCGGCCCTGCGGATCTGTCACGGCGTTCAGGCCAACGGGGAAGTTAGCTTCCGAGTTGTTGACGTGGCACATGTAGCATTTGGCCGTGTCGGCGACTCCGCCGGTGGGCGTCATCACGGGATAACGCACGTCGCTGAAATCGTTATGGCTGCCGCCGAATCCGACAATGGTGTAGTTCTGGCCGGCTGCCGCCACACCCTCGCCGGTGTGGATCTTGTGAATCATCAGGGCGAAGTTGACGGACTGGTTGGGCTGGGCCTTGTCGGCAGGCACGGTGGCTACCGCGCGGCGAACGCCATCGTTCTCGCTCGGGTTGTGGCAAAGCACGCACTGTTCGATCTGGTTGCGGTTCTCGCCGTGGAGCGAGAGGGCGCTGTGGCAGCCGTTGCATTTGGCAATGTCAACCACTTGGCGGCGCGGCGTCACTTTAGAGCCGTCCACCGAGAAGTAGGAGACCTTGTTTTTGGCGCCGTATTCGCTGGCGAGTTCCTTGGCGGTACCTTGTAGCAAGGTGATGGCACGACGGCCTTCGATGCCGATCGCGTATGTGCCGGTGGCCGCCGCCGGAATCAGGTGGGTGAAGGTGTAGGTGCAGGTGCCGTCGGCCGAGCACTTGGCCGTGGGGACCGGGTTCTCCGACACGTAACCCTGAGAGGTTACGCCGGCACCGAAGTTGGTGTAACCGTAGTCCGCGGTGGGACCGGCCAGCACCACGCCGATGCGGTTCTGTCCGCCGGTCATCTGCGCCATGGTGAGGGCGTTGGCCGCGAAGTCTTTCACCGTAAAGGTGACGGTTGGGGCCTTGCCCGCAACCCCGTTCTCCACCTTAAGGATGTCGAGGACGAGGCCGGGCCGGGTGGCCGATTCGGTGTCCACCACGTGCGCGCCCTTGATGGAAGCGTCGAACTCCAGTTCGCCCTGCGGAATGTGGCACTGGGTGCACTGGTTATCGGAAACCTGCGGCAGATCGACGTGGTTTTTGCCGGAGGCGAAGTTCACGTTGTCGTGGCAGGATCCGCAAGCCGCGCGGCTCGGGTTCGTGAGCCAGGCATCGGCCTGCGCCGCACCCGTCTTCTGGGTGGGCTCATGGCAGAATTCGCAGCGCCGCGGGTCGGAGGGCAGATTCACCGTCGACCAATCGGAGACGCTCTGCTGGAAACCGATGATCTGATACGGCGTTCCCGCCTTCACGCTGGGAAGTTGGCTGCCCATATGGATCTTGTGTACCATCACCTTCATATCCACCGTGTTCCCGGTGTCTGGGTCGGTGGTCTGCGGGGTGTGGCACATGATGCAGAGTTCCATGCTGCGGCGCGAGCCGCCATGGAAGGCCAGTTGATCGTGGCACTTGTTGCAAGTCGGCGTGCGGATCACGTCGCGGGTGTTGGTGGGCACGGCGCCGCCAGCCGGAATCCAGGTCAGCGTATCGTCATCGTAATTCGTGCCCAGATCGAACTCGGTCAGGTTGCGCGATCCGTAGATGCCGACGCGATGCGTCAGGCTGGGATCCCATGCCGCGCTGTTGGGCCCCGCGGCCTTGGTGCTGAATGTGTAGATGTATTCGCCGTCGGCCACCTGTTTGGTGATTCCGCCGGAATCCGCGCCTGCCTGAATCGCCGTTGCTTTGGTGATGGGGCTGGTTTGCGTACGCGTGGCATAGGAGAAAAACTGCGGCTGCCCTTTCGGGATGTAGGCACAGAGGAAACTAACCGAGACGGCGCCCGGCGTGGTGATACCGTCCCTATCCAGGGGCAGTCCTTTGGGGTCAGTAAGTTTGTAATCGACACTGATCGTGCCGTCTTGTGCGATATTGGCCGAGACGATTTTCATCGTCAGACCGGGACGAACAAAATTCACGGTCGCTTCAGAGGCGTAGTAGGCCTTGTCGTGAGGCGTGAATGCAGTCTTTTTTGGCGCGCTCATGAGAACCACGGAACCCGTGACTACTGCCAGCGCCAACGCGTATCGACCAATCGCGAACATCGAAGAAGGAATCCGCATACTTTTCTCCAATTCAAAACGTAATCTCTCCTGCCCACCGGCTTGGCCGGGGCTACCCGGCTCAATACGGTAACCAGGCTGAGGCTACCAAGCGAAAGTATCAAAGCACTCGCCACGCCAAACCGCCGCCTGCATAATCAGACCTGGAAGCCCCTTGTTATGTGCGTGATGGAAATTCCAGCATGGCAGTGAGGCCTTTTCCTACTGTCAAAGATGGGTCAAAACACCGGAGTTGCTGGGTGAAATCCCGCTGGCAAAACGTCACGCTGACCCCAAGCTCGGGAGTTTTTGGCTCGGGGATTCACCCGCCAACGGACTGGCGTTGGGGAGTTTGATGCCGGAAAACGCGCCATCCGGGAACCCGTCACGTGCCTTTAAATAAATTTTGAGATAATTTTATCCGAAAGATACAATTAGACCTTGCATTTGTATGGATTCGCATGTATCCTGACGATTCAGTAGGGTAATTCTGTACTGCTAGGAAAAAACTGATGACAGCCTCAGTCGCCGTCAAACGGCAAGACCATGACGACCAGTTTCAGCGGGTGCAGGCACCGGACGATGTCCGGTGGCGCGCGCTGGCACGTCTGTACGAGCGCAAATCGGCAGTGGACAATTTGATTACTGCTTTGGAACGTTACCAGCTCGAGCGGAGATAGTTAAGGGCGCCGTAGGCCGCCCCTAGTGGTGCGGGGCTGTTGTCGTAAGGTTGCGCTCGATGGCGAACTTGACCAGACCCACCAGGTCATGAACCTTGAGTTTACGCATCAGGCTGGCACGGTAGGTGTCGACAGTTTTGGGGCTGATCTCCAACAGCTCCGCGATATCCTTGGCGCGCAGTCCGTTCACCAGATACGAGAACACCTCCATTTCCCGCGGACTGAGGGCAGCCAGCGGTTCCTCGGGACGGCTTTTATCGGCCTTGGCGAAGAGCCCGACGCCGCGCAACATGGGTGACACATAGACCCCGCCGTCGCGCACGAAGTTGATGGCGTCCAGCAAATGGCGCCCGGGACCGTCTTTGAGCAGGTAGGCGTCGGCGCCGGCGTGCAAGGCGTCCATTACGGTGGCTTCCTCGCGGCTGATGGAGAGGATCATCAGCTTGACGGTGCAGCCCGCCATGCGAAGCCTGCGGATCGCCTCAACTCCCGTTACCCCGGGCATGTGGAGGTCGAGGATGGCGAAATCCGGTTTCAGCGCGGTGATCATTTCGACGGCAGCGCCACCATCGGCCACCTGGCCGAGCACGCGCATACCGTGGGAGGTACAGAGGGCCGCGATGCCTTCCCTCACAATGGCATGGTCGTCCGCCAGTACCACCGTCGTTGCTGCCAGTTCCTGCATGCTTCTCCTTCAGTTCCGCGCCTTGCGACAAACTGTCCTGGGAGCGGGCGCGATACCGCCCGCGGAGCCAAAAGAACGCTACGAATCCACCGGGAATGGTACTACGGAAACTACTAGTGTAGTGCCATCCGGTCCACTTTCCACTTCCAATTTCCCGCCCAGCTCTTCCGCGGTTTCACGGATGGACCGCAAACCGATGCCGGAATCCACGCTGGCCGGAGCGGAAAACAGGCGTCCCACATCGAAGCCCACGCCATTATCGCGGATGCTGAGGACCAACTGGCCGCCGCGGACCTGGACCGCCACTACGATGCGCGTAGCCCGCGAGTGCCGCACCAGGTTGGAGAGCGCTTCCTGCAATCCACGGTAGATCAGAATCTTGACTTCCAGGTGGGGTTCCCAGGGTAAGGGATCGATCTGCAGAGAGGCCTCGAAGCATTGTGGAACGCCGCTGATTTCCCACAACTGGCGGATCGCGGATTCCAGTGTAAGCCTCTGCCACTCTGGTGGATGCAGCCGCCTGGAGATGCCGCGGACCTGCTCCAGGGTGTCGGCCGCGAGAGTCGAGATGCTGCGCAGCGCCAGTCCCACGCCGCCCGGCGGCGAAGGTAGTTCAGTGGCGATGACTTCGAGCTGCAAAAGGATGGCGGCCAGGGTCTGGCCGACGCCGGTATGAAGTTCGCGCCCCAAGCGCCGGCGTTCCATCTCAATCTGGCGTACCGCTCTGCGCCCGCCACGCCCGCGCCGCTGTTGTGCTCTGGCAAACAGCCGCCGCTCCAACGCCAGCAGTTGGAGGAAATGCAGGGTGAGCCGACTCTGGAGCCCCAACAGGTCCTTGGTTTCCCTGTGTTGCGTTTCCTCCGCCTGGGCTCCGATCAGCACGCTCTCCCTTGACTCCCAGACCCGCCAGAAGCGCAGGGGCGAACTCTCAACCTCATGGGTGGCGTGCGGCAGCGGTTTGCGGCGAATGATGGCATCAGACAACTGCTCCGGATTGCGCAGGACCAAACGGGCGCGGCTGCTCATCCAGAGGACACGCCCAAGGAAGTCGCATTCCAAGAGCAAGGGACATGCGACGTAGCGCTTTCGCATGGACCCGGTTCCACGCAGTAATTCAACCAGAGGTCTCCTGTAGTTGCGGACTGTTCCTAGCCAGCATGGCAGCATTGCGAAGCCACTCGCAATCGCGGTACGTACCCAGTACTTCAGTTACCTAGAGTAAGTCTTGCTTTCATGTCACAGTGATAATATAAGTGGATCACGTATGTCACGAGTTCTCAACTATGTACCGCGTGTCGCGATTTTTCTGGCGGGGGTCGCCGCGGCGGCCATTACCCTGCCCCGGCGCGAACGCGGTGGCATGGATTCAGCCGCGACCGATGATTTGAAGCGCTCGCTGGCCCGGCTGGAAGCCCGCTTGGATGCTCGCGAGGCTACCGATGCCGCGCGCTTCGCCCAAGTCGAGCTTCGCCTGGAAGAGCACGCCGGTAGGCTGGGAGACGTCCCATCTACTGGCCAAATCGTCGCAGCCATGGAACAATTGCTCACCAAAACCATGGCATCCCTGGATGATCGGCTCACCACTCAAGCGCACTCCATCGAAGTTCTGAAGACCACGGTGTCACAGACCGATAGCCTGCTGGAGAGGGTGCTGGAATCCCTCGACTCGCTCCAGACATTCACCGATCCGGTGGATTTCGCCGAGGATCCGTTGCTTGTCAGTTCCAGGACGTAGGCGTTCGCAGGTTTCAAACAAAGGACTTTTCCGGGCGGCAATCAGGGATCCCTGATTTGTTTTTGCGCTGTCACATACTATCCTTTGGGAGGCAATGGACCTCTCCAAAGTTTTAGAGCAGTTACGTAGGGAATTGATGCACTTGGACGCAGCCATCCTCAGCCTGGAACGGCTGCAGGCGAACGCGACACGACGCAGGCGTCCCCCCCGAGTGCTTGAGGAACTCCGCAAGCCCCACGCCGCGGGGCGACGTCAGGCACGGCACGGGGCCGCCATCGAATAGGGGGCGACGTGAACTCCCGGCGGGGTCTGGCCAGACCTTCAAAAGCGCGCCGCTTCCCAATTTACCGCAGCCTAGAACGGAACGTCGTCGTCCGTGATGCCCTGATTGAAATCCTCGGCTGCCGGCGAAGGGGACGCGGCTTGCGGACGCTGCGCGGAACGCGGCATGGATACGGGCCGGTCATAATCGCCTGCGCCCTCGGAGGGAGCGTCGCCGCGACCAGCGCCGCCACCCAGCAGGACGAGGCTTTGAGCATCGCAGACTACTTCGGTGAAGTACTTCTTCTGCCCTTCCTTGTCGTCATAACTGCGCGTTTCGAGACGGCCTTCCAGGTAGATTTGCTTCCCCTTAAGTAGGAAATTGGCGACATGCTCCGTTTTCCACACGACGATATTGTGCCAGTCCGTGAGCTCTTTCCATTCGCCGGACTGCTGGTCTTTGGTATTTCGATTGGTAGCCAGGGTAAACTTGGAAATCGAAATTCCGCTGGGGGTAAATTTGGTCTCGGCGTCTTTGCCAAGACGCCCGATCAGAATGACTTTATTGACGCTCTTAGATGCCATCTTATCCTGAACTGTAGCACACCCGGGCCGGTGGCAAGCGCTATTCCGGCGGCCGGTTTCGCGGCCCAGGGAGGGCATCTACGCGGGGCTGCACGCGAAAGCCAGCGAACGGGCCTCATCACGGGGGAAGAACGGCGAAACAGCGGCCAGCGCAAGATTCAGCGACTGGCGGGCGTCGCCGCAGGAGCCGCCCGCTACGGCCGCCAGATGGCGCCATGCCCGGGCGTCGGGGCGCAGAGCGCCCGTCATCTCGAAATTCAGCGCGCTGGCAAATTCTTCTTCCGCGCGCGCGAAATCCCGGCGGCGAAAGAGGGAGATGCCGCGATAAAGGTGGGCCTCGCCGCTGGCCAGATCCAGGGCCGCGGCAAACGCGGTACGGCTTGCCAGGTTATAGTCCGCCAGCGCGGCGTCCTTGCGGCCGGCGAGTTCCTTGGCGCGAGCCCGCAGAAATAGCGCGCGCGCGTTCGCGGAATCGGCCTGAATGGAGGCATCCAGCGTGAGGATGGCGCCTGCGAGATCTCCCTCCAGCAAGCGCGCAGCGCCCCAATCGGCCAGCGCGGACGCATACTGAGGGCGCGGCCCGAGCGCTTGCGGGAGAGTCAATCCCTCCGCCTGCCAGATAGGCTTCCACCGGTCGATGGCGTTGCCGTATTGCGCAGCCGCGGCGGCATAGCCGGCGTGGTCAAAATCGCGGCGGCCCTGCACCCACGCGCTCCAGGCGGAGCCGGGCGCCACAGAGAAATGGCCCGCCGCTTGGTCCAGTTGGTTGCCCCGCAGAGCGACCCAGCCCAGCCATTCGGCTCCCGCACCCAGTAATTCAGCGCAGAACGCCGCGGGCATCAGGTTGGAATTACAGGACGGCGATTCCAGCGCCGCGGCAATTTCCTGGCTGGCACCGGAGGCCAAGGCGGCTTCGGTGTCGGCGTGCAAGCGGGCGATGGCGCTAAATACGCGCAGCCCTGCGGACACGGGCTCGGGTGCCGCGTGCTTCGCGCTGTTGCGGGTGCGCGCCGGCCAGGCTTCCATGGCCTTGTCGAACTCGGTGACCGCCGCCAGAAACTGGCGTGGGTCCCGGGTGGCCGCCGCGCCCGCAAAGGAGCAGTAGCCTTTCCGGTAGTGCAGCATCGACTGTTCTTCCGGTGGACTCACCGCGAGGGCGGCCGCCTGGGACTGCATGCAGACTTCGGCATCCGGGATGCGCGGCCGGGGCGACATCTCCACGCGCTCGAAATCCAACTGTGCTTTCAGGACGAGGGCCAGTTGGCGACCGTCGGAGGCGAGGAGGAGCGATGTTGCGAGCAGTACCAGTGCGCAGGCCTTCATGTAAAGTCTAAACGCATCTGGTGTGCCGTTGTGCGGAAAGGTACTAAGGTGTGGCCTTGCCCCATCTTATATACATGGATAGGCAATCGCGCGAACGCCTGGGTGGTTCGCCGGCGAGTGCCCATTTCCCTTAACGCCTGAAGCCCACTCCGGCCCCGGGCTGTTACTCCGGCGGCTGATACCGTCCCGGCGAAAGAATCTGGTTTGGGTCCAGGCTCCGTTTGAGCGATCGCAGCACGCCGTCATACCCTGGGCTCGATTTCAAGCCGGCCGACGATTGGCTGGTCATGCGATAGCAATGGAATCCGGCGTCGGTCAGGCGGCGCAGCAGTTCCCGGTGACATGCCGACGCCTTCTCATCCTCACCGGCGACGTGGCGGTCGAACGTGATAGAGATGACGCACGCCAGGCTGCGCTCCGTAATCATCGTCAGCGAGATCGCGGGCTCGAAGCCGTACCGCAGCAACGTTTCGCCCGCCAGAGCCACCAGTTCCTCCGCCTGTGCGCCGTCCGCCGGCGCAACCGGGCTGCACCAAAGCAGCCCGCAGCCATCCAGGTCGGGATCCATAGCCGCCGGTGGCGGGAAACGTTTACGCCAGTACGTGCTGGCCAGTGGCTGGTCGGTTGGGACGCCCTGCAACAGGCCGAAAAGCGGCCGAACCAGTTCCAATGCGCGACTCAGGTCCCAGCCGGTCAGCATCCGGTACAGGCCGGAGAACCGCGTCGCCATGCGCAGTTTCCGTGCGTCCAGAAACTGTAGTTTATTCACTTTTCCGGAAAGGGCCTTGCGCAACAAGCGCCTGGCTTCCGCCACCTGCGTCCGCGTTCCGTAAAGACCGCCAGAGGCGTTCCAGGCGCCGAAGTGTAGTTGCTTGCGCAGCCGCTTCATGACTTCTTCCGGCAACGGAGTCCGGCCCTCGGCTTCCTCCCACGGATACTGTTGCAATCCCGACAGCACCTTATAGTCGTTGGCGATGTGCACGGTGCTACGCAGTGTCCCATTGAGTCGCAGCGGCCGTAGCGCCTCCACGATGGGCGCCAGTGCTTCTTCGGAATCGCAGCTGAAAAAATACGCCTGAAAGTATTCGGGGGCAGGCATCAGCCAAATCGACATCCGCGTAACCACACCCAGGTTGCTTTGCGTGAACAACCCGTCGAGGTACGCCCCTACGCCCCAACGGTGCAGTGGACCGGTACGAGAGCCCTCAAATCGCGAGAACCCCGTCTCCAGCACCTCCCCATTCGGCAGCACCACCTCCATCCCGCACACGTGCGAAAAATGGTCGCCATAGGGCGTATGTCCGAAGCCGCGCTCCACCGTGTTGCCTACCAGGCTGGATTGCGGGCTGGCGCCCGTCGCGTCCATCCACAGCCCTGAATTTCGCTCCTGCAGGAAAGCGTACACCTGCTGCTGGGTCACCCCCGGTTCTACCGTGATATAGGCCAAGTCCTCGTTGAAGTCTAGGATTCGGTTCATTCTTCCCAGGTCCAGCAGAACACAACCGCTGGCGCTCGGCACCCGGGAGCCGTAGCCCCAATTACAGCCGCCGCTCACCGGGTACACCGGAATCCGCCATTCATTGGCAATTCGCAGAACTTCCTGCACCTCCTGGCGCGTGCCCGGCCGGACGATGGCGGGCACTGCGACGCTGGTGCCAAAGGTTGCGGTCTCCGCCGCACGCAGGCCCGCGGGGTCGAGGATAACATTTTCCCCGCCCAGTTGTGCCCTCCATTGCTCCAGCGCCATCTCCAAATGGAGACCGGACCCGATCAACGCACTTCTTGCGGAACTCATAGATGGTTGACTCCTCGGGAATTCACATTCTACCCTAGGTCGCCCATCCAATCTGGGGCAGGGCTGGCCACGTCGCCGGTATCGGCTGCGGCGGTTGCGCATAAGACCCCTCTACGGGTTCTCGGGCAACCACTACTGAAACCTCCGCCAACTGGCTGCTCAGTTGTTCCACCCATCTCCTGCACGACGCATCCGGCGAACTCGACTCGAATCGCAGTACTTCCATCCGGCACCGGTATTGAGGATCGTAATAAGATGGTAGTTCCGTTCCGCCGTGCTCCAGTGAGCGCCCCCCAATCCGCCGCAAAATCGAGGAGGATCGGTGCCGCTCCGTAGCCGTGGTGATGCCCACGCAGCCACCCAGAATCTGTGCCAGGCTGTAGGTGGCCATGGCGATGCGCAAGGCTTCGGCGGTGTACCTTTTTTTCGGCACGATGGCCCATCCCCCCACCTCGGAGAACGCCGCCCCGCGTTGCTTCGCCCGCACTATCTCCGATTCCACCGCTGCCCTGAGACTACGACCCCACTCGTCGCACTGCGCCAGCCAGGATTCGCAAACCCCCAGATCTTCAAAACCCACATCGCCGGTGAGGTGGCGGTAGCGCGCACATCCTTGCACTTCTCCGTTTCCATCCACCGCCAGCAGGTGCCAACTGTCATAATCGCTACGCTGCACGTGCCTGCCGTCCGCCGTGAGTTGCGCAGCCCGCACGGCCCCATCGTCCAGATAAATACTGCCCCGCACTCTCTGCGCCTCATTCAGCCAGCGCGCGTGTCTGTTTCCCCCAACGTAACGTCGCGTAAACGAATCGGGTACGTCGCAGCCTGCCGGGGCCAGCAGGACCAACTCGTTGTGGATACGATCACCGAAACTTTGCAAAATGGTCACCAATTATCTTCCTCTGCAAACGCAGGGTCGTTCGGTCAAAAACCAGTCTAGCGCCACAGCAGGGCCGACTCCTGTCCTCCGGACCTGAACACCCTCATGGGTGGGGAAACGAACCTCCGGACCTAGGCCTACGGAATTGGGACAGCTCGCCGCGGCGCGGGGTTTTCAATATTCTATTCGCGGCGCTGAACTGTGGGCGGCCGCCACTACTGTAATTTATCGAACTTTTTGCAGATGGATTACAACACTTGCCTTGGGTATGGAGAACCCGTTGCACCTCGTAAACACGGACGGAATTAATAATGCGCAGCAATTGTATGACCGATCACCTATTAGATACTCTACTCGGCTGATTCTAAACGGTTCGAAACAACTCCGACTTCTTCGGCGTGGACAGCGAGCGTAATTTGTTCATTCTCATTCTGAAGCAATCGATTCCTTTTTACCCAGCTGATTCCGCAAAGCAACCTTACGAAACTCTGCCTTTTTACCGGAGCGTCCGTTGGGGTGCGGTGGCCACAATGCGTTTGTTAGTTTCTTCACATAATTGGCAATAGTACTTATTCACCCTACAAATACGGGCGGATTCACTGGTGAAACTAGCCCAGTTGAGTTGATTGGTTGGTATTTTCAACAACTACTAGGCGCAATGTACTATCAAACCGATTCTGTGGTGAGAACCGGTACTATCGGGCCACTCGGCATAGCATTCATCATTGACAAGCTGATCTAGATTCCCTAAGGTAAGTCTAGGGTCACCCATAACTTTAGATAGGAGCCCGAACGTGTCACAAAGATAGTAGCTCAGTCTACGGAGGAACGCAGTGAAACGACGGAACACACTCAAATCGGTTGTACTAAGCTTGGCCGTGTTAGCTTCGGTAACATTGGCCCCATCAGCTTCAGCTTCGGTTATCGGCCACCTGAGTTTTGCAAATTGTGATGGCGGTGGCGTGACCGTGACTATTTCAACGGTGACTTTTCTTCCCCCAGCCGGTTCCGGAACCGGATGCATTGCAGCGGGTATTGGTACGAATGTCACCTTTGCTGGCGCGCCTGGGGCGATCACTCCTGGAGAGCACGGCACAGTCAACAATCTTGCCCCTTTCAGTGGCAATACAGGTTTTATCGCGTTCACCGGCGTCACCTTCGACGCCGGGCTGATCGGACCGGGTGTCTCTAACCTAGTCTGTTCCAATTCTTTCAGTTCAGTGGGCCCAGCTTGCTCAGTCTCCGCGTCTTCGCCGTTTGTCCTGACGCCGGGAGTTAACGGCACCACTATCACGCTGGCAGTGAGTGGTTTTGCCAAAGACGCTACGTCCACGAATTCCCCTTGGAATGGTTTATTTTCCACACAGGTCGCCGGGCAAACTCCGTTGTCCATTGAGAATATAGTGAACAACACCGGCTCGTTCACCACTACGTATTCGTTTGACGGCAACGTTGGTGTTCCCGAGCCTGTAAGTATGGCGCTGATCGGTGGGGGGTTGCTCGCCCTCGCTAGCTTGAAGAGACTGAAGCGATCATAATCCCGTCCGTCTATCCATGAGTAGGATTTCCGCTTCAACCAGGCAGTTTCGTGTTTCGTGGACGCCGTTTACTTACGGTCGTGGCTCTAGTTGGCCCCGACCGTAAGTAAGCGCTCCCCGCAGCTCAGTGGAATTATGCAATAGCTCACTGAAGCTTCCTCCTTTTGCTTCATCCTTCATCCCCCTCAATCCCGTTCCCGTCTGACCTCGCTTCCGACTGTGTACAATAGAGTTTCACCGACGTTGACCTGACTTCCTGCATGCCCCGGAAACGCATCCTCTTTCTAGCGGAAGGCGCCACAATGGCGCATTTTGTTCGTCCGCTCGTCCTTGCCGATTCCCTCGATACCGCTCAATACGATATTTATTTCTATGCGCCGTTCCGTTATGCTCCTTATCTGCGGCACAAGCCGTTCGTAGTCGGCCAGCTAAAAACCATGCCGGGCGAGCAGTTTCTCGCAAACATTGGCAAGGGGTCTCCTCCGTTCCCCCCGGACGTGATCCGGGACTACGTGAAGCGGGATTGCGAGCTCATCGCCAGCATCGCGCCTGACCTGGTCATTGGCGATATGCGCCCTTCGCTGCCCATCAGCGCCCGCCTCGAAGGCGCGTCCTGCGCGGTCATCATGAACGCGTACTGGAGTCCTTACGCCAAACCGCGTTCGATCATTCCATCCATTCCGCTCACCCGCGTTGTGCCTCCGTATCTCCTCGGTCCTCTATACCGGGTGACCGAACCTCTGGCCTTCGCCATCCACGTGGGTCAAATGAACCGCGTGAGGAAGGAGTTTGGCATTCCTCCGCTTCCTCCGGATCTTCGCGTGATGTACACCGAGGCGGACCACGTACTCTACCCCGACGTCCCCGAGTTCGTGCCCACATCCGGTCTTCCGAAGAATCATCATTATATGGGAATATGCCAGTGGGCTCTGCCTATACCTAAACCGGATTGGTGGAAGCGCATGGAGGACGATCCGAAGCCGAAGGCCCTCATTGCCCTGGGCAGTTCCGGCGCCGTGCGCGTCCTTCCCGCGCTTCTCCGCGCCCTGTCCAGGCTTTCCGTCACCGTGGTGCTTGCGACTTCCAGCAGGGACATGGCAGCCACCACCGCTGGAATGTATGTCACCGATCTGCTTCCGCTCACCGAGACTGCCGCCAAATGCAATATCGTGGTGTCCCATGGAGGCAGCACCGGCGTGTACCCGGCAATTGCAGCCGGAACTCCGGTCCTCGGCATACCCAGTAACGCCGACCAGCAACTCTCGGCAGCCGTTCTGGGGGAAAGCGGCGCGGGCCTTGCTGTCCGTGTGGAGGAGGCCAACGAAAAGCGTCTCCTGGGCGCGCTCGAAAGGCTTCTGTCTGAGCCGCAATACCGCTTGGAGGCCAAGCAATGGGCTGCCATATTTGACCGCTATGAGAGCGGCGCTTTGTTTCGGAAGTTCGTGGACGAAGCGCTCTCCACTGCGCCAGGTTCTGGCACGGTACCAGAATGAGAATTCGGTTCTTTCGAAAACCCACCAGAATCCACCATGGCGGCGCCGTTGCCAGCGGCCGCTTCACAACTCATTAAATAGCTTTTGGCCGAAATGAAGAAGGCTGGCTAAACTCGATTCGCAGGCCAGGGACGCAGTGCGCGTTGCAAGGTTATATGACGGCGCGCGGGGGTCTGGCGGGGGACTTATGCCGCCGCAATTTAGTAGACTCTAGGGCGTGAGGATCTTGGGATATTTCTTTTGGGCCGCGGTGGCTGGCGCGGCGGGCGTTGGCCTCGGCGGCATCGCGCTCCACCGCGGAGAGCAAATCAACAGCATATGGCTGGTCGTGGCGGCGGCGTGCAGCTATGCCACCGCATACCGCTTTTATGGGAAGTTCATCGCCGCGCGCGTGATGGCGTTGAACGACGACCGGGCCACGCCGGCAGAGCGGCTCCGCAACGGGCACGATTTCGAACCCACCAACAAATGGATCGTGTTCGGCCATCACTTCGCGGCCATCGCCGGTCCGGGACCACTGGTGGGACCGGTGCTGGCGGCGCAGTTCGGATACCTGCCGGGGACGCTGTGGATCATCATCGGCGCGTGCCTGGGGGGCGCCGTGCAGGATTTCGTAATTCTGTTTGCTTCCATGCGGCGCGACGGGAAATCGCTGGGGCAGATGGCCCGCGAGGAGATCGGCAAAGTGGGCGGCTTCATCGCGCTGGTCACGGTGCTGCTGATCATGATCATTCTGCTGGCGGTGGTAGGGCTGGTGGTGGTGAACGCGCTGAAGGGCAGTCCCTGGGGCACGTTCACCATCGCGGCGACCATGCCGATCGCCATCCTGATGGGCTTATATCTGCGCTATTGGCGGCCTGGAAAGGTGCTGGAAGGCTCGGCGCTGGGGTTCGTGCTGGTGCTGGCGAGCGTCTTCGCTGGGCGCTGGGTGGGCGAATCGGCGACACTCGCGCCGGTGTTCACGCTGACGGCGATGACGCTCGCCATCGCGATCATTATTTACGGCTTCCTCGCCAGTGCACTGCCGGTGTGGCTGCTCCTGGCGCCGCGCGATTACCTGAGCACGTTCGTCAAACTGGGCGTGGTGATGATGCTGGCGGTGGGGATTCTGTTCGTGCGCCCGGAGCTGCAACTGCCGGCGTTCACGCGATTCACCGATGGCACGGGGCCCATCTTCGGGGGAAAGATTTTTCCGTTCTGCTTCATCACTATTGCCTGCGGCGCCATTTCGGGCTTTCATTCGCTGATCTCATCGGGCACCACGCCCAAGATGATCGCCAAGGAATCCCACGCCTGGCCGGTGGGGTACGGGTCCATGCTGCTGGAGAGCTTCGTGGCGATTATGGCGATGATTGCGGCGTGCGTCTTGCAGCCGGGCGTGTACTTCGCGGTGAATTCGCCGGCGGGGATTGTGGGGGCGACGCCAGAGGCGGCGGTGGCGACCATCTCCGGTTGGGGCTTTCCGGTGACGGTGGCGGATATGACGCTGCTGGCACAAAACGTGGGCGAGCAGACGCTGTTCTCGCGGACGGGCGGCGCGCCTTCCCTTGCGCTGGGGATGGCGCACATTTTCGCCAGCTCGGGCGGCGGGCAGGCGGTCATCGGGTTCTGGTATCACTTCGCGATCATGTTCGAGGCGCTGTTCATTCTGACAATTATCGATGCGGGGACGCGCGTGGGGCGATTCATGCTGCAAGATCTGCTGGGGCACGTGTCGGCGCCATTGGGGCGCACCAGTTGGATGCCAGGGGTGATCGCGACCTCTGCCGCGGTGGTGGGGGCGTGGGGATACTTCCTGGTGCAGGGCGTGCGCGATCCGCTGGGCGGCATCAACTCCCTGTGGCCGCTGTTCGGGATCTCCAATCAGTTGCTGGCGTCGATTGCGCTGTGCGTGGCCACCACCATCCTACTGAAGATGCACGGAGCCAAGTACATGTGGATCACGTGCGCACCTCTGGTGTGGCTGTTGAGCGCTACCTTCACGGCGGCGTGGCAGAAGATCTTCTCGCCGGTTCCAGCGATCGGCTTTCTAGCGCAGGCGGACAAGCTCGAGGCGGCATTACGGGCGAGCCAGGCGGCCGGCACGTTCCCCGCCCAGGCGGCCACGCAGACGCTGATTTTCAACGCGCGACTGGACGCTGGGATCTGCGGGCTGTTCATGGTGCTGGTGGCGGTAATTCTGGTGGACTCGGTCCGGGTGTGGGCGGGAATTCTTTGGGGCAGCGTCGACCGGCAGGTGCACGAAGCGCCGTTCGTGCTGTCGCAGCTTCAGGCGGACGAACTGTGAGGCGGCTGTTTCGGCTGGTGATGGCGTTGCTCCGTGAGTTGGCGGATGAGAACGCCTACCAGCGGCATCTGACGGCCCACGGGCGTACCCACTCCGGCAAGGAGTGGCGGCGATTCAGTGAAGAACGGCTGCGCGCGAAATATGCACGGGCGAAGTGCTGTTGAATTTCTCGGCACCGTCCAGGGCGGACAAAACTATTCCCATAAGAAATCAGAAGAATCTGCATAACTTAAGTTGAAAAGGATGAATTGTCACGCTACTATTGTCGTAGCCAGCAGTGTTCTGCAAATTTTGGGTAACGCTGGGATGCTTCATCCTAGCGCTCCCGTTAGCGGCGGTTGAGCCGGGAATTAAGGCGCAGTTCGTGGGAGGTACCGTAAACGGTATCGGCCTGAAGACGAATTTCCGCCTGGACCTGACCGGCGCTGACACTCTCCTTGTTCATTTAGGCAATACCGACCTTGGCATCACCTACCAAAAGATCAATACCGTGGAATACGGCCAGAATGTGAGCCGACGGTATGCGGCCGCAGTGTTGATTTCGCCGTTACTGTTGCTCAGCAAGTCGCGCAAGCACTTTGTGACGATTGGTTATGTCGATCAAGAAGGCAAACAGCAGGCACTGGTTTTCCGCGTGGAAAAGGGAGACATCCGTTCCGTACTGGCAAGTCTGGAAGCTCGAACGGGCCGCCGGATCGAGTATCAGGATAGCGAAGCACGAAAGGCAGGAAAAGGATGATGTGGCTTCCGGTTCTTCTAGCAAGTCTCGGGATGTGCGCGGTAGCGTCGGATAATCCGCCTTCTACGGTCCCCATCGAAGAGAGTTCGTTGAAGCAGTTGTTGCAGATCCGGCGTGTGTACGTGGACCACCTGACAGGTGGAGAGACTGCGGCACAGATGCGCGATATTTTGTTGAGCAGCCTGGAGAGTAGCAAGCTTTTCGTGCTCACGGAGAACCAGGAGCGGGCCGATGCCACACTGAAAGGCGCGGCGGAAGACCTGGTGTTCACCGACGTGCACAGTTCCTCGGACAGTCTGAATGCGCGGACGAATATTGGAACCGGGCGCACCAGCAGCAACTCGCGGGGCGCGAACGCGGGCTTCGGCATCGGCGAAAGCGAGAGCGAGCATTCCTCGGAGCGGCGTCACGAGGCGGTGGCGGCGGTGCGCCTGGTCAACAAGGAAGGCGACGTGATCTGGGCGACGACGCAGGAGAGCCTGGGGGCGAAGTTTCGCGGGGCCAGCACGGATGTGGCGGACAAGATCACGGCCAAGCTCAAAGAGGACTTCGCGCGGGCACGCAGGCTAACCTCCACCACGAATGTAGTCCCACCCGGCCGCTCCGCGCCAGAGCAATTGGGGCAGATCGCACTCAAGTAGCAGCAGTGGGGATCAGGTGAGAAGATCGCGGATGGTGTTGAGGAGTTCGCAGGTGCTTACCGGCTTGAGCAGGATGCACGAGACCAACTGCTCTTCGGGTTGACCGTACAGACCTTCGGGCCAGCCGGAGAGCACGATCACCGGGGCGCGGCAGCCGAGATCGCGTATGCGGCGGATGAGGGCCATGCCCTCCCGCGCGTCTGGCTCGCCCAGCTCGTTGGGAAAGCGCAAATCCATGATTACCAAATCCGCGGGCGCATTTTCGAGGCGGCGCACCGTCTGACGCGCGGTGAGGGCAATTTCCACCTGATAGCCCGCGATTTCCAGGGTCTGCTTGCGGAGGTCGAGTTGTACTGCGTCGTCGTCAGCGACCAGAATGCGAGACATCGGGGCGCATGTCTATCTTAGTAGGTCTTCCAGCTGGATGCGAGTGTCGGTCTTCGCGTCGCGGTATTTCACGATGACCGGGGTGTAGACGGAGATGCCCCACTCCTTGCCGGGACCATTGGTGATGGCGCGCGCGCCGGCGATCACGACGGCGCCCTCGGGGACCACCAGCGGGGCGTCATCGGTGGCGCGGTGGATGGTGTTGCGGACCAGGTCGTAGAGCGGCGTGGAGCGATTGAGAATCGTGCCGGTCCCCAGCACTGCGCGGCGCTTCACGATGGTGCCTTCGTAGACGCCGCAGTTGCCGCCGATGAGGACGTCGTCTTCAATGATGACGGGCAGCGCGCCGACGGGTTCCAGCACGCCGCCTATCTGGCTGGCGGCGGAGATGTGGCAATTTCTGCCCACCTGCGCGCAACTGCCCACCAGCGCGTGCGAATCCACCATCGTGCCGTCATCCACGTAGGCGCCGACGTTGATGTACATGGGCGGCATGCAGGTCACGTTCTGGCCCAGGTAGACGCCGTCGCGGACGCTGCTGCCGCCGGGGACGATGCGGATGTTGCTCTCCGCGGCGATGCGCTTGGTGGCGTAGGTGTCCTTGTCGCGAAAGCTCAGCGTGCCCACCGACATATCGATATTGACGCCCATGCGGAAGCCCAGCAGGATGCCCTTTTTCACCCATGCGTTCACGCGCCAGCCGGCAGCCGCCGTGGCGTCCGGCGCGGCGGCGCGGATGCGGCCCGCGTTGAGGGCGGCGAGGAATTGCCTGAAGAGTTCGCGGTCGGCCGCCGAATAAGCGGCGGGCTTGTGGTCGAAGAGGCTTTCGATTTCAGCGTGCAACGGGAACCCCACTGACCAGTCCGGCGGACTGCAACACGGTTTCGATTTTGGCCAGGTTGGCCGCGCTGGGCGGCACCATGGGGAGGCGCCAGACGGGTTCCAGCAGGCCCATCAGCGCCATCGCGGCTTTTACCGGAATGGGGTTGGATTCCACGAAGTTGATGTTCATGAGGGGGAGGAATTTCGCCTGAATCGCGCGCGCGGCGGCGAAATCGTTGTGCAGGCAGGCCTGCGCGATGGCAGTCATTTCGCCGGGGATTTCGTTGGATGCGACGGAGATCACGCCGCGTCCGCCGAGAGCGGCGAGCGGGATGGTGATGGCGTCGTCGCCGGAGAGGACAATGAAATCGCCGGGCACTTCATTGAGCACGGTCGCCATCTGCCCGATGTTGCCGCTGGCTTCCTTGACGGCCACGATGTTGTCGATTTTGGCGAGGCGCGCGAGCGTGCTGGGCTCCACGTTGACGCCGGTGCGTCCCTGCACGCTGTACACGACGATGGGCAGGCGCACGGCGCTGGCAATGGCGCGGTAGTGCTGGTAGAGGCCTTCCTGGCTGGGCTTGTTGTAATAGGGAGTGACGGAGAGGATGCCGTCGGCGCCCAAAGCTTCAATTTCGCCGGCCAGTTCGATAACCTCTTGGGTGTTGTAGCCGCCGGCGCCGGCCAGCACGGGGACTTTGCCCTTGGCTTCTTCCAGCGTGATCTCGACCACGCGCAGATGCTCGGCGCGGGTCAGGGTGGGGCTCTCGCCGGTAGTGCCGCAGGGGACCAAAAAATTGATGCCGGCCTCGATCTGACGGCGGACTAACGCACGCAGGGTTGCTTCATCTAAGGACAGATCCTGACGGAATGGAGTGACCAGGGCTGTGCCGCATCCGGTAAACATGTACCACCTCCTAAACAACAAATGATTGGCCGCCGATGAACGCAGACGGCCGCCAATTCAAAACTCAATCTCGCTGAACTCGTAAAAACCTTTCTTGCCGGCAATCCATTGGGCGGCTTTCAGCGCGCCCCTGGCGAAGCCTTCGCGGCTGCGCGCCGTGTGACGGAGCGTGATGGTGTCCGCCCCGCTATCGAAGCCTATCTCGTGCGTGCCGGGAATTGTGCCGGCCCGATTGGAACCCACGTCGATATTGCGCGCATAGCCTGCCTTTTTCATCTCTTCCACCAGCTTCAGTAGTGTACCCGATGGCGCGTCTTTCTTCGCTGCGTGATGAATCTCCCAGGCCCATGCGCCGTAGGCCGGCTCGGCGGCCAGCAGGCGCGCGGCTTCGGCCACCAGGCGGAAGAAGACATTCACGCCGATGGAAAAATTGGGACTCCACACCAGGCCCGTATTGTGCGCCTCAATTGTGCGCTTCACCCGGTCGATGTGTTCCAGCCAGCCGGTGGTGCCCACCACCAGCGGGACGCCCAGCGCGGCGATACCTTCCACGTTGCCCGGCACCGCGGCGGGGATGGAGAACTCAATTGCGACGTCCACGCCTTGGAAGTTCGCGGCGGTGAGGCCGGCGCCCTCGGGATTGTTGAACTCGTCGAGCTTGAGCGCGACCTGAAAACCGTACTCGGGGGCGAGCTGTTCTATCAGCTTGCCCATTTTTCCATAGCCGACGATGGCGAGATTACGCATGCGCTACCTCTTTGCGTTCGAAGACGTTGGGGTCGAGTGTGGCGAAGAACTCCTCGTGGAGCGCGGTCACCGTGCGCAGCAGGTCGGTTTCGGCCACCACGAAACTGATATTGAGCAGCGACGCACCCTGGCTGATCATGCGGATATTGATATTGTCGAGCGCATTGAAAACGCGGCGCGCCACCCCCGGCGTGTGGCGAATGTTCTCGCCCACCAGGCAGACTATCACCCCATCGTGTTCCACGGTGGCTTCGGCGAACTGGCGGAGTTCGCCCAGGATGAGATCGATGTGGCGGGTGTTGTCGATGGTCAGCGACACGCTGACTTCGCTGGTGGCCACCATGTCGACCGGGGTTTCGTAGCGGTCGAAGATTTCGAAGATGCGGTGCAGGAAGCCGTGGGCCATCAACATGCGCGTGGAGTGAATGTTGACGGAGGTGATCTTGCGCTTGCACGCGATGGATTTGACCACGTTTTCGCAATGCACCGATTCGGCCGTGATGCGCGTGCCGGGCACGTCGGGACGCCGCGAATTGAGAATCATCACGGGAATGTTCTTCTCAATCGCCGGGACCACGGTGGCGGGGTGCAGCACCTTGGCGCCGAAGTAGGCCAGTTCGGCGGCTTCGGCGAAGGAGATGGATTTAACGCGATGCCCGCCGGGCAGAATGGTGGGGTCGGCGGTGAGCATGCCGTCCACATCGGTCCAGATCTGGATCTCTTCGGCATCTATGCCCGCGCCCACGATTGCCGCGGTATAGTCGCTACCGCCGCGGCCCAGAGTGGTGGTGACGCCGCCTTCCGTCGAGGCGATGAAGCCGCCCATCACGACCACGCTTTGCGCGGCCAAGGGCGGAATGGTCTTCGCCAGGCGCGCGTACGTTTCCGGGAAATTCGGAGCCGCCTGGTTGTGGCGTTTGTCGGTGATCAGCACGTCGCGCGAATCCACGTGCTTGGCCCGCATGCCGAAGTGGCGAAAGCCGAGGGTCACGATGTAGCTGGAGAGGCGTTCGCCGTAGCTGGAGATGGCGTCGATGGAGCGAGGTGTGAGTTCGCCGAGCACGGCGAGCCCTTTGACCAGTTCCGTGAGTTCCTGGAAATGCTCGTCCAGGAAGCGGTCGAGATCGGCGCGGTCGCTCAGCGGGACGATGAGGCGCGCCTCGCGGGAGTGATAGTCGCGCAGGTCGTGAAGTAAGCGGATGTATTCCTCGCGCTTGCCCCCGATGGCGGCGCCGGCGATTTCCAGCAGCCGGTTGGTGGTCTTTCCCATGGCGGAGACGACCACGACCGGGCGGCGCGCTTCGCGGGCGCGAACGATACCGGCCACGCGCGTAATGGCAGCGGCGGACTCGACGGAAGTGCCGCCGAACTTCATGACGATCATTATTCGAGCATCCCTTCCGAATGCATCAGCTCGGCATTCAGTACCGCCGCGCCGGCCGCACCGCGGATGGTGTTGTGGGTGAGTACGACGAATTTGTAATCCAGCGCATGGCAGGGGCGTAGGCGTCCCACGAAGGCCGCCATGCCGCGCTCGCGTTCAGCGTCCTTGCGCGGCTGCGGACGGTTAGCCTCGGTCATGTAGATGACGGGGCGCGGCGGCGCGCTGGGAAGGTTGCGCTGCTGCGGCAGGCCGCGGAAGTTTTCCAGCGCCTGGCGCAGGTCGGCCTCCGTCGGCTTCGAGGAGAATTCCACGGACACGGTTTCGGTGTGGCCATCCACCACGGCGACGCGGTTGCAGTGGGCGCTGACTTTGGCCGCGAGCGGTGCGATGTGGTCGCCAGCAAAATCTCCCAGGATTTTCTGCGTTTCCATCTCCATCTTTTCTTCTTCGCCGCCGATGAACGGCACCACGTTGCCCATGATGTCCATCGAGGGCACGCCGGGATATCCCGCGCCGGAGATGGCTTGCATCGTGGTGACGATCACCTTGGTGATGCCGAACTGCTTCAGCGGGCCGAGCGCCATCACCAGTCCGATGGTGGAGCAATTCGGATTGGTGACGATCTGGCCTTTCCAGCCGCGGGCCCGCTGCTGTCCGGCCACCAGTTTGAGGTGGTCCGGATTGATTTCGGGAACCAGCAGCGGAACATCCTGCTCCATGCGATGGTTGCGCGAGTTGGAAACCACCACGTGTCCGGCCTGAGCGAAGGCGCGCTCGATTTCGGTGGCGACCCCGGCGTCCATGGCGGAGAAGAGGAGGCGCGGGGCGCTGCCGGGTTTGCATTCTTCGACGGTGAGCCCCGCGACGCTGTCGGGTGTGCCGCCGGCCAGGTGCCACGTCATGGCGTCCCGATACTTCTTGCCGGCGGAGCGGTCGCTGGCTCCCAGCCACTTGAGGTCGAAAAACGGATTCCCTTGCAGGAACTTAATAAAGTGCTGGCCCACCATGCCGGTGGCGCCGAGAATGCCTACTTCGATTCGCGTTTGCATAATTCCTTTACGATGCGTTGGTAGAGTTCCACAGCTTCGGTGAGCTGGGCTTTGGGCACGCGCTCTTCCAGCGTGTGCGCGACGTGAATGGTGCCGGGGCCGATGAGGAACGGTTCGCCCCAGGCGCCGTTGAATGCCGGGATATCGGTGGCGAAAGCCACCACGGTGGTCGGGATGCCCTCGACCGCACCCAGGCGGACGGCGGGAATTTCGATGACCTCGCGCAGTTCGGCGCGGCCGGCAGCGGCGCGCGCGAGTGCGGCCTTGGTTTCGGTGGAATCCCCCACTAAGCGAATCATGATATCGGCCCGCGCCTCGTCGGCGATCACGTTGGGCGCACGGCCCCCGGCCAGCGTACCGATATTGAGCGTGCTGGGCCCAAGCAGGGAGTCGACGGGCAGCGGGATACGGCGCATATCGGCCAGGACATCGAGCAGTTTGTCGATAGCGGAATCGCCCAGTTCGGGATAGGCGGAGTGGGCCATCTTGCCTGTGGCGCGGACTTCGTAGCGCAGCGCGCCCTTGCTGCCCAGCGCGAGTTGGTTTTCTGTAGGCTCGCCGTTGATGATATAGCGCGAGCCGCGCGGCGTCTTGGCGGCCCTGTAAGCGCCGGCGCTGTTGCGCTCCTCGCCGACCACGAAGAGCAGGCCGAAGCCGCGGTGGCCATCGGCCAGCAGGGCCTCCACAGCTTTGATCATGCTGGCGATAATGCCCTTGGTGTCGCAGGCGCCGCGCCCCCAGATGAAGTCGCCATCCTCTCGAGAGCTGAAGAACGGCGGCACGGTATCGATGTGGGTGGAGAGCGTGACCCCCAGCGGCTCCCCCCATTGGGCAAAGACGTTGAAGCGCCGCGGCTCCACTTCCATGCGCTCGATGCGTCCGCCGTAACGAGTGGCGAGGGGAGCCAGGTAATCGTAGAGGTAATTGCCGACCCGCTCCTCGTGATTAGTGATGGATTCGATATCGACCAGTGCGCGGGTGAGTTCGAATACGTTCATAAGATGTCCGTTTGGGAGGAAGGCGAAGGGGAGGAAAGTCCGCGCGCGGGCCGCGTGTTTCAATCCCGATAGCGCTCCACCCGCCTGAGAACGGGTGACAGTGAGCAGGGTTTAACCTGGCTCCCCAACCGGAAGGAATTGAGGTTCCATCCCGATTTCGGCGAATACTGCTCACGGCCCCTGTCGCCGGCCTCCGCAACTCAATCGGAAACCCGGTCCGGCTACTGATGGCCGCCGCACCTCTACGGTGAAAGTTCAGGATAGCATGGTGGGGCAGCCTTCAGCCTGCTTCCGCCTGCCAATCCGAGCGGAAGCTCGGACGTTTCGGCCGTGGGTCAGTTCCCGAGTACGCCGTAAACCGCCCGAACCGGACACTTGGGTAAACGCTGCGCGACTACCCGCGGGTAGTCACCGGCCAGGCACCGGTTACAGGCACTTCCGCGAGTCAGCCATGTGACTCTCGATAGGACCGATTCCTGCTCATTGCATGTAGATGGCGTTTATCCGGCGACGCTGACAGGTAGCTTAACTGAGCCAGAGGACGACCATATGCGGCGGTCTGATTTTAGAGCCTTGGCGGCTACCATGGGCCTGAAGGCCGGAGACGCCGATGCGGCCATCGGCGACCTGATAGTTTGATTGAGAGATGCCACGGAGCGTCTGCCGCTTCCGCGGTTCCCGGACTATCGCGACGAGAGTGCGGCGATGATGGACCGCGCCTTCGAAATAATCGGGGCCCGCCTAACCTCCTTCGCGGAGTGAGGAAAGAACGGGGCCACGCCCGCTCCCATCGCCCATCTTAGAACTGCAAACGGAAAGCGAACTGCATGCTGCGCGGGAAGTTCTGCTGCGAGATGGTGACCCGGCCGAAATTGTTCGAGGTAAGCCCGGTGTCCGGCCCCTGATAAATCGGCGTATTGAATACGTTGAACGCTTCGCCGCGCAACTGGAAATTCATGCGCTCGCGAATCTTGAAGTTTTTGAACAGGGACATGTTGACCTGCGTGGCCCAGGGGTTGCGGATGTTCGGGAAGCGGTCGTCATAGGTCCGCAGCGAGTAGGCGTTGGGCAGTTGCGCCCAGACCACCGCTTCGTCGGCGGACGCGCAATTGCTTCGCGATCCGTTGGCCAGCAGAGTACACGTGTTGAACCACCGGTTGTAGGTTTGCTGGCCCTGCGGCAATGCGGGGTTGGCAAAATTAAAGGCGTCGGGGCGGCCGGTGGGAACCCCGGTCATGTACTCGAGCGAGCTGTTGTACTGCCAGCCGCCGATGATCTTTTCGCCAAGGCCGGAAGCACTCGATGCAAAACGCTTGCCCTTGCCGAAGGGCAAATCGTACTGAAAGGTGAAGGAGATATGATGCGTACGGTCGTAGTCGGCCAGGGTGCGGTATAGCCAAGTGTACTGGGCCTCGCGATAGCCGCGCGTCTGCATGATCTTGCCCAGGGTGTAAGAGAAGTTGAACAGCAGACCCTGGCTGAAACGCTTGTTGGCGCGTATCTCGAGCAGGTCTCCGCTCTGCGTTCCGTTGGGGATGCTGGCCTTCGTGACCCCGGTGAACTGCGGGAACGGCAAGACCGACTGCGCGATGCTGGTGGTGGCGTTGAACAGGCTGGTGCCGGCGAGGCCGGCCGCCCCCGCAAAGGGGTTGGCGACGGGGTTAGTGCACAGGCTGGTGTTGGCCACGCACTGCAGGCGCTGCGCCATGGAGATGGCGTTGACGTTCTGGCTGTGGCTCAGCTTGTGCGTGCGGCTGCCGACGTAAGATGCTTCCAGCGTGGCCTTCCACCAGGGCAACTCGTACTCGAATCCGGCGTTGAATTGGTGCACGCGCGGAATCTCGTAGTTGGGGTCGTCATAAGTGATGCCCTGGCCGGCGAAGGTGCGAGCGCCCAGCGTGTTGCCGTAGGGTTGCAGGACACCCGCGGGGAACGGGTTGTCCCAAGTGGAGTTGCCGGGCAGGTTCGGGATATAGGAATTGGCCCCACCGCCGCTGGTCGAGACATATGGCGTACTCCTGGAGTAGCCATTCTGGCGAACCGTGACCAGGCCGCCGGTGCCGCCGAGCGGCAAGTAGCTCATGCCGTAAGATGCGCGCATCACCAGGCGCCGCTGGATCTGGTAGGCCAGCCCGAAGCGCGGCTGGAAGCCGGTCTTCTTGGCGGTCCAGGTGGAGCGCGCGCCGGGCATGGCGAAGGTCAAGCCGCCGCTGGCGGAGCCGGTGCCCAGGGTGTATTTTGCGTTGGGGTCGAACCCCGTCACCAGGCGGTCCCAGCGCTCCGTGATCGGGGTCTGTAGATCCCAGCGCAGTCCCAGGTTGAAGCTCAGCTTCGAAGTGACGGTAAAGTTGTCCTGGATGTAAAGGCCGTAGGTGCGGAACACAGCGCTGCTTTGCGCGTTGATGTCGGTATTGCCGCTGGCTACATCGCCCAACAGGAAAGAGGCGATGCTGTTGCCGCTGGTACTGTCGGAGGTCTGCGGGTTGCGCTGTGTGAAGCCTCCGTTGAAAGCGAAGTTACCGTAAGTCCACCCGGAGGTGTAACGGTTGGGGCGGGTTTCGGCAATCTGCGTACCCATCTTCAGAAGGTGGCGGCCGGCCGTCTTGGAAACGTCGGCGATTAAAGTGTAAGACTGGTCCGGCCAGAAAATACGGTTTGCGGTATACCCACCGGTTGCCATGGTGAGGTAGCCGGAATAGGCCAACTGCGGGAAGTGGACGGTGGGGGACGATCCGATGGGGACCTTCCAGCCCAATTTGGAACCGTCGAACGAATCGGCCTGTTCCTGCGCGCTGTAATTGATGTAGCGCTGCCAGGCGGCGCGCACGTTGACCACTGTGGTGGAATTGACCGCCCACACGTGGTCCAGCTTGGAAGCGTAGTTGACGCGGCGCAACGGGTCGTTGCCGGATTTGGCGGGGCTGTCCTGAATGCCGTTGCCGGCACGATACTCGAAGCCCCAATTCTGGCTCACGCTGCCGGTGGTGCGGTGGTTCTGGTTCCACACGTAATCGAACTTGGAATACCACGCGTTGTATCCGTACTTACCGATATTAGGCGAGGAAACCCAGTTGTTGACGCGCGTGTAGGCGATGCCCGGCGTATTGGAGTGCGGGAAGAACGCCATCAGGTTGCGCGAGATGGGGTTTTGCATCGGGGCTGGGATCTTGTTGTCCGGGAAGGCCGTGCGCGTGAAGCCGTTGCCCGCCGCCACGGTGCTCAGCGGATCGTACATGACAATCAACTGGCCAGAGGCATTGCGCGTGTCGGAGAAATCGCCCGCGCGTTCCAGTTCGCTGGGCACGGTGGTGGTCACCGGGAACGGCACGCGTTCGCGGAAGCCTTCATACCAGCTCGAGAAAAAGAGTTTGTTCTTGCGGATGGGGCCGGTGACCAGCGTAGAGAAATCGTTCCACTGATGCTGCATGGCCTTGATGCCGCCGGCGTTGCTCTGCGTGAAATTGGCGTCGAACTTATTGTTGCGGACGTATTCGGAGAAGGTGCCGTGAAACTCGTTAGTGCCGCCCTTCATGGTCATGTTGAGGACGCCGCCGCCAGTGAGCCCCAGCGATGCGTCCGAAGAGGGCGTGGAAACTTTAAACTCCTGGATGCCGTCCACCAGTGGCGCAAACTTCCATTCGCCGGTTCCGGCGTTGATGGAAGCGCCATCCAGGTTGAACTGGTTGCTGCTGGTCGCGCCGCCGTGCATGGTCAGGCTGCCGTTAGTGTCCCAGGCGCGCGTGCCGGAGAATCCACTGGCGCCGAACTGCTGCTGCGTGAAGATCACGCCGGCGGAGAGTTGCGTCAGCATGAACACCTGGCGGCCGTTGAGCGGCAATTCGCTGACGCCCTTATTGTCCATCAACTGGCTCAGCACGGAGCGGTCGGTATCGATGGCGGCCAACTCGGCAGTCACCGTGACGTTCTCGCTGATCGCGCCCACTTCCAGGCGAATGTCGACGTTCGCCCGGTCGCCCACCGCGAGACTGATTCCCTCGCGCGTGAATTTCTTGAATCCCGTAGCCTCGCAGACCACGGAGTAGGGTCCGGCCGGAACCTGCGCGAGTACGTAGCGCCCATCGCTGGAACTAGTGGTGGTGACACTGACGTTGGTATTGAGGTTAGTCGCCGTGACGGTTGCCCCTGGAATCGCGGCGCCCGAAGAATCGGTCACCTGACCCGATATCAGGGCTCTGAACTCTTGTGCACAGGCAAGCGCACTGAAGAGCATGGCAAATAGGATCAGACGGAAGCGCATTGTAACTCCTCACCCGCCGGGACCCTGGGATCCCGCGTACCCAATCTATATATGGTTTCTCGTCCGAATACAACGGGGGAATCGCGCCCGGCGCGTCGCGCACCGCCCAAACGCAAAAAGGCGCCGGCATTTGCCGGCGCCTTTTTTCTGGTTAGCGAGAAACGCCGCTACTCCGTTACAGTAGCGGGCTTCAGCTTTTCGCGCTGTTCTTTGAGCACCGCGCGGCGGCTGAGTTTGATTTTGTTGCCTTCGAGCGCCAGGCATTTGACCAGAATCTGGTCGCCTTCCTTAAGCTCGTCGCGGACGTCCTTGATGCGGTTCTCGGCGATCTCGCTGATGTGCAGGAGACCGTCGGTTCCGGGGAAGATTTCCACGAAGGCGCCGAAATCCACCAGACGGACCACTTTACCGAGATAGGTTTTGCCGATTTCGGCGGTGGCGGTGAGATCGCTAATGATCTGGATGGCCTTCTTGGCGCTGGCTTCATCGGCGCTGGCCACGTGAATCGTGCCATCGTCTTCGACGTCGATCTTGACGCCGGTCTGTTCGATGATGCCGCGGATGACTTTGCCGCCTGGTCCGATGACGTCTCGGATCTTGTCGGTCGGAATGTGGAGTGTGTAGATTCGCGGTGCGTACTGGCTGATCGCCGCTTTGGCAGCGGGCACAGCCTCGTACATCTTGTCGAGGATATGGAGGCGGCCCTTGCGTGCCTGTTCCAGGGCTTCCTTCATGATCTCCACGGTGATGTTAGGCACCTTGATATCCATCTGGAGGCCAGTGATGCCTTCGCGTGTACCGGCGACTTTGAAATCCATGTCGCCGTAGTGGTCTTCGGCGCCGGCGATGTCGGTGAGAATAGCGTAGTCCTTGCCTTCCAGCACCAAGCCCATGGCAATACCGCCGACGTGAGCGGTGAGCGGAGCGCCCGCATCCATCAGGGCGAGCGAAGCGCCGCAGACGGTGGCCTGCGAGCTCGAACCGTTGGATTCGAGGATATCGCTAACCACGCGCATGGTGTACGGGAACTTTTCTTCACTGGGGATGAGCGCGGTGAGCGAACGCTCGGCGAGGGCGCCGTGGCCGATTTCGCGGCGGCCGGGTCCACGCATGAAGCCGGTTTCGCCCACGCTGAACGGGGGGAAGTTGTAATGCAGCATGAAGCGCTTGCTGGCTTCGCCCGGTTCCAGAAGTTCGATGCGTTGGGCATCGTCCTTGGTGCCGAGGGTGACGGTGACCAGCGCCTGGGTTTCGCCGCGGGTAAAGAGGGCGGAACCGTGGGTGCGCGGCAGAACGCCGGTTTCGATGGTGATCTTGCGGACCTCGTCGAATTTGCGGCCGTCGGGACGTCGGCGATTCTTCAACATCTCATCGCGGAAGACGTGCTCTTTGAGCGCCGAGAAACACTTGGCGCCTTCTTCGCGCTGGTCTTCGGGAAGGGCTTCGACCACGCGCTTCTTGAGGGCGGAGATCAACGCCTGACTTTCCAGCTTCGCGTACTTCGCGGTATTCATCGCGTCGGTCAGGTCTACGCGGGCATCCTTGGCGACCTGGGCGCTAATCGCCTGATCCAGGACGTGGGGGATGAATTCGCGCTTTTTCTTGCCGGCCAGTTTCATCAGTTCGCGGATACCGGCGGCAATCTTGCGGCAGCACTCATGGCCGAACTCGATGGCGCCGAGGACCTCGGCTTCGGAGACCTCCTGTGCGCCGGCCTCCACCATGACGATGCCTTCTTCGGTGCCGGCGACCACGATATTCAGCTTCGATTCGCGGCCTTCCGTATAGGTGGCATTGGCAATGTATTTGCCATCCTTCATGCTGACGCGAACGCCGCCCAGCACGTAGGGGAAGGGGATTTCGCTGATCGCCAAAGCCGCCGCCGTACCCACAATGGCGAGCGAATTGGGATCCTGTTCGGGGTCAGCCGAAAGGACCATGGCGATGATCTGGGTTTCGTAGAGAAAGCCCTCAGGGAACAGCGGACGGATCGGACGATCGATCAGGCGGCTGGTGAGAACTTCCTTTTCCGAGAGACGCCCCTCGCGCTTAATGAATCCGCCCGGAATCTTGCCGGCGGAGTAGGTGTACTCTCGATAATCGACGGTGAGCGGGAAAAACCCGGCCCCCACCTTCGGCTGGTCAGCCATACAAGCGGAGACCAGTACCACGGCGTCGCCAGAACGAACGACAACCGCGCCGCCCGCCTGCTTGGCCATTTTACCCGTCTCCAGGGTGATCTTACGGCCGCCCAGGTCTACTTCAACTATGTGATGCATTCTTTCTTAAACCTCCAACACTCTGCCGGAAACCAGTTCCGGTAAATCGTAAAGTCGGTTTCCATCTAAGGAACCGTTTGAGAGTGGAGTTGACAGGGTGGATAATCCGCAACGGATACCGGGCAACGCGCCCGGCACCCGTTCGGACCAAATAGGTATGGAAACGGAAGCATCCGCCCCATACCTATGGAACGGACGGTTTCCGCGAATGGGACTAGCGGCGGATGCCCAGCTTCAAAAGAACAGCTTTGTAGCGCTCTGGGCCCGTATCTCGCAGGTAAGTCAGAAGCCGGCGACACTTGGCAACCAGGGTCAACAACCCTTTGCGGGAGCCATGATCCTTTTTGTGCGTCTTGAAATGCTCCGTAAGCATCGTGATTCGAGTGCTCAACAGGGCAATCTGTACTTCTGGCGACCCGGTGTCGGTTTTGTGGAGCTGGTTCCCAGTGAGAACCTGCTGCTTTGTTTCAATCGCCAGTGCCATTCTAGGGGTAATGCTCCTTGTCTTCTCTTAATCTCGTTTTGGTACGTCCACCAGAATACCACAGGCGCAAGATGCCATGGGGCGGACGTCCAACGAGCGAATTTTAAGTATACAGAAAGCGGCAGGCGCAGGCAAAGTGCCTGCGGGCTGAAAAGGCACCCGCGCCGTCAATACACCTGGAAGCAGAAGACCTGGTTGGAGCCCTCGGCGCTGAGCGCATACTCGCCGGGCTCCAGACTTTCGTCCACTTCCAGGCGGTAGAGATTGTCGGTGTTCAGATGGGTGAGCTCAACGCGGATGGTTTTGGGCGGCTTCTTGGGAGAGAAGGTGATCTCGCGGCGGCCGTTTCTCAATTCCAGCTTGTAGAGCGCCAGCTTGGCGGCCACCAGCTTATCGGTTTGCATTAGGAAGATCGGCGAGGCCAGCGGGGTTCTGGCGCTGGAGGCCGCTCCGGCGATGACGTAGGTGAGGTCGTCCTTCTTGCCTTTCTCCTCTTTGGCCTCCAGGACCTCGGTGGGCAGGAGGTTTTCGGCGTGCTTGAGGTAGGGCAGATCGGTTTGGGGCGGCCGGGGTCCGGTATAATTTTGCGCGGTGGCGGCGAAGACGGCGGCGAAGCATAGGGCAAGACTGCGGATTGGCATAGCTGTTTGCGATTATCCTACCTCCGCGGAGCGAATGGCGGGGCGGGGTCCTTATGTTAATCCCGCAGTTCGGCGATGGTAGCGCCGGCGCCGCCTTCCTGTTGCGGCGCCGGATAGAAGCGCGCCACGTGGGGATGCTTACCCAACATCTCGGCGACCATCCGTTTCAGCACGCCCATGCCGTGGCCGTGCACGATGCGCACGCGGCTGGCGGTGGCCATCACGGCACGGTCCAGGAATTCATCGATGGCGTCGCGCGCCTCTTCGGCGCGCTGCCCGATCACGTTGATTTCCTGGTGGACCGGCGCTAATTCCGGCGCCGGCTTGTAGCTCACGTTCTTAGGCAACTTCCCTGCCCCGCCTCCGCCTTCGGGCAGTACCTCAATCACGTCGTCGAGGGAAATCTGCATCTTCATGAAACCGACTTCCACTTCGAAGCGGCCGTTGCCCAGAATGCGGCGCACGCGCGCGGGGTCGCGGAAGTCCTTCACGCGCACGCGGGCGCCCTCTTCGATGCGCAGCGGCTGTATGCGGTCCTGGCGCGAATCGTCCTGAGTAGAGAGCACGGTGGTCTGGAAATCTTCGCGCAGTTCGCGCTTGGCTTTGGAGACGCGGCGCTGCGCGTCCTGATCGGCCTTGCGCCGGTCGCCGCCCTGCACGATCTTGCCGATGGCACTCTGCGCCTGCTCCTCGAATTTGGCCAGCGCCTCATCGGTGCGGCGCTCCAGCTCCTTAATCTTGGCGGTTTCGCGCTTCTCCCACTGGTGGGCGATTTCCTTCTCGCGGCGGTCGAGTTCGATGATTTTCTCGCGCAGGCTGGTCTCTAGAGCCTGCGTCTCTTCAATGCGGTGGTGCAGTTCGCTGAGGAAGCGGGTGACGTCGCGCTCGCGGTCGCTCATGGAGAGCCGCGCGCGGCGCATAATGTCCTCGGGCATGCCGAGGCGGGTGGCGATTTCGAGGCCGGCCGATTTGCCGGGCAGGCCCAGTTGCAAGTGATAAGTGGGCTCAAAGGTTTCTTCGTCGAAACCCATGGAGCCGTTGACCACGCCAGCGGTGGCCGCGCCGTAAATTTTGAGCGCCATCAGGTGAGTGGAGACCAGAGTGAACGCTCCGGCGGCGCGGAAGTGCTCCACCAGGGCGACGCCGAGCGCGCCACCCTCTTCGGGGTCCGTAGCGGCGCCGAGTTCGTCGAGCAGGACCAGGGAATTCGGCGTGACGTCGAGGGCCATCTCGCGAATGTTGGAGACGTGCGCGGAAAACGTGCTGAGGTTTTCCTGGATGGATTGGTAGTCGCCGATATCGGCCAGCACCGCGCCGAAGAGCGGGAACTCGGCCTCCGCGGCGGGCACGGGGAGGCCGGCGTGCGCCATCAGGCTGAGCAATCCAACGGTTTTCAGGGTCACCGTCTTGCCGCCGGTGTTGGGGCCGGAGATCAGCAGCGTGCGGCGCTCGCGGGTGAGTTCGAGCGAGATTGGAACGGTGGTTTTGCGGCGGCGGCGCAGCACGTCGGCGAGCAGGGGGTGGCGCGCGTCCTTGAGGTAGAGGCGCTCGCCGAAGCGCGGGATGGCGCAATCGAAATCGTTGGCGAAACGCGCCTTGCCGAAGATCAACTCCAGCTCGGCCATGGTGACGAGAGTCTGACGGATGGAATCGCCGTAGGCGCGCAGGCGGTTGGTCATCTCGAGCAGGACGCGGTAGACCTCGCGCATCTCCTCCTCGGTGAGGCGCACCAGCTCGTTGTTGAGGTCGATGGTCTCCAGAGGCTCGACAAAGAGCGTATGGCCGCTGGAACTGGCGGCATGAATCACGCCATCGATCTTACGGCGCTGTCCGGCGATGACGGGGACGACGAAGCGCTCATTGCGGATGGTGACGAACTCCTCCTGGAGCACGCCTTCCTCGCGATGGGCGCGGAGGAACCGCTCCAGCGACTCATGGATGGACTTTTTCTGGCGTTCGATGTCGCGGCGCAGGCGCCCGAGGGCGACGCTGGCATGGTCGGCCACGCTGCCATCGGGCAGGATCTTGCCATCCAGTTCGCGCAGCAGGGCGCGAAACTCGCCGATGGTTGCGGCGCGGCGTCCCAGAAGCGGAAAGCGCTCGGCGGCGGCGGCCAAGTGCGACTTGGCGTCGGCGGCAAGATCGAGCAGGGTGAACAGCTCGAAGATCTCCTTGGGCTCTAACCCCGCGCCTTCGATGTGCAGTTTGTGTACGGCGGGTTCCACGTCGGGGATGCCGCCAAACTCGATGCGCAGCGCGGCGCCGCGCCCGGCAGCTTGCGGGTGGAGGGCGGCGTGCAGGTATTGAATGGCCTCGCCGACTTCGGCGAGCGCGGTGTCGAGTTGGGCGCGGTCGGCGATGGGGCGCACCTTTTCCAGTTCGCGCTTGCCCAGGGGGCTCGCGACGTAGCGGCCCAGCAGTTGCCGCAGGGCCTCGAATTCCAGGACTTCAGCGCTTGTCTTCAAGATGACCACTTCCTCGAAAATAGGTATTCGCCCGAGGGGAACGCTCCCGACGCAGAGGGTAGCCCGGTGGCGGCTCTGGTGGGAGTCTGGGGCGGTAGAAGCCGTGAATACGGGCCGCCGATGAACGCAGATAGGGCATGTGTCTTCATGGGCGTGAATCGGCGTTGATTTTTTCTTTGCTTCACGGGCGGCTACTTATATCTTCGACGTTTGCGGAAGGCTTTTTCAATCACGCTGAGCGTGCCTTCGGTGATTTCGAGGTTCTGCAATCCCTCCGGCTTCACCCATTCGACGCGGCAGACGTCATCTCCGGCGCACAGCGTGCCGCCGGTGACGCGGCAGATATAGTCGATGAGGACGTAGTGATACTCGACCGCGCCGGCTTGGTCGCGCATGAGGCGCTCGAAGATTTCGAAGACACCGAGAGGCTCGATTGCGAGGCCGGTCTCTTCGCGGACTTCACGGCGGACGGCAAAATCGAGGCTCTCGCCGACCTCGAGGGCGCCGCCGGGGAGCGACCACAAGCCTTTAAGCGGCTGCTTGCCGCGCTGGGCCATGAGGATGCGCCCGCGGTCGAAGATCAGCGCGCCCACTGCGATAATTGGGCGCTGGGGGTAGCGGCGGTCGTCGGTCATTCGATATCCGGACGCGCCCGGAAGACCGCGGCGCGCGCGGTGAGGAACAGGGTCTTCATGTCGGCTTCTCCGAAAGTCATGGAGACCAAATCGTGCATCTCTATGAAGTGGATGCGCTTGCCTTCGGGGCTGTAGACCGCAACTCCTTTGGCGGCCACCCACAGATTGCCCTTGTCATCCACCGTGATGCCACCGGGGACGCCGTCGATTTTGGCGGTCAGCACGCGCTCGCCAGAAGCTTCGCCGTTGCGGTCGATCTCCCAGGCGCGGATGTTGTGCTCGTCGGCGTTGGAAACGTAGAGGGTGCGTCCGTTGGGCGAAAGGGCGATGCCTCGCGGGCGGCCGGCGGATTTGGCCACCAGCGTGATCGGGCCTCTCGGCGGAATGTGGTAAACGCCGTGGAAATCGAGCTCGCGATGGTCGCTTTGCTCGCCGAAGGCGGGATCGGTGAAGTAGACGTGTCCGTTCCTGGCGACCACGATCTGCGACGGAGCGTTCAGGCGCTTGCCTTCCCATGAATCGGCCAGCACGGCGATTTTGCCGTTCTTATCGGTGCGGGTAACGCGCCGGGTGCGAGTTTCGCAGGTGTAGAGGCGGCCCTGAGCATCGAAGGCATTACCGGCTGGACCGTGGGCATCGGTGCGGTAGACGGTGACGTCGTGGCCCGGCACCCATTTCAGGAGGCGGTCGCTGGGAGTGTCGCTGAAGACTAGATAGGCACCTTCCTTGGACCATGCCGGCCCTTCGGTGAAGCGGTAACCTAGCGCCAGGCGTTGGAATTTCAACTCTCCGAAACCCTGGGCGAGGGCCAGCAGCGCGAGTGGGAGAGCGACCAGGGAAAGTCGGACGGCGCCGGTCATTTTCCCGAGGTTCGCGTCTTGATCTCGATGTTGTTGACCACCTGCTTGACGCCCTTGACCTTCTTGGCGACCTTCTCCGCTCTGGATTTCAGGCTTTTCTGATCGACGGAACCGGCGAGCGTCACCACGCCCTGCTTCACGGTCACCTGCAAGGAGAGGACGCCGACAATCTGGTCGCCGGCGAGCTTGACGCGCACCGCGTCGTTAATGGTGTCGTCCGTCATCTGCGGAGGATCCTTTGCCAGGCAAACAGCCTGCAACAGGAATAGTGCGAGGAAAGCGGCCAAAAGTTTATGCATCATCTTCTCCGGTCATTGTACGCCAGTCCAGGGCATTGAGAAAGCTGCGGTTCTCGCGCCAGTTGGGCTGCACGCGAACGTGCAGGTCCAGATAGATTTTGAGGCCGAAGAGGCGCTCCATTTCCTGGCGGGCGAGCGTGCCGATCTGTTTGAGCATGGCGCCGCCGGTGCCGATGACAATGGCCTTCTGGCCATCGCGCTCCAGGTGAATGGTGGCGTAGATGGTGGTGATCTTGGGGTTGTCTTCCCACTTGTCGACCGTGACGGCCACGGAGTGCGGCACTTCCTGGCGGGTGGCGCGCAGCACCTTTTCGCGAATCAGTTCGCCGGCCAGAAAACGCTCGGGCTGGTCGGTGACGTGGTCTTCGGGAAAATATAGCGGCCCGGCCGGCAGGTATTTAAGAATGACCTTGAGCAATTCAGCGGTGCCGCCGGGTTTGACGCTGGACACGGGAACGTAGTCGGCAAATTCGTACACCGCCTTGTACTGCTCGATGAGCGGCAGCAGGAGCGACTTGTCTTTGATGAGGTCCACCTTGTTGAGCGCCAGCAGGCAAGGCGTGTCGTTACGCCGGGCCACGTCGATGGCGTGGCGGTCCTGTTCGTTGAACTTGCGCGCGGCGTCGGCGACAAAGACCAAGAGGTCGCGTTCCTCGAGCGAGTTGCGCACGGTATCCATCAGGCGCTTGTTGAGCTGCGAGTTGGCGCGATGGATGCCGGGTGTATCGATGAAAACGATCTGCGCTTCGGGCAGAGTGACCACGCCCTGGATGGACGTCCGCGTGGTCTGCGGCTTATCGGCGACAATGGCCACCTTCTGGCCGACGAGGGCATTCAGCAAGGTAGATTTTCCGGCGTTGGGCCGGCCGATGATGGAGACGAACCCGGACTTAAATTCTGTTTTCAATTCTGTATTCATTGAGCAACCGTTTGGGACTTACCGATGCGGACCTGGCCGACGCGCAAGCCGTCAGAGACCAGTACTTCCAGGCGTACGCCGTCGCGCTCCACGCTTTCGCCTGCCTTGGGCACGCGCCCCAGCCATTCACTGACCAGCCCGCCGACCGTGGTGGATTCGATATCTTCTTCACGGTGGAAGGCAGCCACGAGGTCTGAGATGCGGTCGAGATCGAAGCTTCCGGAGACGATGAAGCCGCCAAGGCCATCCTCGGTGACATCGCTTTCGGGCTCATGTTCGTCGCGGATTTCGCCGATGATGACCTCTAGCAGATCTTCCATGGTGGCCAGACCGGCGGTGTTTCCGTACTCATCCACCACGATCACCATGTGGCTGCTCTGCTGCTGCATCTGGCGCATCAGGAGGCTGACGGGCTTGGTTTCCGGCACCAGGCGGATGGTGCGCACCAGTTGGCGGACGGTGCCGTGCTCGCGCTCTTCGTCCTCCAACTCGAACATGTCGCGGACATGGATGAAGCCGATCACCTGATCGATGGTCCGCTCATAGACGGGAATGCGCGAGTACTGCTCCGTGATGACGAGATGGCGCAGTTGCTCCAGCGTGGCGCCGGCGGAGATGGCGACGATATTGGGCCGCGGCGTCATGACTTCGCGAACCACCTTGTCGCCGAACTCGACGACGGACTGCATCAGTTCGCGGTCTTCCTCCTCGATCAACCCCTCTTCGGCACCGGCGGAGATGAGGGCTTCGATGTTTTCCGCCGAAGTGGGTTCGTCGGCGGCAGTCGAGGCATCGTCGGTGAGATCGATCAGAGACTGGAAGAAGGTGAGCAGGGCAACGCAGGGGCGCGCGATCAAAGCGAAGAGGCGGAGCAGCGGGACCAGCGGCAGGAGCCACTGGCCGCTGGTGCGGCGGTAGAGTAATTGGGGCAGCGCGAAGGAGACCGCGAGCATGGTGAAGACGACGGCGACGACGGCCTGCCAGAAGACCGCGGCGTGCCAGGGAGCGCCATCCGCGAACCAGGCGAAGTAGAGAATGCCGAGGACGGAGAGCAGGGTGTGTTTGATCAGGGAGAAGGCGCCGGCGCCATCCTCGGTGGCGATGCCGATTTTGTCTTCGAGCGTGTCCTTGAAGAATTTCAGGGAGGGCAGGTCACGGGTACGAAGACGCAGGCTTTCCAGGTAGAGGACTTGCACGAAAGTGACCAGTGCGAGCAGCGGGATGATGACAACCAGGGCGACGACGACTGCCAGGATCATGACCGCACCCGTTCGATGAGGCCGTTGGGCAAGCCGAGTTTGGCGCGCCAGCGTTTTTCGGCGCGCGCCATGGCTCCGGAATCGGTTTCGTGATCTTGGCCACAGAGGTGGAGCACGCCGTGCAGCATGAGGATTTGGACTTCCTGCTCAATGGTGTGGCCGAATTCACGGGCCTGGGCGCGGGCGCGGCCCAGGGAGATGGCAATGTCGCCCAGGAATGCGCCGGCAAGCGGGTGTGGGCAGGCTGAAGCCTCCGTTGTTGGGAAGGAGAGGACGTCGGTGGGGTAGTCTTTGCCGCGGAAATCGCGATTGAGACGGCGGAGTTCGGTGTCGCCGGTGATGAGGGCGTCGAAAGGGCGGCCTTTGGCGACTTCATTTTGTAAGGTGCGGGCGAAGCGTTCCAGGGGCGCCCGCCGCAAGCTTGCGGGGACGCGACGGAACGCGACGCTACTGCCTTCAGGAGACGACATGGCGGGCCTCAAGCCAGCGGGGCGGTCTCGGCGGGCGGAATTTCCACCTTGACCTGGCCGCTCCCGTTGCCGTTCTCCGCCGGTAGCCCTGCCAGCGCGAAAGTAAGCTGGCGGCCGGCGCCGATGGCCTCGTTGTAGCGCTCGTAGGCTTTGACAATGCGCTGCACCAAGGTGTGGCGCACGACGTCCTTGTCATCGAACAGCACGAAGCTGAGGCCTTCCACGCCCCTAAGCACTTCGGTGGCGTCGATCAAACCGCTGCGCTTGCCGGCGGGGAGATCGATCTGCGTGACGTCGCCGTTGACCACCATCTTGGAGTTGAAGCCCTGGCGCGTGAGCACCATCTTCATCTGCTCTACCGTGCAGTTCTGGGCCTCGTCGAGGATGATGAAGCTATCGCTGAGGGTGCGGCCGCGCATGAAGGCGATGGGCGCGACTTCGATTACGTTGCGCTCCAGGAGTTTCTCGACGCGCTCGCTATCGAGCATGTCGTAGAGGGCATCGTAAAGGGGGCGCAGGTAGGGGTCCACCTTTTCCTGCAAGGTGCCGGGGAGGAAGCCCAGGCGCTCGCCGGCTTCCACGGCGGGACGGGTCAGGACGATGCGCGCCACCTGCTTGTTCATCAGCGCGGAGATGGCCATGGCGACGGCCAGGTAGGTCTTGCCGGTACCGGCGGGGCCGATGCCGAAGACAAGGTCATTGCGCTCAATGGCCTCCAGGTAGCGGCGCTGGTTGACGGTCTTCGGCGCGAGCACCTTCTTGCCGAAATTGCGCTGTTTGCCGCTGTTCACCAGGGCGCGAAGGGACACCTCGCGATCGTTGGCGACCACGCGCAGGTAGCTATTCAGGTCGCCATTAGTGAAGACGTGGCCTTCGCGGAGGAGGGTGTTGTAATCCTCCAGGATGTTGGCCGCGCGGGTGACGCTCTCGACTTCGCCTTCGATTTCGAGGTTGTTGTCCAGCAGGTGGGTTTGGACGCCCAATGCGGCTTCAATCAACCGGATGTTTTCATCGCGGGTTCCGAAGAGGCTTTCTACGCCTCGGCTGATGCGGACGCTGGATTTCATCAAGTGGGTGTTGGGTACCTCCAAGCAGGGGAAAAACGACGACAAGGGTTACCGCTTATCTGGGAAGGATTCGAAGCTTCGACCACCCGCCGGCACGGGCTGCAGAACACCATCCACCGTTATTATACCGCGAAGAGTCAAGCCCTCGGGCTCATTGAAATGAGTGCGCGATATGGAAGCGGGGAGCAGTGAGGGCCGGCGCTGGGAGGTGCGGGCGCCGGTTGGGGTGGGGCGGTGGCGGGAGTTGGAAGAACGAAGCCAATTTGGGGTGAAGTGGTTTGGGGTGAGGGAGTTAGGGATGGGGGATCCGGAGGTTTGGCGGCGGGGGCGGTGGCGGCATCGGCCTTGAGCTGTGCGAGGGCCTGGAGGGCGCGGAGGCGGGCGCGGCGGGTGGCATCGACGCGGTACTGGAGTTTGGAGAAGGAGCTGGAGTAACTGGTGGCGGAGCGCCCGAGGGGGAACTGCTCCGGGTCGCGGAATTTGTCCTCATTCTGGTGCCGCCACATTTGGGTTTCGGCGGCGCGGAGGCGACGGAGACTCCACTCGCAGTAGACGAAGTCGTCGACGAAACTGCGGGCTTCGGGGGAGGCGGGGCGGTGGCGACGGTAGCTCTCATCGATGAGCTGTTCGAGCTCGGCGAGGTTTTCGGAGGGGAGAACGAGGGATTTGGCGTGGATGCCGGTTTGGAGGCTATTCATACAGGAGACGGCTTTGCCCGTGACAGAGGTGGGGCCGGTAGATTTCTGGGCGTTACGGCGGTTGGCTTCAATTTGACGAAGGGTAGACATAGGTGGCTCGGATGGACAGGCGGACCCGGAGGGCAGCCGGGCCTGTCCTAACTTTGAGGATAGAGGAGCGATTTCGGAAAATCGGGGGGCAGTATCCGTAAATGCTTGAGAACAGGGCGACGAATATTTTTAATGTTTGTAAAATGGGTAGCCCGAGAAATCTGGTTTTGGCGCTTTGTGGGAACACGGCGAGGAGGCGGACGGAATTTTCTATCGGTCCCGCGAAACCAGAGCGAGACCGGTGGGCGCTCACGCCGGTGGCTTTGACTGATCCAGGCCGGCGCCGGCAAACATCTGGTTGATGCGCTTAAACCGATAGTCGAAGATCTGCTCCACATCACGCCGAACCTTGAGGGCGTGGATTGCCCGGCCGATCAGGCCCAACGGAAGACGGTATCTGACGACGTCGGTCATGCGCGTTCCACCGTTGAGAGGTTCGAAGCGATGGGTGTGATGCCAGAGCCGGTACGGACCGCTCAACTGCACATCCACGAAGCGAAGAGGCGGATCCCAGCGCCTGATCTCCGTGGTCCAACTCACGGGAACACCGTGCCAACTCAACCGATACCGCAGCCTGGCGCCGGTTGCCATAAGAGACGAAGCGGGGGTAAGAATTCGAAATCGAAGCCAGGGCGGCGTGATCTCCTCCAGGTTGGCGGCTTCGGAGAAAAAAGCGAAGACCTGCTCCGGAGCCCGCGGGATCCACTGTACGCGGCGCAAGGTGTGAAACCGGGCCATTCAATAGCTTCCCTGGCTGCGGGTTTCTTGGGGCACAGCGGGTTCCAGTGAGCGACGACCGTCTCGCCACGGTTCATTGAAGAGGGTTCCTGGATTATGGTTTTTGGTCAGCAGGAGTTGGAGGTCGCCGATGTGGCGCTCCAGAAACGCACCCTCGCAGTAGGCCAGATAATAGTCCCACATGCGAACGAAGCGGGTGTCGAAGCCCAAAGCCCGGACATCGTCAGCGGCGAGGTGAAACCGATTCCGCCACGTGGCCAGCGTGCGGGCGTAGTGGGTGCCGATCTCCTCCGCGTGGTAGAGGCCGAGAGAAGTCGCACGCGCCAGAGAACGGAGGATCTCGCTGAGCGAGGCCAGTTCCGACCCCGGGAAGATATATTTGCGGATCCAGTCGCTACGGCGGCGATAGGCGGGGAAGGCCTGTTCGTTGATGGTTATGGTTTGCATGAGCATGCTGCCATCGGGGCGCAGCAGGCGGTCGCAGGCCCGGAAGAACTGGTCGTAGTAACGCAGGCCCACGGCCTCAAACATCTCGATGCTGACAATTTTGTCGTACTGCCCGTGGAGGTTGCGGTAGTCCTCCGGCAGCAACTCGATGCGCTCTCTTTCAGGGATGGAATCGAAGCGTTCGCGGGCATATTCATACTGCCGGCGGCTGATGGTGGTGGTGGTGACGCGGCATCCGTAGTGCCTCGCAGCGTGCTCGGCAAACGCGCCCCACCCGGTGCCAATTTCAAGCACGTGGTCTTGCGGGCACAGGCGCAGTTTCCGGCAGATTGTGTCCAGCTTGTGGAACTGCGCGGCTTCGAGCGAGGCGTCCTCGGCTTCATAGCAGGCGCACGAGTACATCATACTTCGATCGAGGAAGAGCCGGAAGAAAGCGTTGCTGAGGTCGTAGTGTGCCTGGATGTTGCGCCGGCTGCCGGCGATGGAGTTGCGGCGCATGCGGTGGCGCAGTGTGTCAAAGCCCCGGCTACAGGCGCTGAGCAGCCGATTGTCAGCCTCCAGGCGGACCAGGTTGCGCACCGCCAGGCGGATGACGGAGACCAAGCCGGGTGAGGACCAGTCTCCATCCATCCAGGATTCGCCGAACCCCATATCGCCGCCGAACAAGGCGCGATGGAAAAAGCGGTCGTTGTGTACCACGACCGTAGCTCGCAGCGGGGCGCCGGGTTCACCGAACTCCCAGGTGCGGCCGTTGGCGATCAGCTCCAGGGAGCCGCCTCGCAAGCGCTCCAGGCTCCGCAGGAAGATGGGCTTAGCGAACGACGTCAGAAGTGTGCTCATTGGTATCCTTCAGGCGGGCCGGGTGGGGGTGCAGGGGAACCTTCTTGCCGTAGAGTCTGAGGGCTTCCCAGTGGATTGCGGCGATGATCTTGGCCGTCATCCAGGGGAAGCGCAGCAAGGCCCGATGGAGCGAAGCGGCGCTCCAGGGTTCGCGCCGCAAACGAAGCGTGGCGTCGAATGAACTGCGCTCGCCATCCAGCGTATTCATGTGGGCAATTAGCTGTTTGCCCGGCGGGGGCAAGACAAACCGGTAGTCGAGTTGCATCGGCAGGAACGGGGAGACGTGCATCGCCTTTGGGCAGCGGTAAACGGGGGAGGGCGGCGAAGAAAGCCGATTGGCCGCGGAAAGCCAGTAATTGTGAGTCTCTCCGAAGGTGCTGTTTACCTCCGCCAGGATGGTATCGAGGCGGCCCTGCCGGTTGTAGCAATAGAAGAGCGAGATGGGGTTGAAGTTGTATCCCAGGTAGCGCAGATGGGTCAGGAGGAAGATGGGCCCATCGGCTAGCGGGATGCCTTGTGCCGCGGCGTCGGCCACCAGCCTCTGGCGAAGCGGTAAGGCAGGGTTTCCAAAATGATCCCGCTGGTGGAAGGCCGCCCAGTTGAAACGGTTGTAGCTGGTGAAGGGCGAGACCTTCATCAGGTCGGGAATACGGTCAATGTCCAGAAATGCCATGAACAGGGGGTAAGTGAACTCATGCCGGGCAGGCTCAAACCGGCGGTGCCTGAGCGTGCCGGAGTAGATGGCGGGTTCCATGCCGTCAGCACCCCGCCCCGAGCGCCCGGGCTACGCGCAGCGCGGAGTTGAGCCCGTCTTCGTGAAAGCCGTAAAACCAGTAAGCGCCGCAAAAGTGAGTGCGATTGAGACCGCTGATTTCACCCCAGCGCGTTTGCGCCAGAACGGCGCCGCTGGTGAACAGAGGGTGATAGTACACCATGCGGCGGCGGACCTTGGCGGGGTCGATGCTGCCGTTGGCGTTGAGCGTCACGCAATAATCTTCCGGAACGGTGAGCGACTGCAACCGGTTCATGTGATAAGTAACTGTCGCGCCGGCGGCCGGGTCCGGGTTGAGCCTGTAATTCCACGCGGCCCGCGCCGCTGGCCGTTTTGGCAGGAGGCGGGAATCCGTGTGCAGGCAGACCTCATTGCGGCTGGTGGTGAAGCGGCCCAGGATATCCCGTTCGGCGTCACTCGGGGCTTCAAGCAGGGGCAAGATCTGATTGCCATGACAGGAGAACACTACCTGGTCGAAGACTATTGAGGGGCGGTTCTGAAAGCGCAACGTGACGCCAGTCTCGTCGCGGCCCACGGACCGAATCTGCGCACCCGTGTAAATCCGCTCCTGGTACGGAGCCGTGATGGGTGCAATATAGTTATGACTGCCGCCACGGACTACTTTCCACTTAGGGTGGGTGTGGACCCCCAGCATTCCGTGGTTGTCGAAGAACCGCAACAGCGTGAGCGCGGGGAAGCGGCGGATCGCGCCGGTTGACATGGACCACACGGCAGACGCCATGGGGTACAAATAACGTTCACTGAAGAGTGTGCTGTAGCGGCCTTGTTGAAGCACATCGCTCAACGTCATGGTGGCCGCTGCCGGGTTGTGCAACAGCTTTGGAGCCTCCCGGTTGAAGCGCAGGATCTCGCGTAACAGACGGTGCTGGTGCAACCGCAGCAAGTTGGTGCGTTGGGCAAAGAAACCGTTGAGGCCCCGGCTGGAATACTCGTATCCACTTTTTTGGCAGGCGACGGAGAACGACATATCGCTCGGTTGAGTCTCCACGCCCAGTTCGACAAACAGATTGACCAGATTGGGATATGTGCGGTCATTGTGGACGATGAAACCCGTGTCTATCGGTAGCGGGCCATGGCTGCTTTCCACTGTGACGGTGTGGGTGTGGCCGCCGAGACGCGGCTCTTTCTCGAAAAGAAAGACCTGGTGGTTGCGGCTGAGGTAGTAAGCGGCGGCCATGCCCGAAATGCCGCTGCCGATGACCGCGATGCGCATCATTCCGCCTCTGGGGAAGAAATCCGAAACGGGTGAAAGTCGGCGGCGATGCCAAGGATTGTCCGTCGCTTCAAGACTCCGCCCGGCCGCGCCCCGCCAGGGGATCCCATGGTGCGCGTGTTGCTCACGATTGGAGCATAACGCGCATGTCCGGTGTTTGTCAAGCATTTGTTCTGGACAATTCCTTGACAGACTGTACATCGTTCTGCCAATCTTGGAGACACAGACATGAATACCCTCTATCCGATTCGGGCCGTGGCCAAGCTCACCGGAATTCCGATCGATACGTTGCGTGCGTGGGAGCGGCGCTACCAGGCGGTGACGCCGGACCGGAGTGCGCGCGGACGGCTGTACAGCGACGCGGAAGTCCGGCGTCTACTGCTTCTGCGGACGGCAGTGGATGGCGGGCATGCGATCGGGCAGATCGCCTCGCTATCAGATGCCGAACTTCAGCATCTGGCCCGTGCCCCATTTCCTTCGAATCACCACCGTCGGCCGGAGCCCGGCCCGCGAGTGGTGAATCCGAACCTCCGACCTCTGCTGGAGGCCATCGGAGGGTTTGACGACAAGGCGATCAATGATGAGCTGAGTAAGCTGGCTCTGCTCTTGACTCCCGCCGGGCTGGTACATAAGGTAGTGCTGCCACTGATGCGGGTGGTGGGAGAAAACTGGGAGAACGGGACGTTCCAAATCGCGCAGGAACATATGTTCTCGGCCTGCGTGCGGAACCTGCTGGGTGGTCTGGTTCGAGTGCAAAGGCCGGGCAACGGCGCCGCGAGGCTCTTGTTAACGACACCCTCCAAAGAACTGCACGAGTTCGGGATTCTCGCGGCGGCGATGCTTGCGGTGGCGAATGAATTCCAGGTCGCGTACCTTGGTCCGAACTTGCCGGCGGGGGAGATTCTCTCGGCGGCCGGGAAATGCACACCAGATGTGGTGGTACTGGGCATTATGGAGACGAATGCAACACCGTCAGTCCGCCAGGCTGTAGATTGGCTCGCGTCGGAGCTTCCCGCGAGCACCGAGTTGTGGGTGGGCGGAACCGGCGCAGCCGACGTCGTCAACGGCGCGGGGCGGGGCGGGATCCACATTTTAGAGGATCTTGCGGACTTCGAGCGGCATCTAACCAGACTGAAAGCGAGCCAAGCCCGGGAGTCTACTCTATGAAGCTTTTCCTGAAATTGTTATTCGGCGGGATCTTCCTCTGGATGACCGTAATGACGGTTCGAACCTTACTGGCCGTGAGCATCAGGGAAGCATGGCCGAGTTACGCAGCTAATGCCTGGGCGGTTGCCACGCTGTGGGATGCTTACTTCGGCTTTGTGACTTTCTATGTATGGGTGGTCTACAAGGAAAGGCAAATGTGGGCACGCATCTTGTGGTTTGTGCTGATTATGGGCTTGGGAAACATCGCGATGTCTCTATACGTACTTATTCAACTGATGCGCCTTCGCCGGGAGGAACCGGCCGAGACCGTTCTGTGGAGCCGGAACCAATGAGAAGCAGTTTCTTGCAGCGGAGGCTGGTAGTCCCCATCCTTGACTTACTGCGCCAGGGAGTGACCCCGGAGAAGATTGCGCTAAGCATTTCACTTGGTATAACGCTTGGCGTCACACCGGTCTTAGGTTCGACTTCTCTCCTGTGTTTTGTGGCATCGGTCCTGCTCCGCTTGAACGCGCCCGCCATACAGTTAGTCAACTACCTGGTCTATCCATTACAGTTTGCCCTTTTGGTTCCTTTCATCCGAATGGGGGAATGGATGTTCGCGGCCCGGCCGATCAGGATCTCCGCAGCCCAAATTCTACACTTGGTTCGGGCCGACGTCTGGACTGCGATTGCCCTGCTGTGGACAGCGACCATGCACGCGCTTGTGGTCTGGTTGGCGCTTGGTTCGCTGGCGTCGCTACTCTTGTACGTGGTGCTGGCCCCCACGCTGAGGAGACTCAGTAGAGCAGCGCCAGGGGGAGACCGATGATACCACTGGTAGTGCACGCACTGACGATTGGAACGTTCTTCGTTTGCGGCCTCATGCTGGTGCTGTGGCTGATCCATTTGCCTCTGCGAAATGCCGCCATTGTGGACGCGGGATGGGCAGGCGGCCTGGCATTGCTGGGCGTGATCTACGCCGTAATAGGGGGCGGGTACCCGGCACGTGCGCTGTTGATCGCGGCGATGGCGGCGCTCTGGGGCCTTCGCCTGGCGATCTATCTTCTTTTGACGCGAGTCATTGGCCATGCGGAAGAGGGGCGCTACGTACAACTACGCCGCGAGTGGGGCGGTAACCTACCGCTCAAGTTCCTTCTCTTCTTCCAATTTCAGGCTCTGCTGTGCATTCTGTTTTCGGCGCCGTTTCTGTTGGCGGCGATCAACCAGCAGCCTCAATTGTCGGCCTTCGAGTATGCGGGTTCGGCGCTATGGTTAGTCGCATGGATCGGCGAGCTTGTGGCGGACCTTCAACTACAGAGCTTCAAGTCTAACCGGGCACATCGCGGCGCCACCTGCCGGGTGGGACTTTGGAGATACTCGCGGCATCCGAACTACTTCTTTGAGTGGTTGATCTGGGTGGCATTCGCCCTGTTCGCGATGGGCTCTCCTTATGGCTACCTGACGGTGTTCGCCCCAATGCTCATGCTGTTTCTTCTCTTCCGGGTTACCGGCATCCCAGCCACCGAAGCGCAAGCGCTGCGAAGCAAGGGAGCGGACTACCAAGAATATCAGCGAACCACCAGCGCCTTCGTGCCGTGGTTCCCGAGGAGTTAGGCAATGCAAGCAGGTACCTTCGATCCACCGGCATCGCCCGTCCTGGAGGCGGGTTACGGGAAGTGGCTGGAAAGAGACATTCTGCCCGACTGGCTGATCCGGGTGGCGATCCGGCGACTTCTGACAGCGCGGTTACGCGAAGAGAGCCAGGGAGGGCCGGAAGCGCAGGCGGAACGGCTGATGCGGTTCATCGAACAGCTCCGCCGCAGCCCGGTCGCGATCAGTACCGGCGCCGCCAATGCGCAACATTACGAGGTGCCGGCCGGGTTCTATCGCCATGTGCTGGGGCCGCACATGAAGTACAGTTGCGGCCTGTGGCCGGAGGCGGTCGCGGACCTGGCGGAGGCCGAAGCTGCGATGCTGGCACTCACTTGCCGGCGGGCACGCCTGGAAGATGGGCAGGACGTGCTGGAACTGGGTTGTGGCTGGGGCTCGCTCTCACTGTACATGGCGAGCCATTATCCGAACAGCCGCATTCTGGCCGTCTCCAATTCACGGTCGCAGAAGCGGTTCATCGACGGCGAAGCTTCCGGCCGCGGTCTGACGAATCTGGAAGTGGCCACCGCCGATATGAATGACTTCGACACTAGGCGGCGGTTCGACCGCGTAGTCTCGGTGGAGATGTTCGAACATATGCGCAACTATGGCGAGCTATTGCGCCGTGTGGCGTCATGGTCGCGGGGGGAAGGGCTGCTGTTCGTACACGTGTTCTCACACCAACGCTTCGCCTACCCGTTCGAAGTGCGCGGCGCCGGCGACTGGATGGCGCAACACTTTTTCACAGGCGGCCTGATGCCGAGCGACGACCTATTGCTGCATTTTCAGGACCAGTTCCGCATCCGTGAGCGGTGGCGGGTGAGTGGAGTCCATTACCAGAAAACCGCTGAAGCGTGGTTGGCGAGGGTCGACCGGCACCGGGAAGAAGTTATAGTTCTTTTTGGCGAAGTATACGGCAAAGACGAAGCGCTTCGCTGGCTGGTTCGGTGGCGGGTCTTCTTCATGGCTTGCGCCGAATTGTTTGGGCATACCAAGGGACAGGAATGGATTGTATCTCACTATCTGTTCGAGAAGCTATCCGGCCATGAGAGCGGGAGCGATATCTCCGACGCCGCACTGCTGGGAACGCCGGTGTAAACCCCCGGGATACGAGTTACGCCGGGACGGCCGTCGGCTTAGAGGGTGCACAGTGTGTCTCGATCCGTCGCCTTAACTCTGAGCGAGCCCGCAGCAGGCGGGACTTGGCTGCCACTATAGAGATGCCAAGCCGGCCGGCGACATCGTCCATAGACAACTCGTCGAGGTCTCGCAGCACCAAAACGTTACGCAGTAGAGGGGGCAGCTTCCGAATCTCTTTATGCAGGATGGCGGACATTTCCTTGCCGCCGAGTTCCGCTTCGGGCGTGGATCCGCGGTCTGGCAGCTCCATCACCTTCAACCCTCCGACGCCCACACCCTCATCCAGGTAAAGGAAACTCGCTCTACGAGCCTTGCGCAAACGCATCAGGCACTGGTTGATGACGATGCGGGACATCCAGGTGGAGAACCTGGAGTCACGTTGGAACTGACCGACGCTACGCCAGGCATTCCAGTAGGAGTTCTGCACTTCATCTTCGGCATCTTGCCGGTCTTTCAGAATGGAGAGTGCCAGCTTGAATGAGGATGATGAATTGCGATGCATCAACTCCGCGAAGGCAGCCTCGTCTCGCCCCTGGGCAAAGGTCAGGAGCTGGTCGTCAGACAGTTCTTGCATGGCGGTCTGTTTCACAGGTGTTCACCTACAGTAGAGATGATACCGGGGATAACTTGCTTCAAGGTAAGAAAAGTTAGATTCAGTGGGAATAACGTGTTGACAGCACTATTCAGTGTGACTAACATGGATTTCAGATGAAACAAGAAACCGGCCCCGAGACCATCGAACGTGTTCTTTCGTCCTATGAGCTTGGGCGGAAACTCCGCCAACTTCGGCTGCGGAAGAAGATCGCTTTGGTGGACCTGGGAAAGCACACGGGATTGTCTCCGTCCATGCTTTCCCAACTGGAAAACGGCAAGATGGTGCCGACGCTTCCTACGCTGGCGCGCATCGCAATGGTGTTCGATGTAGGCCTAGACCACTTCTTCAGCGATAAGCGCGGGCGCAAACTGTTCTCGGTGGTTCGGGCGCAGGAGCGGCTGCGCTTTCCAGAGCGGTCCGACGCGCCGGACCCTTCGTACTTCTTCGAGTGCCTGACGTTCGGAAGCCAGGGAAAAGGGATGCAAGCTTACCTCGCAGAATTCCCGCACCGCCCGTTGACGGAAAGTGCCGAGCATTTTCACGAGGGATCGGAATTTCTATTTGTGTTGGATGGCACGCTGACCATAGGATTCCAGGGCGAAGACCACGAACTAAGCGCCGGCGACAGCGTCCTTTTGGACTCTTCCGAGCCTCACCGCTATCATGGCTCGGGAAAGCAAGGGGCTCGGGCGGTAGTGATCACGCTGCCGCCGCGGATTTGACCGTGGGGTCTTTACGAACACTGAAGGAACAGCCTTGTCGCCGCGCGGAATAGGTTGCACTCGGCAGCGGGATGACTTTACCTAACCATAGGTGTCACGGGGCGGCATCGGATGTGGCGGGTACCGCGCAGATACCGGCATAGTCCGGCCTGTCCGCGGCGGAGCGGTGGCGATAGCGCCGGACGATGTTGGCGTGCTCGATGAGAAACAGCCCAGGCATTTGGAAACTATCCGCGGAGAGATGTCCGATTCCGTGACGCGATAGAGCGCCTCCGTAGAAAGCGCGCCAGAAAACTTTTGGCCCGAATAATTGCCGAAGTTTTCCGCGTTTCAGGCCGAACGCACTATACAACTTTTGTTCGGGGTCGCAGATTCTGGCTACGCCCGACAAGCCGTACTTCCCCACCAGCTCTTCAATTGCCTGGGAATCCCCCATGTGAACCAGAACGATTCGAGCGCCCCCGCCCTCAATGACGGCCCGCGCGGCAGCGATGTCCGCCAGCGCTTCGCGGCAAAACGTACACCCGGCGTGGCGCAGGAATATCAGCAGGAGGGGAGACGCCTCAGACAAGTCAACGAGGCGCTCTCCGGACTGCGTCACGGCGCCTTCGAGCGTCTGCACGAGATTTTGCAAATGCAATGCGGCCATGGGTCCTCGGAAGCGGGGCAAACCGGGAGGTTCACCCCGATATTGCATCATAGAATCATCCGAGCCTATTTGGGCATAAGCACGGTGTCGATGACGTGAATGACGCCGTTAGAGCACATGATGTCGGTCTTGGTGACCTTGGCGTCACCAACCATGACCGACCCCTTAACCGTTTTCACGGTGACATCCTGCCCGTTGACGGTTTTGGCAGCGTGCATTTTCATCACATCCTTCGCCAGCACCTTGCCGGATACCACGTGATAGGTCAGGATGGACTGCAACTTGGCCTTGTTTTCCGGCTTTAAGAGGTCTTCCACCGTGCCTGGAGGCAACTTGGCGAAGGCCTCGTCGGTTGGCGCAAAAACTGTAAACGGCCCGGCACCTTTCAAGGTGTCAACCAAGTCGGCGGCCTTGACTGCGGCAACCAGGGTGTTGAAGGATCCGGCGGATGCCGCGGTATCCACGATATCCTGCGACTGTGGAGCCGCGAAAGCGGCCGCAGCCAAAAGAAGAGACGCCGCACCGGCGCCGATTTTGGAAAAAGTCATTATGTTGCTCCTCTAATCGAAATTTCGATGGGAGATAAGCTCCCAACCAGTTTGATTTCGCTTTAGGGACATTGGAGGTAGAAAAACTTCGCGCAGCAACCGAGATTGGGTAGGTTTCGCGGCGGGCGGGGGGAATTGGGTGGGCTCTGGCGTGGTCGCCAACAAAGGCGCCCGACTGACCCGCGCCGGGGGGCAACCGAAAGACCACTTGGGAAAAGTGCCTGAGGGGGCACTTGGCTGAAATTGTAACAGCGGACGTGTCCGGCGCCGACGTTGTGTACGCGATCACGTTGCAGCGACAGCGTTTCGGTTCGGCGGTGAACCGGAAAAGTTAGTGGTGCGGATGAGAGGACTTGAACCTCCACGGGGTTGCCCCCGCAGCCACCTCAAGGCTGTGCGTCTGCCAATTTCGCCACATCCGCGTTCAGGGTGCTACTTTTTGCCCGGCGTAGGCGGTGCCGGAGCGGGCGTTTGCTGTTGACTAGCAGGCGCTTGCTGTTGACCAGCGGGCGCTTGCTGGCCCGGGATGGTAACCGGGACAGGAACGGGGGCCGATTTCGGCACGCTCGTCCTGGGAGCGGTTTCAAGCACCGAAGTACCTAAACCCGCGTTTCTGGTGGCCAGAATAGACAGCGTAAGCGAGGTGACCATGAAAATCACCGCCGATATGGTGGTCGCCTTAGAAAGCAGGGTCGCCGACCCGCGCGGTCCGAAGGCCGTCTGCGAGCCCATCCCGCCGAATGCGCCCGCCAGATCCGCCGCTTTGCCGCTTTGCAGCAAAACTACGATGATCAGGAACAGGCACACTATTACATGAACAATCAACAGCAGTATATACATCGTCTTCCCTATAGTATATGGAAATGCCGGACCGCGGTCAAATTGGTGTCACAAACTTGATTTCGCCGGCTGGGCCGGGAGAAGCGTAATCCAGGAATAATTGCATCCCCTGGTAGTCGCGCGGACCCAATTCATGCACGATATTGCGCGTCAAATACTGGCGCACCAGATTGGGCGGGAAGCCGCGGGCGGGCGACTCCGCGGCCACAATTTCCTCCAGGCGGGCCAGACCGTAACGGCAGCTTTCCTGGAAGGCGGCGACCAACTGGGGGGTTACAATCCCCGTGCGCCCAGCCCAGACGGCGAAAACCATGGGCGTGCCGGTCATCTCGACCCATTCCGCGCCCAGATCGTAGACAAAACCGGGCACGGTGGCCGGGTCGATGCGCAGGGCGGGGTCGCCGATGATCAGGGCCGCGTCGGCGATGCGCAGCATGGCGTCGAGATCCGGGGCGTGGGAAACGGATTGCGGTGAAACGCCGTAGCGGCGCTGCAGGATGACGCGCACGAGTTCCACGCTGGTGCGCGAACTGGAGTCCAGGGCGAGCGAGCGAATCCGCGCGGCCGGGCAAGAGGAAATCAGGAGGATGCTGCGCACCGCCCCGTGACAGGCGATGCCGGCGCCGGGGATGATCTCCAGACGCTGGCGGGTCAATTCGAAAGTGGGAACGATGCCAATATCGGCGGCGCCGGATGCCAACTGGTCCGCGCAAGCCGCCGGGAGGCGGAATTGGAGGTCGAACCGGCCGCGCTCGGGCCCATGGAGCATACCCCAGACCAGCGGGGATGTATTTAGATAACTGACGGCCGAGACGCGAAGCCGCTTCGAAGTGGCATGGCTCAACCTCCAGTTTATCAGACGTTTATCGGGGGGGGGCGCGTGAAATTGCAGACATACTGGTACTTTCGCGCGTCCCTCAGGCGCTCTGCCCCACTTTACGTTTGATATCCTGAGGGAAGGTGCGCTCTCCGCGTCGCGCCATACGGGACAATCCATGCTATCAAAGACGTTTATCTCCGTAACTGTTGCTTTAGTCTGCGCCACCGCCGGACGCACCCAGATCACGCTGAACACGGTGCCCACGCGCGAGATCGGCCAACCGCAACTGCTATCCAACCCTTTTGCCATCCCCAACGCCAATCCCAATCTGGTGGAAGGACGCGAGCTTTACAACCCCACGGGGATCGCGCTCGATACTTCGGTAACGCCGCCGCGGATCTACGTGGCGGACACGGGCAACAACCGCGTTTTGGCTTGGAAGGATGCGGTTGGTTTCACGAACGGCAAGCCGGCGGACCTGGTCATCGGGCAACTCGACTTCTTCTCCACGGGTCCCAATAGTACGGGACGCAGCGTGTCGAGGGGGCTCTCTTCGCCGACAGGACTGGCGGTGGACCAGGAAGACCTCTACGTTGCCGATAGCGGCAACAACCGGATTCTGCGTTTCAAGAAACCGTTCGCCACGCCGCCGGATCTGTTGACCCCGGATCTGTGCATCGGACAGCCGAACTTCAACACGAACAGCCTCAACTATCCGCTGGGGCAGGCCGCTACGCCAACGGAAAAGGGGATTGCGCTCAATATCGGCAACGGCACGATTTTCATAGCGGCGATCACGTTCGAGAGTAAGACGCACGACCTGTGGTTGACGGATGCCGGAAACAATCGGGTTCTGCGCTACGCGGCGGGCGATGTCGCCAAGGGGGGGACCGCTCTAACAATCAGAGCAAACCTCGAAATCGGCCAACTCGACTTCATTTCCCGGCAGCCCAACCTGCCCCCCGCCCAGGCAGGACAGGTGCTGAATCAGTTAGCCACCCCCGCCGCCATCGCTTTCGATGCGGCGGGCCGCCTGTACATCGCCGACTCCGACCCGAACGGTGTCAACCGTGTGCTGGTATTTCTGCCTCCGTTCCTCAATTCGGACCCTACTGCTGCCCGCGTGATGGGCATTCCACCGGCGAACGTGGCTGGCCGGCAGCGCACCGATCCGGAGATCTTCTCGATCGCGATGTTCAATCCGTCGGCGATCTTCATACTGCCGGGCACACAGGGCATCGGGGTTGTGGATTCGGGATTCTCGCGCATACTGATCTTCGACGCGTACGAACAGTGGCCCGACGCCGCCACGGCGGTCTCACCCTCCGCAAGAGCGATTTTCGGGCACAGCAGCGGGATCGGCGGCATCAGCCGCACCGATACCAAGAGCCTGTTTCCCAATGACGGCAACCCGCTCGCAGCGGCCGGCACGTTGAACAACCCCCAAGCGGCGGTGTTGGTCAACAACGAACTGTATGTGGGCGACGCCAGAAACAACCGCGTGGTCGTGCTGCCCTGGCAGAGCGGCAACTTGGGCCCGGCGACGCGGGTGCTGGGGCAGGACCGGTTCAATACCAATTCAATCAACCTCATCGAAGGCCGCGAGTTTTCGTTCCGCAGCGGAAACGCGGCGGACGCGGCGGTGGTGATCGACAGCACGGGAGATACGCCGCACCTTTACGTTTCCGACCCGTACAACCACCGCGTTTTGGGATTCCGCGACGTGCGCAAACTGAAACCCGGATCGGCTGCCGATATCGTCATCGGACAGCCCGACCTGTCCACGGCGCTGTGCAATTACCCGTCCGGTGACCTTAACCAGCCCACGCAATCCAGTTTGTGCCGGCCCATGGGACTGCTGGTGGATGCCACGGGCAACCTCTACGTGGCCGACTCAAACAATGGCCGGGTGTTGCGCTTCCCGACCCCGTTTTCCCATCAGAGCAATCCACCGGCGGACTTGGTGTTGGGCAAGTCCACATTCATGACGCCCTTTACCAGCGACGCCAACGCGCGAAACATGTCTAACCCATACGGCTTGGCCTTCGCCGGCAATAATGGTCTACTGGTGAGCGACCAAGCGCTCAACCGCGTGCTGTTCTTCCCGTTTACGAAGGGCACGTTCTCTGCCGCGGATAACGGCACGGCGGCTACCAAGGTGTTGGGACAACCGGATTTCACCAGCTCCGCCGCCAGCGCTTCGGACACGGGAATGGCGAGCCCGCATCACCTCTCAACCGATACCGACGGCCGTCCCTACGTTGTGGATAGCGGCAACGGCCGGGTGCTGATCTTCGATTCGATTACGAACACGCCGAACAGCGGCGCACACGCATCCTTCGTGCTTCCGGCTGGGAACTCCGAAGGCATCTTCGTGAACTCTAATACCGGCGAAACCTGGGTCACCGACGCAAGCAACAACGCCGTCCGCAAGTACCCGCGCTACGACCAGTTGATTTTCACGCCTTCCCCTTTCTTCACGGTCTCCATTCCGGCCAACAGCCCGATTGCGGTGGTGCAGGATCAGTACGGGGATCTGATAGTGGCGGAGGCTTTCAACCGGGTGACCTTCTACTACCCTGCGCTGGTCGCCGTGAACGCGGCGAGCAACCAGTTGAATAAGGCGCTGGCGCCCAACACCATCGCGAGCATCTATCCGGCGGGCATCCAATTTGGCAAGGATACGGCCAACGCATTCGATGTGCCCAATGCGCTGCCTCTACCCACGACGCTGGCGGATCTTCAGGTGACGGTCAACGGCACAGCGGCGCCACTGTACTACGTAGGACCCGCGCAGATCAATTTCGCGATGCCCTGGAATGCGCCCACAAACGGCACCGCGGATGTGCAGGTACTCAAGGTCTCGACGGGTCAGTTGCTGGCGGCCAGCCAAGTGCCCATGAACATCGTATCGCCCGCCATTTTCGTCACCGCGTCGGCCGGCGCCGGGGCGAAACTGGCGGCGGCGATCAACCAGGACGGCACGGTGAACGACGCCACCCACCCCGCCAAACCCGGCGAGTATATCTCCATCTATGCAACCGGCCAAGGCTTGGTCTCAAGCCCGCCCGCGGACGGGGACATCCCGCGCAACGGCCTAGTGGGCGCCCCGGGAAGTCTGCGTGTGTTCATCGGCAGCGATTATACGGATCAGATTTCGCTGCAAGGCTCAGAACAGCGGAGCATCCCCGGCGTGGACAACAACTTCATCCAGTTCTCGGGCCTTTCGCCGGCCTTCCCCGGAATGTGGCAAATCAACGTGCGTATCCCACAAGCCACCGCCCCCGGCGCGCAGACGGTGAGGCTGGTGTTAAATAGCGTCGGGGACACCGACGCGAGCACGGGATACCGCATTGTGTTCTACGCAGCGAAGCCGTAAGCGCCGGGTTTTCGGACGAAAGCGTCTGTGACACGTTGGTGCGCGAGGGTTTAGCGGGCCGGAGGGTACTGCCGCGGTGCGCCTTCCGCGGCGCGGGAGCGCTTGAGGGTGTACATGTTCCGGTCGGCTTGGTCGAGCGCGTCGCGGAGGGCGCGCCCTTCAGTATCGGCCGTTCCCCAACTGAAGCTGATGGGCAGGACGCCCAGGCCGCGGACACGGAAATCGCGCAGACGGAATTCCACATCCGCCATGCGCCGCACGGCGACTTCGGTGCGCTGATTGTGAAACAGGATGACAAACTCATCGCCTCCCCAGCGGAAGGCTTCATCCTCATGGCGGATGGAAGACTGCAAGAGGTTGCCGATGTTGCGCAGGATTTCATCGCCCACCAGATGCCCGTAGCGGTCATTGATGTCCTTGAAATTGTCCATGTCGCAGACCACCACGGCGCCTTCGAAGCCCGCCGGTTCCTCCACCCGGCGCGCCAGCGCCGCCTGATTCAAGAGGCCGGTCAACCGGTCCAGATCCAGCGTCTGTTTGCGCTCACGGCGCAGGTGATCCAGTTCGCCGGTCAGGTCGCGCAGGCGGTCGATCTGGCTCTCACTCCACATCGCCATGGCGGCAAAGGCCATCACGCAGTGCAGCGCGAAATCGTAATACGTCTCATGGTGCAGGTACACGCTCCAGGCGGGCGCGCCGGCGCGATTGAAGAGGTAGAGCAGAATCACGGCGTGCTCAAAGAACGCGGCGGCCAGCACCAGTAGGGAGTAGCGGAAAATTCGCGCACCCACGCCGCCGCTGTGGCGCAGGGTGTAGAAGTTGTAGATATAGACGAAGCCGATGATCACGGCGTGCGACGCGTGGTAGGCTTCCAGGCCGGAATACTGGCCGATGGCCCAAACCAGCGCCACGAAGATGGGAAGAATGGAGATCAGGCGCAGCACCGTGCGCCAGTCCTTCATACTGGAGGCAAAGCCGGCACGCGCCGCCGAGATCAGTACAATGGCAAATCCGAATTCGAAGGTGGCATAGGGCGCCAGCCAGCCGGAGTGTTGTGTGCGCAGCAACTGGAAGCCGAAAAACGTGGCCAGAATCCGCATTCCCCAGGCGACGGCCCAAAGCCCGAAGTAGACGACCCGCGATTGCCGGTACAGGAACAGAAAAACCGTTCCGAAGAGCACGGCGCCGATTTCCTGCACATAAAACGAGGTGATATCGGCAACCGGGCTGGAAGGGTCCATCGACTAGTCTCCGTTGATGGTGTGGCGACGGGCGGAGCGCGCGTTCCCGGTCTCCTCGTCCACGTCGACGATTACCGAGTGCAACTCCGCCCCGTGTTTGGCAGCTTCCATGCGCACCGGCATGCCGGAAAGGAAGCGCTGCAAAATGGTATCCGTATCGACGCCGATCACCGACCGGTAGGGGCCGGTCATGCCGCAATCCGTCTGGTAGGCGGTGCCGCCGGGCAGGATACGGGTATCGGCGGTGGCGACGTGGGTGTGCGTGCCCACTACGGCCGATACGCGGCCGTCCAGATACCAGCCCATCGCCATCTTCTCGCTGGTCACCTCGGCATGAAAATCCAGGAACTTCACTTTAACCGCGGGGTCGAGCTGACTCAAGAGCAAATCCGCCTTGCGGAACGGACAATCCGTGGACGGCATGTAGGTGCGGCCTTGCAGATTGATCACGGCGCACTCCACGCCGTTGCGGGCGCGCACGGTCACGAGTCCATGTCCGGGCCCGTCGGGGTAATTCGCCGGGCGCAGCATCCGCGGCTGGCGGTTCAGGTAATCGTAGAGTTCGCGCTTGTCCCAGACATGGTTGCCGCTGGTGATAACATCCAGGCCGAGGGCGAACAGCTCCTCGGCGATCGCCGGCGTGATGCCGAAGCCTCCGGCGGCGTTCTCGCCATTGGCAATCGCCAGGTCGATCTGATTGGTCTTGACGATATCCTCCACGTGGTCCGCCACAATATGTCGTCCGGGTGCGCCGAAAATATCGCCGATAAAGAGAATTTTCACAGAGCTTTCAAGTTAACACGGACGGAAATCCGGAGGCGCGGTACCTGGAAGAGAGTACACCGGCGGTAGGGCGGTTAGCCGAGAAACTCGTCGGGGGCGGAGGCAAAGGGATCGAGCACGGTAATTTCACGTTCGTGTGGAGCGCGATGGACTAGTAGAGGATATGGACCTGACGATGTAGGTGGACTCTCCGGATTCGTGAAGGCCTCTTCCGCCCAGCACCCACCCCTACCGCATTTTGCAATATAATTGGAGCAACCGTGAAGTGGGCCACACTCCCCGATACAAGGAACCCCAACCGATGTCTACACTAGAGGTATCTCCGGCGGACTCTCTGCCCGGCCAGCCGAGCCACTCGGTAACCAACGATTTCAGTATCCAGGTAGCAACCGTGAACGGGAGCGGCAGCCAGACGGCGAACTCCGTCTTGCTGCGGGCCATCTTTCAGATGGGCATTCCGGTTTCCGGGAAGAACATGTTCCCGTCGAACATCGCGGGATTGCCCACCTGGTTTACGATCCGCGTGAGCAAATATGGGTACATCGGACGCCGCAAGGAAATCGATTTCCTGGTGGCCATGAACCCGGAAACCGCCCGCGAGGATGTCATGAAGCTGGACAGCGGCGCCGCCGTTGTCTACGACGAGCCGTTGAAGCTCAATGAACTGCGCAGCGATGTACACTTCTTCCCGATCCCGTTCGATAAGCTGGTGGCGCCGGTGTGCCCCGATGCCAAATTGCGGAAACTGGTCCGCAACATGATTTACGACGGCGTGGTGGCCAAACTTCTCGGCATCGAAATGGAAGAGATCCACAAAGCGTTGCTAAAACAGTTCGGCACGAAGAAGGCCAAGGCCGCCGAACTCAACTGGGGCGCGTGCCAGGCCGGTTTCGAGTACGCCACCAAAACGTTCACCGGGCGCCTGCGCTTCAACCTGGAGCGGATGAACGAAACGGCCGGCAAGATCATCATCGATGGCAACGCCGCCTGCGCGCTGGGCTGCATGTTCGCCGGCTGCACCGTGGTGACGTGGTATCCCATTACGCCTTCTTCCTCGCTGGTCGAAACTATGATCGGCTACATGAAGCGCTTCCGCCTGGACCCCGAAACGGGCAAGGCCACCTTTGCAATTGTGCAGGCCGAAGACGAACTGGCCTCGATCGGCATGGCGCTTGGCGCGGGATGGGCCGGCGCGCGTTCGATGACCGCCACCGCCGGGCCGGGCATCTCACTGATGAGCGAGTTCATCGGCCTCGGCTACTACGCGGAGCGGCCCACCGTCGTCTTCAACGTGGAGCGCGTGGGACCCTCGACGGGCTTGCCCACCCGAACCGCGCAGAGCGACCTCATTTCCACCGCGCTCCTCTCCCACGGCGATACCAAGCACCCCATGTTCTTCCCCGCATCGCCGGCGGAGTGCTTCTCGATGTCCATCGACGCCTTCGAATTCGCGGAGAAGTTCCAGACCCCGGTGTTCGTCATGACCGACCTCGATCTTGGCATGAACAACTGGACCTCGGACGCCTTCGCCTATCCCGAAAAGCCCATCGACCGCGGCAAAGTGCTGTCCGCCGAGGATCTCGAAAAGCTGGGGGGCTTTGCGCGCTACCGCGACGTGGATGGCGACGGCGTCGGCTACCGCACCCTGCCGGGCACCAACCATCCGGCGGCGTCCTACTTCACGCGCGGCAGCGGCCACAACGACAAGGCCCAATACACCGAACGGGAAGACGATTACGTGAACAACATGGATCGGCTGGCGCACAAGTTCGAAGTCATGCGCCAGTTCGTCCCCGTGCCGGTGATTCAGGAAGCCAAGGGGGCCAGCATCGGGTTCATCGCCATCGGCACCTCCGACTGCGCGGTGCGCGAGAGCTGCGATCAACTGCGCGACGAATACCGCATCGCAGCCAGCTATTTGCGCCTCAAAGCGTATCCCTTCACTAATGACATGCTGGAGTTCATCCGCCGCCACGACCGCGTCTACGTGGTGGACCAGAACCGCGATGCCCAACTGCTCGGCCTCATGCGCCTGGAACTCGACGCCGACCTGATTGCCAAGCTGCGCAGCGTGCGCTACTACGGCGGCTTGCCGCTGGATGCGCGCACGGTCACCGACGACATCGTGAAACAGGAGGGCAAGTAAATGAGCACCACCACCACGCCTCCTCCCGCCAAGAAGGTCAACCACATCGGGCTGGAGGTCATCAACTATAAGGGCAGCAAGACCACGTTGTGCGCGGGGTGCGGGCACAACTCAATTTCCGAGCGGGTTATTGAAGCTTTCTATGAACTCGGGGTTGAACCGTGGACCGTGGCCAAGTTCAGCGGCATCGGCTGCTCATCCAAGTCGCCGGCCTACTTCCTGGGACTCTCCCATGGGTTCAACGGGGTCCACGGACGTATGCCGGCCATCGCCACCGGCGCGCTGCTGGCCAATAGCACGCTGATGGGAATCGGCGTTTCCGGTGACGGCGATACCGCTTCCATTGGGCTCGGCCAGTTCATGCACATGGTACGCCGCAACATCCCACTCATTTACATTATTGAAGACAATGGTGTTTACGGCTTGACCAAAGGACAGTTCTCAGCCACCGCCAACATCGGTTCCACGCTCAAGACGGGCACGGTCAACGATCTGCCCCCCTTCGATTGCTGTGCGCTTGCCCTCAAATGGGGCGCCACTTTCGTCGCCCGTTCCTTCAGCGGCGACAAGAGGCAGTTGCAGGCCATTTTGAAAACCGCAATCGCGCACAGGGGGCTGTCGGTGATCGACGTCATCTCGCCCTGCGTCACCTTCAACGACCACGTGGGCTCCACCAAAAGCTACAGTTACATGAAGGAACACGAGACCGTGTTACACGAGTTAGATTTTGTGCCGCATTTCCAGGAGATTGCCGTGGACATCCCCGAGGGGGAAGTCATGGATGTCGAAATGCATGATGGCTCTCACCTGCGCATCCGCAAACTGGACCGCGACTACGACCCCACCAACCGTCTGGCCGCCGGAGCCATCCTGGAAGAAGCCGAAGCCAAGGGCGAAGTGCTTACAGGTGTTCTGTATGTAAACCCCTTGAAACCGACTTTCATCGAGCAGTTGAACCTGGTGGACGTACCCATAGGGACCTTGCCCGAGTCCAAAATCAGGCCTTCGCGGGAGGTTTTGGAACAGATCATGGAAGAACTGCGTTAGGTCGCCCGGAGAACCATATCCGAAAATGGGATCCAGTTCTAGATTGCATTCGTGAACGTTAAATGATAGCATCATCCTGGTCTGTCATCCTCCGAGACGGATCGTAGTAAGACTCTATGGCTCCACGCCTTCCTGGTGTGGAGCTTTTTTTGGGTGAGGGGAATCGTGATGCTTTGTTGCTTAATGGCGAATGTGGGGAAACAACAGTTTAGACAAATTTGCTTCCGCCCCTGTCAAACCCGCTAATTCGCCGATGCGGATGGCGTCATCTACAGTAGGATGAGCCTGATAGGATGAAAGCGCTAATGGCTGCCCCCACAGAACCGGCCGACCTCTCCGTCCAGGACCTGGAACAGATCTTTCGCGAACACCATGCCCTGGTCTTTCGCGCCGCGTACCGCATCACCGCCAACGCCGGCGACGCGGAAGACGTCCTCCAGACGGTTTTCCTTCGCATGGTAAAGCGCGACACCGGCGCCGAACCCATCGGCAACGTGGCCAGCTTTCTGCACCGCTCGGCCGTTAACGCAGCGCTGGACCTGATGCGCTCCCGCCAGAACATCCGCCACATTCCCCTGGATGAACTGGAACCTGTACTGGCGGCACCGGCCTCCCGCAGTCCCGAGCGTGCCCAGCATTCCAACGAGATCCGGGATTGGCTGCGCGGCGCTCTCGCCCGGCTCAATCCCCGCATCGCCCAGATGTTCGCCCTGCGCTTCTTTGAGGGCAAGGACAACCCGGAAATCGCGCGCCTGCTCAACACCACACCGGGAACCGTGGCGGTGACGCTCTCGCGCACTAGAGACCGTTTGCAGAAGGAATATCAAGCTTACATGGGAGGCGTGGCATGAATACCGAATACACACCCTTGGACCCTGCCCTGGAGCAAGCCATGATGGAAATCCGCGAGGACACCGTCGACGCAGCCGTAATCGAAGCCGCGGCCGCCCGCGTGTGGGCCAACCTCGCCGCGCAATGCCATGCCCCGCTGCACAGTTGCGAAGATTTCCAGGCGCTGATCCCCGAGTTCAAGGCCGGGCGTCTGGCGGAAGCGCGCGCCCTGCTGGTGAAAGATCACCTGCATGAGTGCGTCGCCTGCCGCCGCGTCTACGAAGGCCGTGTGGTTGCCATGGCTGCGCCCTCCGCGCCGCGACGCGTCAACTATACCGCCCGTTGGGCTGTGGCCGCCACCGTAATCGCCGCCACCGGGCTTTCGGTCTGGTTCGCCGTGGATCAGTACGGCAACCACACTGGCCGCGCCATCGTGCAGGCCGTCAACGGCACGCTCTATGAGATTTTGCCCACCGGAATCCAGGTGCTGGCGGTGGGCCAGGACCTCCCCGATGGCGTCGAGATTCGCACCGCGAAGGATTCTAACGCCATGCTGCAATTGAAGGACGGCAGCGTGGTGGAACTCCGCGAACGTTCCGGCTTCTCCAATACGCAAACGGCCAGCGATCTCACCATCCGCCTGGGACGCGGCAGCATCATCGTACAGGCCGCCAAGCGGCGTTCCGGCCACCTGTATGTCGCCACCGCCGATTGCCGCGTGGCCGTCACCGGCACCGTCTTCAGCGTCACGTCTGGCGTCAAAGGCTCGCGAGTGTCCGTGATAGAAGGCGAAGTGCATGTGTCGCAGGATAGTAACGACAAGATTCTGCACCCCGGCGATCAGACGGTGACCAGCCCCAACCTGGAGGCCGTGTCGGTGAAGGACGATATCGGCTGGAGCCGCAATCGCGAGAAGCTCACGCAGCAACTGGAAAGCCTGCGCGCCGGCCTGTCGCAGATCCGCATGCCCGAGCTTCGCTATGCAAGCAAGCTGCTGGGCCGCCTGCCGGCGTCCACCGTTTTTTTCGCCAGCATCCCGAACTTGGCCGGCTATCTGGGGCAGACGCAGAACGTGTTCAACCAGAAGATGTCGGAAAGCCCCGAACTGCGGGCCTGGTGGAGCGGCCACGCCGCCGGCGCGGGGCCCATCCTCGAAAAACTGCGCACCGCTAGCGTGTACCTGGGCGAAGAGATTGTGGTCACGGGCTTCACAACGGCCGATGGGAAAACCCAACTGCCGGTCTTCTTCGCCGAAGTGAAGCGCCCCGGATTTGCCGAGTTCCTCAAGCAGCAGCATCTGCCCGCCGGGGTCGCGGTGGAAGAGCGCAATGGCCTGGTGGCTTTTGGTCCCCGCGACGCGGTCGCCGCCTTTGCCGCCAGTCTGGACGCGCCCGCCGGCGGTTTCCAGAACACACAGTTCTATGCGCGCATCAACGAATCCTACAAGAATGGCGCCGGCCTGCTGTTGAGCGCCGACCTCTCCGCCCTGGGACCGCGTCAAGCCCTTGCCGGCGGCGCACGCTACTTCATCGCCGAGGGAAAGGAAATTAATCACCAGATGGAAGCCCGCGCCGCGCTGGGCTTCGATGGTCCCCGCACCGGGATGGCCGCCTGGCTGGCGGACCCCTCCCCGATGGGCTCGCTGGATTACGTTTCGCCCGAGGCTACCATAGTCACGGCGTTCGTGGTGAAGAGCCCGGTCGCCATTGTGGATGGGCTGGTGGGCCTGCAAAACCGCGGAGTGGCCGCGTCCACCGAGAAATCGCTGAGCGGCCTGCTGGCGCAGAGCGGCGTCGATCTGCGCAACGATTTCGCGGCTGCGCTGGGCAGCGAGTTCTCCCTCTCGCTGGACGGTTCCGCCATCCCCGTGCCTTCCTGGAAGCTGGTAACCGAAGTCTACGACCCAGTCAAGATGCAGACCGCACTGCAAAAGTTCGGCGAGGCCTACAGCCGGGAGACTGTGAAAGCCGGCAACCGGCCGCTGCGCATCGCGCAGGAAGTGGTGGAGGGCCGGACTTACTACATGATCGCGGGCGGCGATGGCAGCCCGCTCACGGAAGCGCATTACACCTTTGCCGATGGCTACATGATCGCCGGGCCCACCCGCGTGCTGATTTCCCGCGCCTTGCAGGCGAAGAGCGGGAGGGCGTCGATCACCCACTCCGCGGCGTTCATCGCCCTGTTGCCGCGCGACCACTACAATAACTTCTCCGCGCTGATCTACCAGAATCTGGGCACGACGCTGGCGCCGATCCTCAATCTACTGGGCGGCATGGTGCCGCAGGGCGGCGGCGGACAGGCGAACATGATGCAGAACCTGGGCAATATGAAATCCACCTTGATCGCGGCCTACGGAGAACCGGACCGCATCAGCGTCGCCACCAGCGGCAACCTGATGGGGATGAGCTTGAGCAGCCTCATCGGCGGCAATCTGCAAAACGCCATCCCGTTCACGCAATTCATGGGAACACGAGACCGCGCTCCTGCGTTTAAATAGCAGAATGGAGCCCGTTATAGAACTGGATGGCCTTGAAGTCCGCTTCGGCGACCGCACCATCCTGAAAAACCTGAAAGCCAAGCTCACGGGGCGATCCATCGGCCTGCTGGGCCCCAATGGAGCGGGCAAGAGTACTCTGATCAACACCCTGCTGGGCTTTCACAAGCCGACTTCCGGAACCGCCCGCATTTTCGGCAAGGACGTACGCACGCAGGTGCGCGAAGTGCGCAGCCTGATCGGCTACATGCCGGAGAACGACGCCTACATCGCTTCGATGAGCGGCGTTCGCTTTGTGCGCCTGATGGCCGAACTCTCCGGCCTGCCGCCCGAGCACGCGTTGGAACGCGCGCACGAAGCGTTCTTCTACGTGGGTCTCGGCGAGGTTCGTTACCGCGCGCTGGGCACCTACTCGCTGGGCATGAAGCAGGCTGCGAAACTGGCGCAGGCCATCGCGCATGGCCCCAAGGTGTTGTTTCTGGACGAGCCCACGAATGGGCTGGACCCGCCCGCCCGACTGCGCATGATCGCGCTGATTCAGGAAATCCGCGACCGCGGCGATCTCCACCTGCTGCTTTCTTCGCACCTCTTGCGCGACGTGGAGGAGTGCTGCGATGAGGTACTGATCCTCAAGGACGGCAACATCGCCGCGTTCTGCAACCTGGAGGAAGAGCGCCGGGCGAACCGCCGCTTCCTGGAAGTGGAAACGCGCGGAGGGGTCAACGGAGCTTTCGCCGAGGCGGTCGAAAAACTGGGCTGCGAGACTGCCACCGGTGCCCAGGGCCGCCTCAAACTGATTCTGCCGGAGCACCTGGAAGTACGCCAGCTTTACCAGATCGCCGCCGACCAGAACATACAGATCCGCCGCCTCAACCACAAACGCGATTCGCTGGAAGACATCTTCCTCAAAGCCATGGAGGCCGCCGATGGCCGTCTATAAGAAAACCTACCGGCCGTATGACGGCGGGCTGACGTCTTCATTGACGCGCTTCCTGGTGATTCCGCGCTACGCGTTTGAGGAAATGCGCAAATCGCGATTTCTCACCGTCTTCTATATCACCAGCTTCATCTACCCGTTGGTCTGCGCGTTGATCATCTACGTGCAGCACAATGCCAGCGCGCTCAACCTGCTCGGGGTGCAGAACGCGAACCGCCTGATCTCCATCAACACCACCTTCTTCATGAACTTCCTGGGTTGGCAGAGCATGCTGGCGCTGTTCCTGGCGGCCTTCACCGGCCCCGGACAGGTCTCGCCCGATCTGGCCAACAACGCCCTCTCGCTGTATCTGGCGCGCCCCTTCTCGCGGGTCGAGTATGTGCTGGGCAAGATGTGGATTCTGGTGGTGCTGATGTCGCTGATGACCTGGGTTCCCGGCCTGCTGCTTTTCATGCTGCAAGCCTACCTGGAAGAAGGCTGGACGTGGATGCACGATAACTCCAGCGTGGCGGTGGGCCTGTTCGTCGGCTCCTGGGTCTGGCTGCTGATTCTGGCCCTGATGGCGCTCGCGCTCTCCGCCTGGGTGAAGGTGAAACCCGCCGCCGGCGCCCTGATGTTCGGCGTCTTCTTTGTGGCGGCCGGATTCGGCGTGGCCATCAACGGCGTGCAGCGCACGCGGTGGGGACACCTATTGAACATCAGCGCGCTGATCGGTTCCGTTTGGGTACATCTCTTCGGGGCGGACCCGGCGGTCAACAACGGTGGCGTCTTCTTCCGCATGCCGCAAGGCCAGGAACTGCCGCTATGGTGCTGCTGGGCGGCGTTGGCGGTGCTCTGCCTCATCTGCCTCTACATGCTGACGCGCAAGATCCGCGGCATGGAGGTGGTGCGTTGAGCGAGAGCCTGATCACCTTCGCGAATGTCTCGCGCTTCTACGGGGAAGTGCTGGGGGTGAACAAGGTCAGCCTGGCGATCCCGCCCGGCGTGACCAGCCTGGTGGGCCCCAACGGCAGCGGCAAGACCACGCTGATGAACCTGCTGACGGGCCTCATCCGCCCCAGCCAGGGGGAGATCCGCGTGCTGGGCATGTCCACCGAAGACCCGTCACACCTCTGCCGCGCGGTGGGCTATTGCGCGCAGTTCGACGCCTACCCCAAGGGTCTCACCGGCTATCAATTCATCTACTCTTTCCTGCGCGTGTTCGGCATGAGCCACGAGGAGTGCGACCAGCGCACCATGGCCGCGCTTGAAGCCGTCGGGCTTACCGGCGCGCGTAACCGTCAGGTGGCCGCCTACAGCAAGGGCATGCGGCAGCGCGTGAAACTGGCGCAGGCCACGGCGCACGATCCGCAAGTGGTCATCCTCGATGAGCCGTTGAACGGCCTGGACCCGCTGGCCCGCGCCGAAGCGATCGCGCTTTTCGAACAGTGGGGCAAGAAGGAACGGCACGTGATCGTCTCCAGTCACATCCTCCACGAAGTGGACCGGATCAGCGATCAGGTGATCCTGCTTAGTCAGGGCTACGTGGTGGCCGAGGGCCAGATTCAGAGCGTGCGCGGCGAGGTGAAGGACCAGCCAATGCAGATCCTGGTGCGCTGCGACCGCCCCAGCCAACTGGCGGCGCAACTGTTCCAAGAGAACCACGTGGTGGAGGCCAAGATCCACACCGATGGCCATGGGCTGCTGTTGCGCACCACCGACGCCGACGGCTTTTACCTGCTGTTGAACCGCATCGTGATCGATTCCGGCCTGGTGGTGGAATCGGTGGCGCCGGCGGATGACGACGTGAACTCTGTGTATCAATACCTGATCGGCGGAGAAGGGAGCACGATATGAATCTATGGGTGCGCCAGATTGGCGGCGTGCTTCGGCTCGAAATGAAGAAGACGTTTCTCTCACGGCGCGGCTGGTGGGTGTATTTCCTGGCGCTGGGCCCGGTGCTGCTCACCCTGGGGCACTGGCTGATCGAGATCGGCACGCGCAGCCGCGGACACCACAGTATGGGTGAGGACAGCCTGGTGTTCGCCGGACTGTTTCACTTCTACTATCTGCGCCTGGGAATCTTCTTCGGGTGCGTGGGCATCTTCTCCAATCTTTTTCGCGGCGAGATGCTGGAAAAGACGCTGCACTACTATTACCTGACGCCGCTGCGGCGGGAACTGCTGGTGGCAGGCAAATACCTGGCCGGCCTCGCCACGGCGCTGTTTCTGTTCGTGAGCAGCACGGCGATCTCTTTCCTGCTGATTGGCCGCCATTTCGGCGCGGGTTACACGGACTACATCCTGCACGGTCCCGGGCTAAGTCAACTCGGCTCCTACGTGCTGGTGGCGGCGCTGGCGTGCATCGGCTATGGCGCCGTGTTCCTGATGTGCGGTATCTTATTCCGCAACCCGATGATTCCGGCCGCGGTGGTGATGGTGTGGGAAAATTTGAACCCATTCCTGCCCACCGTGCTGAAGAAAATCAGCGTGATTTTCTATTTGAAGAATCTCTGCCCGGTGGAGATCCCGATTCCGCCGCCCTTCAACGTGATGGTAATCGACGCCGACCCGACCCCTTTCTGGATCGCCGTACCAGGGTTGCTGGTGCTGTCGCTGATTTTGCTGGTGTATTCGGGCCTGTCGGCGCGGCATACGGAGATCAGCTACGGGGAGTAGGAGCGGCAGACTCGACCCCCTGGTCCGCAGCCGACGCCCCGTCGGCTTGCTGCCGTGTGTATGAACTGATTTCATTGGCGAAAAGCGGGTCCGGGAGTGCCCGCGCGGACCAGCGGGTCCGCCCCACAATTTCTGCAGGATTCGCAGGTTTTGCAAAAAGTATGCGGCATTGAGCTATTCAGCGGCCACTTTTATGTGCAAGTGGACGGTGCCGCGGGGAGGACGCCGAGCGAGCGCCGAAGAGCGTCTTCACGCCCCGGACGCGTCGAATACCGGCGGTCAGATCGGTGTTGAAGAGGCCGCGGCTGGATGCCTCGTAGAGGCGACAGCGACGCCGCGACTAATATACACCACGCACGAATCGGCGCGGGAGTAATATGGGTGTGGTGTTATATGAATAAACAGGTTCTGTTAACCGCAACTGCCATAGTTGCCGCTCTTGTGCTATCGGCTTGTTCGGACGCTCCGAAAACAGCGGCCAAGGCTGAGACTGAAGTGAAGAAGGAGCCTGCCAAGGCCCCCGAGGCCGTAACCGCACAACGGGCCTTCTATGAAATGTACAAGCTGGCACGCGGCTGGGCGCCAGATCTGGTAACTCTCAGTGTGGCCAGCGGCGAAGTGCCGAATATTAAGAATGAGGCTGGGAAGGCTGGGCTGTGGACTGCCGTCTTCGTTTCCTCAAGCCGTAGAGAGGCCCGACGCTTCAGCTACGCAGTGCTCGACAGCGGAGTCGACATCCGAAAGGGAGTCAACGTGAGCAACGCGCAGGCCTGGGGCGGCGCCACAACCACGAGCAAGCCATTCTCCAATAGTGAGTTTGTGGTGGATTCCGATGCTGCCTACAAAGCGGCGTTTGAAAACGCGGCGGACTGGCTGAAGAAGCATCCGGACCAGACGGCCACGTTCCGCTTGGGCAGTGCCTCGCGGTTCGCGGCACCGGTATGGTACGTGATGTGGGGAACCACCAAAAACGGCTATGCGGCGTTAGTGAATGCCACAACCGGCGTAATCGTCAAGTAGCGCGCGGGGCGTAACGTCACGCTGCTCTTGCGACTATGACATCGCACGTCCCGGCGGAGCGGCACTGAAGCCGAATCGCCGGCGCCAAGATCCACTCGGAATGGGTCGTCGCCTTATCGCGACAAGTCGCACAACTGTGTCCGGCTCGCCCACTTCACGCATTGCGTCGAAGTGTGCAATCAGCGCATCCTGAAAACATCCGCAGAATAGGCGGTGCCTGGTGTGCGTTCCACAAGCACCCGAACCCGCATCACTGCCAGGCCGTGCACTCGCACCACCATCGACTACTTCACGCCGTGGCGGGTGAGCATCTCGACTACTCGCGGGATTCCGTTGGCTTCGGCGAGGCGGGCGTGGCGCCAGGCGGAAGGGGAGTCGTCGCGCAGGATGTACATTTCGGCCAGCGAGGCGTGGGCGTCGGCGAAGTTGGGGTGCAGGCGCACGGCTTCGAGCAGCAGTCCGAGAGCTTCATCGGGCTTAAAGGCCACGCGGTACAACTGCGCTAAATGGTAATAGGGCTTGGCGTTGGCGGGGTCGCGGGCGATCCAGGCACGCTGCTCTTGAATGTGCGTCCGGGTCTCGCGATCTAGGGCGAAATCGATAACTTGTTTACGCCAGAAACTCACTTTTCCGATGCTACCAGAATCAGACGCACATCCATCACGTTGGTATTGGTAGGGCCGGTGATCACCAGATCGCCCAGCGGCTCGAAGTAGTGGTAGGAATCGTTGCGGTCGAGGTAGCGGCGCGCCTCTCGATTGCGCGTGAGGGTTCCGCCATCGGCGATGGCGCCGGCGGCATCGGTGGGGCCATCTGTGCCGTCCGTGCCGGCGCTGAAGACCACCACGCGGTGGAGGCCGGCGATCTCTAAGGCAGCGGCTAGGACGAACTCCTGGTTGCGGCCGCCGAGGCCATCGCCCTTGATGGTAACGGTGGTTTCGCCGCCGGTGATGATGCAGGCGGGCGGCCGCACGGGACGCCCGCCGACGGCGATCTCGCGGGCGATAGCGGCGTGCATGCGCGCGATCTCGCGGGTCTCGCCCTCGATGGTGCTGGAGAGGATCAGCGTGCGGTAGCCCAACTGGCGGGCGGCGCGCGCGGCGGCGGCCAGCGCCAGGCCGTTGCCGCCCACCACGGTGTTGCGGACGCGGGCGAAGAGCGGGTCGGCGGGCTTGGGCGTCTCGGGTATTTCGCCGCGTACGCCCTGCTCGATGCGGTTGCGGACGGAGGCCGGCACGCGGTCGCGGATAGCGTGGCGGTCCAGCACGGCGGCGGCGGCGGCGAAGGTGGAGGCGTCGGGGGCGGTGGGGCCGGAACCGATGACGTCGAGATCGTCGCCGATGACGTCGGAAAGCAGCAGGGATTCGACGCGGGCGGGGGCGGCCAGGCGCGCTAATTGCCCGCCCTTAATACGCGAGATGTGCTTGCGGACCGCGTTGATCTCGTGGATGGTGGCGCCGCAGGCCAGGAGGAGGCGCGTAGTGGCCTGCTTTTCCTCAAGCGTGATGCCTTCGGCGGGCAAGGGCAAGAGCGCCGAAGCCCCACCGGAGACCAGGCAGATCACCAGGTCATCACGGCCGGCGGCGGCGGCGATCTGTGCGATGCGTGCGCTGCCGGCGGCGCCCCGCTCATCGGGGACAGGGTGGCCGCACTGGTTCAGCTCGATGTGGCGCAAGCGGGCCACATGGCCGTCCTTGACATTGATCAGACCGGCGGTGATGCGGCCGCCCAGCACGCGTTCGGCGGCCTGCGCCATGGAGGCTCCCGCCTTGCCGGCCCCGATCACGTAGATATTGCGGAAGCGCGCGAAGCTGCGCCGCGCCAGGTGGTGGGCGACGGCGTCGGCCGGCTGGGCGGCGGCCAGGGCGGCGCGGAAGATGGATATGGCGTGACGGCGGAGAGTCTTAGTGGTCATGGGAGTCGTGGGAGAGAAGGCGTCCATTCCACGCAGAGAAGCAGAGGCGCGGAGATGAGCGCAGAGAAGGCACTTTGATGCGGCGGCACAGGGGAAGCCGAGAGAAGAGGAGCAACCAGCCAGAGGGCGACCAGGGGGGCCTGCGTGGACAGGGGCGTCCGTCCCACCTTGGCTGCATGCGAAGCTTCGCGCCGGGCCGGAAAGGGCCGCCCAAAAGGTAGCTGCAGCCAGCGTTGGCTGCCCCACAATGGTGGCCGGCAGTGACGGCGGGTGGTCATTGGATTAGGGGGTGGGCGAGGATGGCGGCGACGGCGATTTCGGGGTCTTCGCTAGAGATGGGGATGTGTACCTCAGCCAGGCAGTAGTGGTGGCGGCGCGCTTCGAACAGGGCGGCGAAGGCTTCCGGGTCGCGGGCCAGCGGGCGGTGGCTGGCCTGGCCGACTCGGTGCCGCAGGGTTTCGAAAGGGCAATCCAGCCAGACCGTGATGCCGTTGTTCTGAAGCAACTGGCGGTTGCCGGGCTGGCTGAAGGCGCCGCCGCCAAGGGCCAGCACCGCGGGGCAGCCGCGCTCGATCAAGCGCACGTGTTGGCCGATGATGGCGGTCTCAATGGAGCGGAATTCCGGCTCGCCGCGCAAGGCGAAGATGTCGGCGATCGCAGCCTTTTCGGCGGCCTCAATCTCGGCGTCGGAATCGAAGAAGCTCCAGCCCAGTCGATAGGCGAGATGGCGGCCCACCGTGCTCTTGCCGGCTCCCATGAAGCCCACCACGTAGATTCCGGGCGTGCGCTTCAGCGTGAGGTTCATGCCGTCCCGTTGATGGATGCCAGGCGCGATTCCACGATAGCGGGGAATAGGCGCATGGCGAGCACCAAAAGCCAGCCCGAGCGGGGCGTCACCACGGTACGGGCATCGCGCTCCACACCGCGGCGAATGGCCGCCGCGCACTGCTCCGGGGTGATGGCGAAGCGGCGCGCCTTTTGTACTTTCTCAGGGGACTGCCCGGCCCGGACGTTCTTCTGGAATCCGGTTTTCACATAGCCGGGGCAGACCAGCATGGTGCGCACTCCATCGCGCATGAGTTCGATGCGCTGGCCTTCGGTAAGCGCGCCGAGAGCGGATTTGGTGACGCTGTAAAGGGTCATCCAGGGGAGCACCACCTTGCCGCCGATGGAGCCCACGTTGACCAGCATGCCGGTGCGCCGCGCGCGCATGTGCGGGGCCGCCAGTTGGGTCATGGCGAGGGGCGCGAAAAAATTCAGCTCCATGAGGTAGCGGGCTTCGTCCATGGGCATCTCCCAGGAGGGCTGGTAGATGCCGGCGCCGGCGTTGTTAATCAGGATATCGATGGCGCCGAAACGCTCCAGCGTGCGCTCCACCACGCGGCGACGGTCCTGGTCGTTAGTGATATCGCCGGCCGTGATGAGGGAATCGGGGCCGGCGGCGCGGCGCAACCCCTCTTCATTGCGGGCGGTCAGGGAGAGCTTGGCTCCGGAAGAGGCGAATTCGCGGGCACAAGCGGCACCGATGCCTTCCGAAGCTCCGGTAATGAGTACCACTTTGCCTTCAATTCGCATGCGAGCGCACCTGCGCAGGTCGCCTCTGTCGTACAGAAACGTCATAATGGTACCATGCCGAAGCGGCTTATCCCGCTGTTCCCGCTGCAACTGGTGGTCTTCCCGAGGACCCTCCTTCCGTTGCACATTTTTGAAGACCGGTACAAGGAGATGGTGCGCCAGGCCATACGGGACGGCTCGGAATTCGGCATTGTGCTGGCCAAAGAGGATGGGGTTCTGGACGCCGGCTGCACGGTGATGGTAGAGAAGGTGCTGGAGATGTATCCGGATGGCCGCATGGACATTCTGACGCGCGGCCAGAGGCGCTTCGAGATCGAGAATCTCAACGAGGAGAAGGAGTATCTTCAGGCGGAAGTTGCGTTCTTCGATGACGATGACATGGCGCCGGCCCCGGCGGAAGTGCGCGATCTGGCGCTTTCCAATTACCGCGCCCTGAGCCGGCTGGGAGCCGCGCGAGGACACAGCGACCCGGACCTTCGAGATCGGCAGGTGAGCTTTCAGGTGGCGCAGGCGGTGCCGGACCTGGAGTTCCTGAGCCGCATACTGCGCGAGCGCTCTGAGAGCGGGCGCCTGCGCCAATTCAACCAATACGTGGCCGAATACCTGCCGCGGCAGCGTTCCATTGAGCGCATGAAGGCACGGGCGGCAACCAACGGGCATGGCCCCAAACCCGCGGGGCTGTAGCGCATGACGGTGGCAGGCCGTGGCACGATGCCCCCGAGGCGCAGTTCCGTGTCGTTCGCGGTGTCGGGCTGTCTGCACGGGTGCGTGCTGGCGTGGGTAATTCTAGGTGGGACGGGCCGGCCGCAACCACGGGCGCAATCGATCTACGATCGGGAGATCCGGCCGAACGAGAAGAAGATCGTCTGGTACAGCTTGCGGGAAAAGCTGCCGGAGATCGCGCCGGCGGATACGCAGCCCGACGCGCGCCCGCCCCGTGCGCGCGTGAAGGCGCCGCAGACCATGATGGCCGGCGTTCGGGACGATGCGCGGCCCGCCCCGCTGATCTGGGCTCCGGAGCCGGAAATGCCTGCGGCTAAAACAATGCCGCTGCCCAATGTAGTGGCGGTGGCGCCAGCGAAAATAGTGCGGCCGTTCCTGGCGCCGCCGGTAAAATCTCTAGCGCCGAACCCCGCCGTGCCGCTGCCGGAGGCCCCGCGCGTGGCGGCGGATGTGAAGACGGCGTTTCCGCTGCCGGTTGCGCCGCCAGCGAAAATAGTGCGGCCGTTCCTGGCGCCGCCGGTAAAATCTCTGGCGCCGAACCCCGCCGTGCCACTGCCGGATGCCCCGCGCGTGGCGGCGGATGCCAAGCAACGCTCCCGACTCCAGGTGGGTACCCGAGTCGCGGCTCTGCTTGAAACCGGGGCGGCGCCGAGCGGACCGTCCCGCGCCTTTACGACTCCGCGCAATATCCGGATGCAGCGGCAGGCCATGCTACCACTTCCGGAAGGTCCACAGCCGGAGATGGTGGTGCAGCCGAACGCGCTGCCGTTTCCCAACGCCGGGCCGCGGCCGCAACCCCGGGCATTCGTTGCGCCGCCTGCGAAACCGCGGGCGGTGGCCGCGGTAAGTTTACCGGCGGCACCCGAGGTGGCGGTTGGGGGCGTCGCAACGGGTGGCTTGGAAAAGGTGCCGCGGGGCTACCTGCCGCGCCAGCTTCCGGCGATGCCCCCCGCAGCGCCGGCCATGCCCGCCGAGCCGCCGGTGGCGCGGGGAGATCCAGGGGCGATGGCCGAGGCATCGCTGGCAATTGTCGGACTGAATCCGGCAAAGACTACCGTAGTTCCGGCGCCAGCTTCGCGGGCGGCGGGTTTCTCGGCTGGTCCCCAGCCACGCGAGGAAGGGGGCACAGGCGCCAGTAGCGGCGCTCTGCTGCATGTCCCGGGGCTAGTGGTACAAGGCGGCCTCAAGGACACACAGCCGACCCTAGTGGCGAACCTCTCGCCAACTTCTAGAGAAAATCTGCTGGCGGCACGGGCCTCGTTGGGGGCGCCCCCAAAAGTTCCGGTGGAACCCCGCGCCTCGCGCGTGGCGCAAGCGCCCGATCCCAGATTTGCCGGGAGGGTGGTTTACAGCATCGCCATCCAGATGCCCAATATCACGAGCTTTTCCGGGAGCTGGCTGGTATGGTTCGCGGAGCGCGAGCCGCTACCCGGTGCGGCGCCGCACCAGTTGCGGCCACCGGTGGTGGTGCGAAAAGTGGATCCCAAGTACATCGCCGCCGCGGCTGAGGAGCGGGTGGAGGGCACGGTGCGGCTCTTCGGCGTCATCCGCAAAGACGGGCATGTCACCGGGATCGCGCTGCTGCGTCAACTGGACGGACGCCTGGACCGCAGCGCCCAGCAGGCCCTGGCGAAATGGGAGTTCGTGCCGGCGCTGCGCGACGGCGTTCCCGTCGACGTGGATGCTATCTTCGAGATACCCTTCCATCTGGCCCCGCGACCCAACCAACGATGAACCAATGACACGCCAACACCTGATCGTCGATGCCGACGACACGCTCTGGGAAAACAACATCTACTTTGAGCGTGCGTTCGAAGAGTTTGTGGGGTTCCTGGATCATTCGTCGCTCGGGCCGCGGGAGGTCCGCGACATCCTGGATGAGATGGAGCGGGTCAACGCGGAGATACACGGATACGGCTCGCTGAACTTCGGCCGTAATCTGGGGCAGTGCTACCAGCACCTGGTGGAACGGGAAATACGCCAGGACGATCTGGCAACCGTGATGGGCTTTGCGGAGCGCATTCTGGAGTGCCCCATGGAAGTGATTCCGGGGGTTCCGGAAACTCTGCGCTACCTGGCGGAGCGGCACCAACTCACGCTATTCACCAAAGGGCATGTGGACGAACAGAAGCTCAAGATCGATCGCTCCGGCCTGGGCGGGTTCTTCCAGCACACAGCGATCGTGAAAGAGAAGGATGCGGCGGCGTACCGGCGGCTGGTGGCGGAGCGTGGGATGGACGCGTCGGTCGCGTGGATGATCGGCAACAGCCCGAAATCGGATGTGAATCCGGCGCTGGAAGCGGGGTTGAACGCGGTGTTCGTACCGCACGCGCACACCTGGGTATTGGAGAAGCAGGAACTGCGTCCGGGGAAGGGGCAACTGCTGGTGCTGGAGAAGTTCGAAGACTTGCGGGAGAGGTTCTAAATAAAGGTGGCGAGCGGAAACCGAATTGTATGCCCGAAAGCGCTAGAGGTATTTGATGAAAAGGACGGCGTTGCCACGTTCGTTATAGAGTAGTTCGTCCACCAGGTGCCTGGTCAGTAGAATGCCGAAGCCGCCGGGACGCTTGCCGATTTCGGCGCGCACTTGGACGTGGCGCGTGGGGGAGTCCTCCGGGTTGGAGATGGCGGCGTGGGGCAGAAAGTCCAGGGAGAAGCCGGTGCCTGGGTCGCTGATATGCACAACGATGGAGCGCGCGGTGTGCAGCACGGAAGTGCGCACGCGCTTGTGCGGGTCATTGTTGCCGCCATGTTCGATGGCGTTCATGAGCAATTCGCGGAAGGCCGAGGCCACATCCTCGCCGGCCTGCGGCGAAAGGTGGGCGGTGATCTCGCGCAGGAAATGGGTGGTGCGGTCGGCGGCATCGATCTTGCATCGCACGTCCAGGGTGATCCAGTCCGGGCGAGCGGAAACCACCCGGATATCGTCCTGCCAGGCGTCGCAATCGAGCGCCTGCTGAACCAACTCACCGAGCGGGCCGGGCGCCAGGGGCCGGTGGAGATAGCCGAAAGCGCGCTGGCGGATAGCCGCGAGGATGCGCTGCGGGTCGGAATCTCCGGTGAGGATGACCTTGGTGGCGGGGTGTATGGAACGCACGCGCCGCAATAATGCGAGGCCGTCGAAGCCGTTGTTGCCCTGCCCCGCCAGCACCAGATCGATGGAGCCGGTACGGAGGATGCGCAGCGCCTCCTTGCTGCCGGGTACCTGCTGAATCTCGCGGTCGTCCTGTTTGAGCAGACCGGACCAGTATCCCTGGACCTCGGGGTCGGCCTCAATGAGCAACAAGCGGCGGGGGCTCAAAACATCTCCACTCTTTAATTTAGCCGAGGTTCAGCATACCATGTAGTAACATCTCTCTCTCCCGCGCACAGCCGGTCAGGGAGGAAAGAAGGGGCCATGCCGAGAAAAATCCAAGGTAACCCGGGACTCCCCCAGCGCATCCTACCATCCAGCGTGAGAACCGGAATTTTGCTGTTCGCTCTGTCCGCCGCCGCCCTGGCGCAGATCTATCCGCCCGGAGGTGGCTACCCGGGGGGTGGCTATCCAGGGGGTGGCTATCCAGGTGGCGGGTATCCGGGTGGCGGGTATCCGGGGGGCCAATCGCCCTACCCTGGCGGCCGCAACCCGACCGGCTCCGGCATTCCGATTCCGGGGCGCCCCGGCAAGAGCGGCAAGACGGACGGCGCCAAGAACGGCCAACCGCTCCCCAACTTTCGCGGCACCCTGAAGCAGATGGATGGAAAGTCACTCAGCGTGGAACTGGGCGACAAACGCGTCCTGGATTTCAAGCGCAACGATAAGACCAGGTTCTTCAAGAGTGGTGACGAGGTAAAGACGCCCAAATTCGCCGCGGGCGACCAGCTTTCCGTGGAAGCCATGGAAGAACCGGGCGGCTACATGACGGCGGTCAACGTGTATTGGGAGAAGGGCGGTGCGGGCGGCACGTCCTCCAGGAAAGATGACGGCGTGGTGGACACGTGGAAGGACGAACCGAAGACGGGGCCGGAGCACTCCACGGACAAGGCAGCGCCACCCGCTGGACGCGATGGCGAGGATTCGGGTCCGCCGCGTTTGAAGCGCGCCGGCGAGCCGACGGCGCGGACGGCCGCGAGCGATGCCGAGGCGGGCGGCCCGCCGACGCTGAAGCGTCCCACCGCGAGCAAAACCGAGCCACCGGTCAGCCGCGATCCCGATGACCCCGGCCCGCCCAAGCTGAAGCGCGGCGGAGTGGCCGACGCTGCGCGCCAGAAGGCGCCTGATATGCCGGAACAGACGGCCGCAACTCGCATCCCTCCGTCGGCGGAGCGTGGGGTGGAGCGGGCCACGGACGGTTCACGGCCCTCTGTCATCCGCGGCGATGGGGACGAGGACACGGTACGCATCGTGCAGCGCAAGGATGAGCCGTTGATCCGCCGCGCGGCCGATGCCGCCTTGGAGTTCACCGAAACCCTGCCGAGTTACGTCTGCACCGAGTTGGTGACGCGCTCGCAGAGCGAAAGCACGCCGGCGAATTTCCAGCCGATCGACGTGGTCTCGATGGAAGTGATTTATCAGAACGGGCGCGAAGACTACCGCAATATCCAGATCAACGGGAAGAAGACGGTGAAGAAGATCGAGGACACCGGCGGGGCCTGGAGCACGGGCGAATTTGGGACGGTCCTGGTGGACCTCTTCTCCCCGGCAACGGCGGCCAACTTCCGCTTCCGGCGCGATTCGCGCGCGGGCGGCGTCGCGGCCAAAATGTACGATTTCGACGTGGCGCGCGAGAACTCCCACTGGAGCATTCACGCCGCATCGCAGACCTACAACCCGGCCTACACGGGTTCGGTGTGGATCGACCCGGCGACGTCGCGCGTGCTGCGCATTGAGATGGAAGCCAAGGGCATGCCCGGGGAGTTTCCGTTGGACCACGTGGAATCGGCCACGGACTACCAGTACATCCGGCTGGGCGATGCCAAGCAATACCTGCTGCCGGTTCATGCGGAGACCCTGAGCTGCCAGCGCGGCACGGCTTACTGTTCCCGCAACGTGATCGATTTCCGCAACTATCACAAGTACAGCGGCGAATCTTCCATTACCTTCGGCGGAACGGCGACGGACAAGGAAAAACCGTAAAATAAGCCAGGGTTTGCCAAAGGCGCGAGCGCAAGGACTAGGGTAGTGCGGCCCACGCCGTGCCGGTTTTGTGGCGGGCCACCTTGCCCGCAGCCGCCTTTCAGGAGGCTTTTTCGAGCGGAGCGCCCGCCCGCGTGCTCCGCAAGTGGCTGCCGAGATCTCGTGAAATAGAGCAGGCCGCCCAATGAAGGGCGGCCTGCGAGAGAAAACCATGCGGCACGGGCCGCCCTCGTGTTTTGCCCGGAAGGCAAGTGCCGGGCGTGGTACTTACTGACGGCTTAGCTTGCGGCGCCGCGCGATTTCGATAAAGCCGGCCACGCTGGCCAGCAGAACCAGCGATGCGGGTTCCGGAACGTTGCCACCTGCCGGACCACCAAGACTCCCGATCGGCCGCCACGCGAAGGACTCGTTTCCAACCGCGGCAAAGTCGAAACCCTCGGTGTCCAGCACGTGGCCCGTGTCATTGAAAGTTAAGGCGCCGGCAACAGTCGTCACCTTTACCGTTGGGAAAACCGTCTTACAGGTGACCGAGTCGGTTACCAAACCCAAACAGGGTGAGCCGGAATTGGTGATGACGTGAACGTCGCTGGTGTCGAAGTTATAGTGGACCGTCTCGGTGACGATCAACGCATTGCCCGCCGCGATCGTTTTCGGCAAAAGCAATGTCCAGATGTCTCCAAGTGCGCTTCCGTTAATGTTTACCGAAATGTCGCTCACGGTGATGGCGGTACCTCCGGTGTTCAGGATCATGATGGCACCAGCATCATGGCCCCCACCGGGTGTACCTATGTATGTGATCCCGGAATCTCCCTCCCATGGGTTCGGGAAGAATCCGGAGCCACGAAGTCCGTCTGCGTAGCCCACGTATACCGTGTAGCTGTCAGCCATCGCTGGAACCGTTAGCAAGATACTGATAGCCAGGGCAAAAAGAACCGTTCTGTAAATCCGTTTATTCATCTAGTCCCTCCTCTTACAACGACTCTTTGAAAGTCGTGCTGTCCCCTCGAGCAATTAGATACCCAATCACAGTTCGCTACGTTTTCAACAGACTGAGGAGAGTTGCGACAGAGACGCGAGGCAAAATCTCGGGATTTGACCTGAAATTATTGGAATGCGGGGGTGAAAATTAAAGCGTGTTCATTGCGCGGATCGGGGGCAGCCCCTGCTCCGCGGCGAAAGGTGTCTACGGCTAGCCTCCGGCAGCCACGTTTGCGGCGGCCAGCTGGCTGTTGGCAGCGGTCCAGATGCCGGCGACACTGCCGCCGACGCCTATGAAAAGGGCGGCCGATGCCAATGCGACAAACGCGATCAGCAGGGTGTATTCGATGAGGTCCTGTCCTTGATCGTCGTTCCAGAAGTTGCGAAGTGTACTCACGTTCGATCACCAATCCTTTTTTGAGTTTGGCTTCTGCATTCAGCGAAGCCTTGTCAAGCTGGTACTGAATTATCACGTGAGCACAAGGCAAATCATAGAGGTTCTGGTTATGAGACGGGACCAGTTCGGCGTCATGAGCGTACCGTGGCCACTAGACCGAAACTGCGTTTTTAAGCCGGCATGGGCTATCGGGGGGCGCCCCTGCCGGCCGGTCACTACCTCGCTTTGGCTTGGAAGAGGAGCGGCGCCAGGTCGGTAAGGTTCTGGCGCCAGAGCGGCCAGACGTGGCCAATCTCGGGGATCTCAATATAGGTGAGCTCGACGTCCTGGGTGTTCAGCCAGTCGCGGAACTGGCGGTTGACGCCGACCAGGCTGTCGGCGGTGCCGCAGGCGACCCAGAGCAGGCGGATTTGGGCGTTGGCCTTGGCGTCGAGCTTGGGGAAGTTCTGGGGCATGGCCGCGGCGTCGATGGTGGGAATCCCGCCGCGTCCACCGCGACCTGCGGCGCCAGGGGCTGCTCCCGGTGCCGCCGCGCCCCGAGCGCCCGGCCACATGACATAGGCGCCACTGAAGGAGCCGATCCAGGCGAATTTATCGAGGTGATTGAGCCCCACAAAGGCAGCCTCGGCGCCGCCCATGGAGAGGCCGGCGATGGCGCGCTGGCTGCTGTCCCTGGTCACGTTGTAGCCCTTCTCCACCTGGGGCAGGACTTCTTCCACGACGGTACGGGCGTAGGCGGGAATCATGCCGGCGCCCATTGCGCCGCCGGGTCCGCCGGAGTTGCCGTAGCCAAGGGGATTCACCATGATCATAGGCTTGGCCTTACCCTGGGCGATCAGGTTGTCCAGAATCACGTTGGCCGCGCCGGTGGCGATCCAGGAACCCGCTTCGTCGCCCAGACCGTGCAGCAGGAAGAGTACCGGGTACGCCTCTTTGCGCTTCGGGTCGTAGTTGGCGGGCGTGTAGACCCAGTAGTCGCGATCGTCGCCGGCGACGGCCGAATGGTAGAAATGGCGGGTGACCGCGCCGCGGGCCACCCCGGGGGCGGGCTCCCAACTGACGGCGCCGCCCACGTGTACCAGGCTGGAACCGGCACTACCGTAGGAGGTCTTGAATAGAGGGTTGGCGGGGTCGTTAAAGGTAGTGCCGTCGGCGGAAAACGCATAGGTGTAAATATCCGGCTTCAGCGTATCGGTGGTGGCCGTCCAGACGCCCTGTTCATTCTTTTCCATGGCAATGCGCTGGCCCATGCCGGTGACGAAAACCTCCTTCGCATTGGGGGCGCGGAGGCGGAAGGTGATCTTGCCGTCGGCGGAAACTTCCGGAGATTTTACCGCGGGGGCGCCGCGGCCTGCGCCCGGGGCTGGCGCGGGCGTGGAGGGAGTTTGGGCGGCGGCGCTGCAAGCGGCGGCGCTCAGAATCAGAATTGCGATGCTAAATTTCAAGAGACGCTCCAAAGGGTGAATTTCAGACAGCAGACGGCGCGGAGGTGACGAGGCCATCACGAACGATTATGAGCGTTGCGTGGCGGAAAAACCAGCCGACCCGAGCCTCCTGGTCGCGCGCGATGAGGGCGTCCGCCCCACGTTGGCGCAATTACAGCGCTTGCTTGACGGCGGAGAGAAGATCGGCTTCGGCGGTGAAGCCTTCGAAGCGCTTGACCTGCTTGCCGGTGCGGTCGAAGACCAGCGTGACCGGCAGTTGATCCAGGTTGTATTGCTTGCTAAGCGTCTCGCTGCCCAGGCCCACGGGGTAATCCATGGGGTGTTTTTTGAGGAAGGGCTGGACGCGTGCGGCCCCCTCTTCGTCCATCGAAATGCCAAGCACGGCGACGCCCTGAGCGGCGAAATCCTTGTGCAGTTTGTTGAAGCTGGGGATCTCCTGAATGCAGGGTACGCACCAGGTGGCCCAGAAGTTGACCACCACTACCTTGCCGGAGAGCGCGGCGGTATCGATGCTGCCGCCTTCCAGTTTCGATGCCTGCGGCAGCCCAGAGTGCAACGCGGCGGCAGCGGCGGGCGGCGCCGCGGTCACCGCGGGTGAGGGCGCCGGCTTGTTCAGGAACGCCAGGTACTCCGCCGAATCTCCGGTGGAGCCGGGAAAGGTGGCGAGGACCTTCTCATCGGGATCGACGATGGCGTAATAGGGAATCGCCACGGTATTGAATTTAGCCAGTTGGACTTTCTGATTGGCCTCGGACACCGCGTCGGTGCCGTCGGTGTACAGTTCCACCAGCACGAAATTCTTCATGGCGGCGGCGATCTCGGGCCGGGTGAACATGTTGGCCTTCATCCAGTGGCAGTTGGTGCAGGCGTAGCCCGTGAAGTTGACCAGCACCAGCTTACCTTCGCGGCGCGCCCGGTCGAGCGCCTCGCGATACTGGTTCTTCATCCACACCAAAGCGCTCTCGCCGCCGGACGCGCCCATGCCCGCGGACTGGTTGCTGAGGGGGACATAGGCGTCGAGATCACCCAGTTTGCCGCCGAACATGCCGGGCAGCAGGCTGATGGCGAAGATGACGAATGCGATGCCGGGGAGTAGGCGGCCGAGCCCCACGTACTCGTCGGGCTTGATGCCTTCCAAACGGAGGAAGCCGAGTAGATACAGGCCCGCCATGGCAAAGAGCACGATCCAGGCGGCCAGGAAACGCTCGCGGGTGAGGAAGCCCAGTTGCAGTACCTGGTCCAGACTGCTGAGATACTTCAGGCTGGCCGCCAGGATGATGAAGCCCATGACCACTTTCACCCGCGCCATCCAACCGCCGCTGCGCGGCATGCGTTTCAGGTAGGAGGGGAACACCGCGAGCAGAAAAAAGGGCAGGGCGAGACCGGTGGCGAAGGCGACCATGCCGACAAACGGCCGCGTCTTGCCGCCCGATACCGAGGCGGCCAGCAAGGTGCCCACGAAGGGTCCCACGCAGGCGAAGGAGGCCAGCGAGAAGGTCAGCCCCATGAGTAGGCTGCCGAGGAAGCCGCCCTGGCCGGCCGATTGATTGAGGCGGGTGAGGATCACCGAGGGGATGGTGATTTCGAAGGCTCCCAGCAGGCTCAGGCCGAAGGCGATGAAGAGGGCTGAGATGAATGCGTTGACCCACGGGTTAGACCCCAGGGTGACGATGCCGAATGGCCCCAGGATGGCGGTGGTGGCCAGGCCGAGGCCGGAGAAGAGGACGATGATTCCCAGGCAGAAGACCAACGCCTGCACGATGCTCTCGCGGCGTCCACCGGATTGCCGGTTGAGGAAGTAGGACATCGTGATGGGAATCATCGGGAAGACGCACGGGGTGAAGATCGAGGCGAGGCCGAAGCCGAAGGCCACGGCGAGAAACGCCAGAAGCCCTTCGGCGGGCGCAGCCGGGGTGGACGATTGGGCCGGCGCGGGCGCCCGCGGCTCGGCGTACCCCGCGGGGATGACTACCGTGGCAGGCGCGGCCGCCGGGTCCACGGTGAGGGTGGCGGCGCCGGTCCACTTGGAGGGCACGCACATTTTGGGATTGCAGGTTTGGTAGCGGGCGGAGAAGGAGAGTTCCGCCGCGCCCGCGGGGGCGTCCTTCTTCAGCTCCAGTTCGAGCAGGAAGGCGACGTCGCCTTCAAAGGTCTCGGTGTCGGAATTGAAGTTGGCGTCGAAGGCGCGTGTGGGCTGGGGTTGCAGGGCGCGATACTTGGCGACGGCGGGGTTGGGCGCGAGTTGGAATCTGGTGGGAATCGCCGCCGGGGTGGACATGGAATACAGGTGCCAGTCCTGGTCGATGTGCCCAGCGATGCGCACCAGCACCTTACCGCCGGGGGGCGCGGCGGGCGGCTCCACACTGAGCTTCCAGGTGACGTGCTGGTCCTGCGCCGACAGCCCGCAGGCGAGAAGAAATAGTCCAAAGATTGCAGGCCTCATGCGAAATTCCGATCCCGTAGCGATTCTAGCAGGACGGCGCGCGATGGCGCCTCCGGGGTGCGGCGGCGTGACGGCCGCGGCCCCGAGTCCGGCTTTCTCAAGCCCCCGCCCTACTGCGTCCCCGCATCCCATTGCACACTGTAGTCGCTGCCGACCGCGCGCGTCTCCGCCGGGGAATCCGTGCGGAACAGCGACCACGGCCCCGGGATCCACGGGTAGCGCTCAATCACCCGTTCGTCCACCGTCACGCCGAGCCCCGGCGTCCGCGGCACAATCAGCTCGCCGCGCTCCAGCTGCAGCGGCTCGGTCAAAATCTCGGCCGCCAGCGGGAACGGGTACATACCGGCGCGGCCGGGCGTCGCATAACAGGGGTACTCCAGCCACTCCACCACCATCTGCGGCCAGCAGATGCCCAATTGCGCGGCGGCCGCGAGTTCGAGCGCGGTGCCCCAACTGTGGAACGCAAAGCGCAGTCCCTGCCGCGTGATCTCCGCGAACAGGCGCCTCGCCAGCGAGTAGCCTCCCTGGCAGCAGACGTCCATCTGCACGTAATCCACCGCCCGGGTGAGGATGAGGTCGAGATAGCGTTCTTCGTTCGGCTCGTGCTCGCCCGAGGCCAGCGGTATCAAATCCTTCTCCTTGAGCGCGACGTAGGCTGCGTGGTCGTCGGGCGGCAGGGGCTCTTCGAGCCACGCGATGCGGTGCGCGGCCATGTCCCGCGCCAGTTGTTCCACCGTGGCCGCCGAGTAGTTGCGGTCTCCCATGCGCCACCAGGTATGCGCGTCCACCATCAGGTCGAAATCTGGGCCCACCGCCCGGCGCATCAGGCGCACGGTTTCCAGGTCCTGCTCCGGGCCCGCGGCGGGGCGCATCTTGTAGGCGCGGAATCCCAGCTCGGCGATGGCCGATGCTTCGGCGGCGTAAGCCTCCGGAGACATGTACATGCCCGCGCTGCCATAAAGGCGGATGCGGTCGCGCACCCGCCCGCCCAGTAGTTCCGAAACCGGCACGCCGCGCGCTTTGCCGGCCAGATCGTAGAGCGCGATTTCCACCGCGCAATAGATTTTGCCGAGTGCGGTGCCGGCGCCCGGCCCTTGCAGGAAGAACACGCGCAGGGCGTCGGGGTCGGCCAGGACGCGCCCTTCCAGGAACGGCGCGATGGTCCGCTCGATGGCGTGGTGTACACTCTCGCTGCCCGGTCCCGGCGCGTAGCCCACCAGGCCGTTATCCGCCTCCACGCGGATCAGCAGGGCGTCGCGTTTGAGCAGCGTGCGCTCGCCGCCGTAAAAGGGGAGCCGGACCGGCTCCGGGAAGGGATAAGAAAGCAGGAAAGATCGAACGCTGGTGATCTTCATGGGACGCGGAATCAGAATAGCATGCGCCCCTACAGGTAGTGCAGCAGCAGCATGCCGCCCATGGCGAAGAGGAAGGAGGAGACGATCGGGACGCGCCACAGCGGGCCCCGCGGTCTGGCTCGGGCGAACCCCGGCAGTTCCGGATCCGCGGCGGGTTCCACGCCGGTTTCGTTCGCAGTGGCATCTCCTCCCGTGGGGCCGGAAGCCGGCGGCGGCGCGGGCGGCTCCGCGGGCGAAATGCGCTCCACGGCCTGCAGGCAGCTCTGTCCCAGCGCCATCACCAGGTTCACCACGTTGCGCTCCTGACTTTCCACACGCTCACGGAGTTCGGCGATCTGTTGCTCCTTGCCGCCCAGCCTGGTCTCCTCCCGGATGGTCTCGCGCAATTGCTCTTCGGCGGACTGCCAACGCGCGGCGATGGAGTTGGCGATCTGTTCTTCCACCAGGCGGGCCAGCGTTTCGGCGAACTCCCTGTGGATCTCCGTCATCTGCGCGCGCATGCCCCGCATGTCGTTGTCGATGCCCTGGCGCTGCGCCGCGACGGCCTCGGTCAGTTCACTGCGCAGTCCGTCGAGCCGGGTTTCCACGCCCTCGGCCAGGGAGCGGTCCTGCGCGTCCAGGGCGTCGAACTCTATCTTGACCTTGACCTCGAGTCCGGCCAGCCGCCGGTCGATCTGGCTGCCGATTTCGGCGAACCGTCCGTCGATCGCCGTCAGCACGGCGTCGGCCGCTTTGTGTTTGAGCGCCGCGCCCGCCACGGGCAGCGTGCCCACGGCGCGTGCGCGTTCGATGCGCTGCTCAATTTCGGTGACCCGGTCGCTGAGCGGGCGAAGTTCGGGAGTCGCGGATCTTGTGGCGGCAAGGCGCGCCGCGTTGCGCGTGAGGGTGACGCCCACGCCGAACGCCAGGCCGTCCCCAAAGGCGACGGCCAGGGTTCGCCACACGGACGAATCGCGGCTGTTCTGCATATAACATAATGTACAGAAAATGTCTTAGGGTGGGAAGAGCAATCGGCGGGGGTTACCGCCGCCTCCCTACCAATGGTATAACCCACATATGCAGTTTGCATTCGATTGGCCGCAGGGTTTGGAGGACGTCATCAAGTTGTTCATTGCCTACGTGCTGGCGCTGCCGGTGGGATGGTATCGGGAACGCGAGGCGCACACCGTGGGCGTGCGCACGTTCCCCGTGGTGGCGATGGCCAGTTGTGCCTATGTGTTGCTCGGCACGCCATCGGATCACATGAGCATCGACGCCCAATCCCGCATCATCCAGGGCCTGGTGGCCGGAATCGGGTTCATTGGTGGAGGCGCCATTTTGAAATCGGAGAGCCACGTCCAAGGCGTCGCCGCCGCCGCCAGTATCTGGAATATGGGCGTCGTCGGCGCGTCGGTGGCGCAGAACCGCTACCTGCTGGCCGTCACGCTGGCCGCACTGAATCTCTTCACCCTGCGCGTATTGCTCCCGGTGAAGGCCAGGCTGGATGCGCCATCGCCGCCCCCGCCAGAGAAGCCCGGCGCCGCGTCAAAATGATGCCCTACAGGCTCGCCAGCATCGCGCGTACCGCCTGCCCCCGGTGGCTCAGCGAAAACTTCTGCTCTCCCGTCGCCTCGCCGAACGTGCAGCCAAAAGCCGGGCAGTAGAACAGCGGGTCGTAGCCGAAGCCGCCGCTGCCGCGAGGCTCGTCGAGAATCATGCCGTCCACCGCGCCGTGGAAAACCTCCACCACGCGCTCGCCCTCCACCAGCGCGATGGCGCACACGAACCGCGCCTTCCGGTTGGCCGCGCCGTGGAGTTTTTTGAGCAGCAGGCGGTTGTTGGCATCGTCCGTGGCATGCGGGCCGGAGAAGCGCGCCGAATACACGCCGGGCGCGCCGCCGAGCGCTGCCACCTCCAGGCCGGAATCGTCGGCGAACAGTTTGCCGGCGGCATGCGGGGCGTAGTGCAGCGCCTTCTTGATCGCGTTTTCTTCAAACGTGGCGCCGTCTTCCAGAGCCGCAGGCAGTTGTTTGAAGCCCGGCAGCAGCTCAATCTCCACCTGCGCGCTCTCCGCCGCCATGCGGAATTCGCGCAGCTTGCCCGCATTCCCCGTGGCGCAGTAAAGCTTGGTCAATCGCCGATGATCTCCCTCTGCATGATCACCAGCTCCGCGATGCCGATGCGCGCCAAATCCATCATTTGCGCCATCTGGGCGTCGTCGAACGGCGTGTGCTCCGCCGTGGCCTGCACTTCGACGAACTGGCCGTCGCCCGTCATCACCACGTTCATATCCACGTCGGCCTGCGAATCCTCTTCGTAGCAGAGGTCCAGCATCGGCACTCCGCCCACCAGTCCCACGCTGGTGGCCGCGATGTATGCGCGCAGGGGGTTGTTCTTGAGCACGCCGTACTCGCGAAGTTGCCGGAAGGCCATCGCCATCGCCACGAAAGCTCCGGTGACGGACGCCGTGCGCGTGCCCCCATCCGCCTGGATCACGTCGCAATCGATGATCACCGTACGTTCGCCCAGCGCGCTCATATCCACCGCCGCCCGCATGGAGCGCCCAATCAGGCGTTGGATCTCGTGGGTGCGCCCCGAGGGGCGACCCTTGGTGACTTCGCGCGGCGTGCGTTTCGCCGTAGCCCGCGGCAGCATCGAATACTCGGCCGTCACCCAGCCCTTTCCGCTATTGCGCAGGAACGGTGGCACCGTGTCTTCCACCGTGGCGGCGCACAGTACGTGCGTGTTCCCCACCTTGATTAACACGGAACCTTCCGCCGTCATGAGGCAACCGGTCGTGATTTGGACGGGTCGTAACTGCCCGTCTGTTCGCTTATCCGTTCGCATTACTTTTCATCACCAAGTAGAGAAATACCATCACGCCAACCATGATCAGCAGGATCAGGATGACGCAGCCGGCCGCGCCTTGCGGGCGCGTAGTTTTTTTGGCATTCGCCCGGACGGGCCTGAACTTTGCCATAACCCAGATGGTAGCATCGTGACTGATGCCGCGGCCCCGATTTCTCCTGGCATGTGCGCTTGCTGTCGCTTCGTGCCGGCGCGCTCCCGCTCCCATGCCCGATATTTTCACGGAGGTTGTTGGCGCCTGGCATCGCACCTCCGTCCGTGAACTCCCGCCCTCTTCAGCGCCCGCCCCCGTGCCGCCGGCCGCCATCGAACGCGCTCGCGCGGCCTCTTACGAAGGTCCCGGGAAGCTCGACGCGCGCGTGTACCAGTTGACCTCGTCCGCCGTGGCTTTGGATGTGGTGCAGCGCTGGAAGCCGGCTCCCGACACCGTCTTCTTCTATAACGGCCGCTTCTTCGTCCTCATCCAGTGGCAAACCGCGGACCGGAAAGCGCTGCACGAATTCGTCCGCGCGCTAGAGAAGAAGTTCCCCGCCAGGCAGTAAACGGACCGCATCGCGGCTCGCCCGCTTTTTCCGCGTCTTCCGCTCCTTTTGCCGTTGACCTTCTCCCCTTCAGCCGAAGTCTCGCATTCTCTCTCCGTGTTTTCTCTGCGCTTTCCTCTGCGCCCTCTGCGTCTCTGCGTTGAATCTCATCCTTCGAACACCCGGGCGAGCCCGCCTCAAGCAGTAACTATAATGGAGGGACACCATGTCTTCTTCCGCAATCGCCGCGGCTACGCCTGAGATGATCGCGCGCTACCAGCCCGTAATCGGGCTCGAAGTGCACGTGCAACTGGCCACGGCCACCAAGATATTCTGCGGCTGCCCCACCAGCTTCGGCGCGCCGCCCAACACCAACGTGTGTCCGGTCTGCCTCGGCCTTCCCGGCGCGCTGCCGGTGCTTAGCCGCGAGGCCGTGGAACTGGCCATTAAGGGCGCGCTCGCCTTGAACTGCCAGGTGCGTCCGCTCTCGCGATTCGCGCGCAAAAACTACTTCTACCCCGATCTGCCGAAGGGCTACCAGATTTCACAGTATGACCAGCCGGTGGCCGAGCATGGCTTCGTCGATATCGTGGTGGACGGCGTCCCCAAGCGTATCGGCGTCACCCGCGTTCACATGGAAGACGACGCCGGCAAGAGCGTTCACGATGGCTTCAAGGATTCGGACCGCTTCTCCTATGTCGATCTGAACCGCAGCGGCACGCCGCTCATTGAAATCGTCAGCGAACCCGATATGCGCAGCGCCGACGAAGCGCACGCCTACCTGATGGAGGTGAAGCAGGTCATCCAGTTCATCGAAGTCTCCACCTGCGATATGGAGAAGGGTCATCTGCGCTGCGACGCCAACGTCAGCGTGCGGCTCAAGGGCACGGAGCCCTTCGGTACCCGCGCCGAGGTCAAGAACCTGAACTCGTTCCGCTTCCTCAAGCAGGCCATCGAGTTTGAGGTCGCCCGTCAAGTGGCACTGCTTGAGAGCGGCGGGCGCGTGGTGCAGGAGACGCGCCTCTACAACCCAGACCTGGACCAGACCGTCAGTATGCGCAGCAAGGAAGACGCGCACGACTACCGCTATTTCCCCGAGCCCGATCTGGTGCCCCTGCGCATCGGCGAAAAGTGGCTGGGCGAAGTCCGCGCCTCCATGCCGGAACTGCCCGCGCCCAAGCGGGCGCGCTTCACTGGCGAATTCGGACTCTCCGAATACGACGCCGGGGTGCTCACCGCCACCCGCGCCACAGCCGAGTATTTTGAGACCGTCGCCCGGGTTTCCGGCAATCCCAAGATGGCCGTTAATTGGGTCATGGGTGACCTGATGGCCATGCTGAAGGCCGAGGGCCGGGAGATCGCCGAGTCGCCGGTCAGCGCGCAAAATCTGGGGCAACTGGTCAAGCTGATCGCGAGCGACAAACTCTCCGGCAAACTCGCCAAGCAGATTTTTCCGAAAATGTTTTCCACTGGCGAGCCCGCGGACGTCATCGTGGAACGGGAAGGCTTGAAGCAGATCTCCGACACGGGAGCGCTGGAGAAAATCATCGCGGACGTGATTGCCGCCAATTCCAAGCAGGTGGAGCAGTACCAGGGCGGCAAAACCACGGTGATCAATTTCCTGGTGGGCCAGGCCATGAAAGCCACGCGCGGCCAGGCCAATGTGGCCGTGGTGACGGATCTGTTCAAACAGAAATTGGGGTGATGCATGTTACAAGCAGGCGAGCCACAGGGCCAGTTCGGCGAGTGAGTGGCTTTTACGAAATCCCCAGGTTCAGGCGCAGGCCGTCAACCCGCGCGATGCGTCGCGCTCCCGGAATACCCCTCAACACCGAGTAGGTTCCGCTGCTGCGGCCGGCTTCCAACCACTTCCCGATGCGTCTATCCACCTTGGAGTCTGCGACAAAGAGAGCTACGGCGAACGTTTGAGTAGCTCCATCTTCAAAAACGATTGCGCTCCACTTGTTGTCCTGGTCAGGCGTCACCTTGCTTTCCTTCGGCCACACAAGGTCGCCGACTTCCACCGCCAACCAGAGACTCAATCCGGGTTGCATGCCGGTCACCACGCCGGAGCACTTAAAGGTTCGTCGAACCGCTTCATTCGGTTGCGGATCGCTTATGCTCCCCGTAACCTTATCGTAGGACCTGTTCCGGACGGATGATTGTCTGGCAAATAGACCTGTGATCACCGCCGCGGTTATTGTTCCCCCAGCACCCATTACCGCCGACCAAAATGTGTCCATTGCATAGCCTCCTATCGTTGAATCTCCGCGTGCAAAAAAGCCCCTGCGCCTGACGGCGGCCTACGGGAATTAAACCACATCTCAACCGCCTGAACAAAGCCTCCGCAGGTGCACAGCGGGCTGGATCGATGCGCGGGAGTAAGCGGTCTTAGGTGGTTGCGTCCGCCGGTCGAGCGCTCCCGCAATCCGCTGGCGCCGATAAAGGCTTCCCGTCAGCCGTGTGACTTCGGTCACTGCCCATCCTCCAGCCCGTTGCTAGCCTCTATACTTGGCTATAAGCCACTTAAGAGGAACTTTTCATGAAGAAATTATGGATAAGTTTTGCCGTCGTCCTGGTTGTCTCTTTCAGCATTCTGGGATGGATTGGGACCAGGATCTATCAGGAGATGCCGCCCATCCCGGACCAGGTGATTGCCACCGATGGAAGCGTGGTCATCGCGAGCGGCGAGATCGGCCGCGGCCAGAACGTCTGGCAGTCCCTCGGCGGCATGCAGGTGGGCTCCATCTGGGGACATGGCAGCTATGTAGCGCCGGACTGGACCGCCGACTGGCTGCACCGCGAAGCCATGTTCGTACTCGAAGAGTGGGCATCCAGGGATTTCGGCAAGCCTTACGGCCAACTGCTCGCCGAGGACAAAGCCAAGCTTCGCGGACGATTGGAAGAACTCTTCCGCACCAACACCTATGATGCCGCCACCGGCGTCATTCGCATCGACCCGGCACGCGCCCGCGCCTTTGAAAGCTGCCTAAGGCACTATTCCGACGTCTTCATGAAGGGGCACGACGCGTATGCCATCCCCGCGGGCAGCGTCAGCACTCCGCAACGCATGCGGAGTTTTGCGGCCTTCATGTTCTGGACCTCGTGGTCAGCCGTAACCAGAAGGCCGAACGACGTCATCTCTTATACCAACAACTGGCCTCATGAGCCGCTGGTAGGCAATCGCCCCACCGGCGAGGGCGTCATGTGGACCGGCGTCAGCATCATCATGCTGCTGGCCGGGATTTGCGGCTTGAGTTGGTGGTACGCATCGCAAAATCGGGAAGTGGAGCATGGCACACTACCCACCGAGGACCCCCTGGGCAAGTGGGTGGCAACTCCCTCGCAGCGCGCCACTATCAAATATTTCTGGGTGGTGTCGCTGCTCATTCTGGTGCAGATTCTGGTGGGCATCGTGACCGCTCACTACGGCGTGGAAGGTGGCGGATTCTACGGCATCAAGCTCGCCAAATGGCTGCCCTATAGCGTGACGCGCACCTGGCATGTGCAGTTGGGAATCTTCTGGATCGCTACGGCGTGGCTGGCCGCGGGCCTCTTCATCGGCCCTCTTGTCAGCGGCCATGAACCCAAATATCAGCGCCTCGGTGTGAATGTGCTCTTCGGTGCGCTGCTGCTCGTGGTCGCCGGTTCCATGACCGGCCAGTGGCTCAGCATCATGAACCGGCTGAGCGATTCCAACGCGTTTCTCTGGGGCCACCAAGGTTATGAATACGTGGATCTGGGCCGCATGTGGCAGATTCTGCTGTTCGCCGGACTCCTCATCTGGCTATTCCTGGTGGTGCGCGCCATTCGTCCCGCGCTAAAAACCGCCGGCGAACAACGCCACCTGCTGTGGCTCTTCGTGCTCTCCGCCGGAGCCATTGGCCTCTTCTATGGCGCCGGATTGACCTGGGGACAGCATACCCACCTTTCGATTGTCGAGTACTGGCGCTGGTGGGTCGTTCACCTCTGGGTGGAAGGCTTCTTCGAGGTGTTCGCCACCACCGTCATCGCGTTCTTCTTCACGCGGCTCAAGCTCATCCGTCCGGATTTCGCCGCCAAAGCCGCCTTGCTCTCGGCCACTATCTTTCTGGCCGGCGGCATCATCGGCACCTGCCACCACCTGTATTTCTCCGGAACTCCGACCGTGGCGTTGGCGTGGGGTTCGGTCTTCAGCGCGCTCGAAGTAGTGCCCCTGACCTTTGTCGCCTACTCCGCTCTTGATGATTTGCGGCGCGGCAAGCTGACGGTATGGGCGGCACGCTACAGGTGGCCCATCTACTTCTTCGTCGCCGTCGCGTTCTGGAACATGGTGGGCGCCGGGCTGTTTGGTTTCATGATCAACCCGCCCATCGCTCTCTACTTCATGCAAGGGCTGAACACCACGCCGCTGCACGGCCACGCCGCGCTGTTCGGCGTCTACGGAATGCTGGGCATGGGGCTCATGCTGGTTTGCCTGCGCGCCATGGGGCCGCACGCCATCTGGCGCGAGAGTTGGCTCAAATTCTCTTTCTGGGCGATGAACGTCGGCCTGTTTGCCATGTGCGTCGGCAGCTTGTTGCCGGTGGGACTCATGCAGACGTGGGCATGCGTGGATCAGGGCTATTGGTACGCCCGCAGCTCGGAGTTCCTGGGAACGCCCCTCATGCAGAATCTACGCTGGATGCGCGCCCCCGGCGACACCCTCTTCGCCCTTGGCGCGCTGGTTCTGGTGGCTTTCGTCTTCACCACGCGAACCGGCAACAAAGCCGGTGCGGAGAAAGCGGAGACCTTCCCGAACGTGCTGACGCGGGTCTGACGCAACCACACCCGGCAGCGCACCCTGCGCTGCCGGGTGACACTCGTCTTGGGACCAGCGGGATTCCAACTGCGGCTCGTCAACGAAGTGGTATCGTACAGACTCCATGCGTCCGCGGAAGCAGCGCACTTCGGCAATCCGGTTTATTGTCTGCCTGGGAGTGGTCAGCTTTTTCGCTGACATGACGTACGAAGGCGCGCGCAGCATCATTGGCCCATTCCTGCAAGCTCTGGGCGCCAGCGCCACCCAGGTGGGGCTCATCGCGGGATTGGGTGAGATGCTGGCCGCCAGTCTGCGCTTCTTCTCCGGCCGTTTTGCCGACCGTACTCACGCGTATTGGACCATCGCCATTTGCGGATACGCAATGAATCTGATCGCCGTGCCCCTGCTCGCCTTCGCCGGCAACTGGCAGATGGCCGCGCTCCTCGTGGTCGCCGAGCGTACCGGGAAGGCCCTGCGCGGACCGGCACGCGACGTCCTCCTCTCGGAGGCCACCAGTGTAGTCGGCCACGGCTGGGGATTCGGTCTGCACGCCGCGTTGGACCAGGCCGGCGCGATGCTGGGCCCGCTCCTGATGGCGGTGGCGGTAGCCCGATCCAACCAATTCGGCCCTGCCTTTCTGCGCCTCGGCATCCCCGCCATTCTGGCTCTCATCGCGCTCTTCACGGCGCGTGCCGCCTACCCCGCGCGCGGTATTCCCCCGGCGCCGAAAGCTCCCCAAGCGCTGCCGCACTTCTTCTGGATCTACGTTGCCGCCGCCGCGTTGCTCGCCTGTGGCTTCGTGGATTTTCCGTTGCTTGGGTATCACTTCCAAAAGACCGGCCTAGCCAAGCCCGCCATGATTCCGCTGTTATATTCCGGCGCGATGGCCGTCAACGGAATCACCGCCCTGGTTTTCGGTCGGCTGTTTGACCGCTACGGCCTCCCGGTCCTCACCTGCGGAATTCTGGTGTCGCTGCTGGCCCTGCCGCTTGGCTTCCTCGGCGGCCAGATCGGCGCCATTGTCGGTGTCGCCTGCTGGGCCACGGGACTGGGCGCACAGGACGCGTCGCTGCGCGCGGGGCTAGCCCAAGTGGTCTCCATGAACCAGCGCGGCAGCGCGTTTGGCGCCTTCAACGGTGTTTACGGCGTGGCATGGTTCCTGGGTAGCGCTGCGATGGGGTGGCTGTACGACCACTCCCTCGTCGCTTTGGTGGCGTTTGGAGTCCTGGCCCAGTTGTCCGCCGCGCTGCTCTTCTTCCAACTGCGCAAACCGCTCGCCGCGGCCGCCACTTAGTGCAAGCCCGCCGCCGCTTGACGCCACCCACTACGCGGCCGAAGTCCTGCCGCTTTTGTGGGGCGGGCAATCTTGCCTGCAGCCGCCTTTCAGGCGCCTCTTTCGGGCAAAGCGCGCCCCTGCGTGCTCCGCAAGTGCGTGCTCCGTTGGCCGCTTCACGGTCAAGTGCATACTCGCGATTCTGCTTGCCGCAAACGCGCTAGCCCAACGCCTCAGCGCAGCCACTCATCCAGATTCTGGCGCACGAACTCGTCATCGGTAAGCTCGGGATAGCTGGCACACACCCGGTCGATCTCCTCCAACTGTCCGCCCGAGACGTCCTCCGCGGCATCGAGGCACCAACGCCCCTCCAGCAAGCCTTGCCGCCGCAAAATCTCGTGCAGGCCGGCGATGCAGCCCGCGAACCGGTGGCGCACGTCGAACAGCGCGCCATTGGCGTCCGTTAGCGCCGCCGAACCCGCCAGAATCCCTGCCGCGCCCTCGCCTCCCGCGTCGCGGCACGCTTGGATGGTCTCCAGTAACTGCACGGCGCGGCGCGTCCACACCGCCCATTGCCCCAGTAATCCACCGCAAAAATGCAGGCTCTGGCCCGCCACGCGAAACTCCGTCAGCAGATCGGCGATGATGTTGTCGTCATTCCCGGTGTAGAGCGCGATCTCCCTCGTGCGCCCGCTGTCCGCCACCGCGCGCACCACGTCCAGCGTCTGATAGCGATTGAATGGCGCCACCTTGATCGCCACCACCGCGGGAATCCGGCAGAACTCCCGCCAGAACTCGTAAGTCAGAAGCCGCCCGCCCACCGAAGGCTGGAGATAGAATCCGCAGACGGGGATCTCCTGCGCCACCGCGCGGCAGTGCGCCAGCAGTTCGCCATCCGCTGCGGCCGGCAGCGCCGCCAGGCTCAGCAGGCCGAGATCGTACCCCGCCTCGCGCGCGATCGCCGCCTCCCGCACCGCCTGCATCGTCACGCCGCAGACACCCGCAACCTTGACGATGCGTTTCCCACTCGCGCGCTCGAACTCCGCGATTGCCCCGGCCGCCAGTCGCAGCACCGGCGAATATAGCCCCACCCGCGGATCGCGAATCGCAAACTGCGTGGTGTGTACTCCCACCGCGATACCGCCCGCGCCCGCCGCGCAATAGTAGCGGGTCAGCGCCACCTGACGCCGTTCGTCCAGCTTGCGATTTTCCTTGAGCGCCAGCGGATGCGCCGGGATCGCCACGCCGCGCTGAAGCGTCTGCATCACCGCCGGGTCCATCTGGTCAAAACTTCCCATCGGCCACCTCGAAATGCGTAGGCTTGTCCAAACTCGCGCCGCCGGTGCCCACCCATTCGGCCACCAGTTCCATCAACCGCGCCGTGGTTACCCCGGGCGGCCCCATCAGCGCCGCCGCGGCCGAGGCATCGCTCAAGAGCGCGACCGGTCCTGGGGTGCCCTGTAGCCGGCAAGGCCGCGCAAAGTGCGCCCCGAAAAACTCGGCCGCTGCCCGTACGGAGACCGTTTCCAGCCCAGTGATATTCAGGATGCGGGGCGGCGTGCCGCAATGCGCCAGCGCACGCAGCGCGTATGAGTTGGCATCGCGCTGCCAGATCGCATTGAACGCGGGAACACCCAGTTCCACCGGTTCGCCCGCGTACACCTTGCGCGCGATATCCACCAGCACGCCGTAGCGCAGGTCCACCGCGTAGTTGAGGCGGAAGAAGAGACAGCGCACTCCGTGGTGTTTGGCGAAGTACTCGAAGACGCGCTCCCGCCCGAGGCAACTCTGCGCATACTCGCCCACCGGCGCGGGCGCCTCCGTCTCGCGCGCTCCACCAGCCGTCACCGCGCGCAGGGCATACACGTTGCCGGTAGAGAACACCACAATCCGGCTCTCCCGGAAGCGCTCCGCCACGTTGGCCGGCACCACCGTATTCATCGCCCAGGTGAGTTCGGGATTTTCCGACGACCCAAACTTGCGCCCCGCGAGATAGAGCACATTCCGACAATCGGGCAACTGCGCCACCTGCGCGCGATCCAGCAGATCGCAGGCGACCGCGTCGATTCCCGGCTCTGGGATCGGCCGCCGCGACACCGCGAGGATTCGCCTCCCCGGTCCCGCCGCATCGGCGGCCCGCCGGCATAGGCGCGCCAGCGTGGGCCCCATCTTTCCCGCCGCGCCCAGAATCAGGATGTCCCCTTCCAGTTGCCGCAGAAACTCCACATCCGCTTCGCTCGGCCGCGACAGCTCTTCTTCCAGTTCTTCGATCGATGTCATCCTGTGCCTCAACCGCGAGATCTACGCCCTGGCCGGCCATTTTCGACCGGTAGTGGCGCCCGTCTTTACTGCCCCGCCTCCACTATCCCGATGCCGTCCAGGTTTAGGTCGGCACCCGCTCCGTGCGCCAGGGTGCGCCAGCGTCCGTCCCTTCCGGAGAAACGTACTCCTTCAATGCCACCCCGGTACTCAGCGCTTACTCGAATACGGCGAGCGGCAACCGATGACCCATGCAATCGCCCCCAACGTTGTGATAACTGTCCCTGGGGATCTCTTCACGCCGGTCTTGCCTTATCCGCGGATTAGTGGTTGCCTGTTTGCGCGCTGATAAAAAGTATACAGGAAGGTCGCGTCACCAGCCCGTGCGCCTTTGCTCCCGGACTTCGCTGCTAAAATGGCTGTGTATGCGAGTTGCTGCACTGGGTAAAACTGCCGTGGCTGCGGTGCTGCTCGCCCTGCCCGGCCTGCTGTCTTCGCAAGGCCTTGAGATCACCCCAAAGGCCGTCAAACTCCTGCAGGTGGAGGGCGGACCCATCGCCCTGGCCAAGGTTTCGATTCGTTCCGCCAGCCAAAATGTACAAAACTGGACAGTCACCGCCACACCGGGGGACCCCAATGACCCGTGGATCCAGGTCAGCGCCCCCGGCGGCACCACGCCCGCTTTGCTTACGGTCGAAATCGTCGCCTGGCGCGGGGAGTTGAAGAAACCGGGCAAATATCAAGCCAGTATCAGTATTAAGTCCGGTGGCGCGGCCGTGACACTTCCCGTGGAGTTGGAAGTTCGCGCCGCCAATCCGCCTCCGGTCTTCAGCTACCTTTCCGGACCGGCCGGATGCAGCAAGGCGGCGGGCTACTTCGATCCACCGCTTTGCACTCCGCTTCCCCTTCCCGGTATTTCCGGCCTGCCTCAGCCCGCGGCCACCTATGTCGATCCTAATTTCGGCGGCCGCGTCCGCGTGATGACTGCCTCCCCGGTCTACCACACCTACTCCAGCCCGTCGCCGCTCAGCGCTCATAAAAAGTATTTGATGACCTTTCTCGATAACGGCACCTGGGAGATTGTCGATGTCACCACCGCCCGCGTGCGTTTCCAACGCAAGCCATGCAATCAGAGTTACTTCTGGGATGCCAATGACGACGAGGTATATTACTACCTACAGGGCGCCGCGATCCTCAAACACGATCTGCGAAACAATAAGAGCTCCGTCCTGATCGATTACTCCAAAGCGCCCCAGAAGTTGCATGAAATTGTGCGCGGCGGTACCGGTGATACTTCCAAGGACAACTGGATTTCCTTCTGGGCGCCCGGCGAAAAGACAATCTGCGCCCTGGATCTCAGTCACATGAAAACCTATTGCGCGAATTACGCGGATTCCCAGCGCAACCTGCCCTACGGCAATATCGATTTCACCCTGATTTCCAAAGGGACGGACCGAACCAGCGGAAAGCGTTACGTCATGCTGATTGCGCCGCCGGCCATGGGCGTGTTTTCGGTCGATCTCGCCAGCGGCACGCTGAAATTGGAATTCCGCGGGCCGGAGAGTCCCGAAAAACCAGGCAATAACGATGGGGCCTGCGATCCCGGCGAACGCTGCTTCGTCGGCTCGCATTTGGACACCCTGGAAGACTCCGCTGGAATTCAGTACCTCGTCACTAATGGCGAAAACAGCGTTCCGTGCGAGGTGTCTTTATCCACTTATCAGTTGAATAAGGGGCTCGATCTGCTCAAACAGGTGGAGCTGGGCGGAGGCAGAAAGAAGGTCTTGACTCTGTGGCGCTGCGGCCGCGGCTGGGTCGATGAGCACGTGGCCTGTGCCAAGTCCGCGCCGTATTGCGTGGTCTCCACCCAGTCCGAGGCGCGCCGGCCTGACGACACGTCTCCGTATGTCCCGACCCCCCACGCCGCGGAGATCGTCGTCATGCGCGAGAACGGTTTGGAAATCCGCCGCCTCGCCCTCACTCGCACTGTCCTCTTCACCAACGGCGGCGACGCCAATTACTGGGCCGCCCCCCGCGCCGCCATTTCCAACGACGGATCCGTCGTCACCTCAGATTCGAATTTCGGCCAGCGCGGTGCGCCGCGCGTCACGTTGATCGAAACCGGCTACCCCCCCAAGCCCAACTGAGCGCGAGCCTGAGAAAAAAACCGCCTCCCGAAGCCCGCCCCACCATGCACCGCGCCACATGATAAACTTGCCCGCGGAGGCGTGTGTGGCATCGGAAAAGCAAACCCGGCGTGAGTGGTTGAGCGCGGTTCCGGCCGCGGCGGCAGTTGCCTCGGCGGCAGCCGCTCAAACCGGCGGCGGTGTCGGCCGGCCCAACATCGTTCTCGTGATTTCAGACCAGTTTCGCTGGGATTGCGTCGGCGCCATGGGCCTCAATCCCATGAACCTGACGCCCAACCTGGACCAGATGGCCGCGCGCGGCGTCCTCTTCCGCCAGGCAATTTCCAACCAGCCCGTGTGCGCCCCCGCGCGAGCCTGCATTTTCACCGGCCAGTATCCCAGCAAGCACGGCGTGTGGAAAAATGCCTTCGGCCTGGCCGAAGATGCCACTACACTGGCCACCGTAATGAAGCAGGCCGGCTACTCCACCAACTACATCGGTAAGTGGCATCTCGCGCGGCCGGAGGCCGGCACCGCGGCCGAAACGCGCGGCGCCGTAAAGCCCGGGCATCGCGGCGGATTTGCCGACCTCTGGGAAGCCGCCAACGCCCTCGAGTTGACCTCTCACGCCTATGAGGGCGACCTCTTCGATAACGACGGCAAGCCCATCCACTTCTCCAACCGCTACCGCGCCGACTTCATGACCGACCGCGCGCAGCTCTTCCTCCGCTCGCCAGCCGCCAAATCGCCGTTCCTGCTGACGCTCTCCTATCTCGAAGTCCACCACCAGAATGATAAGGACACCTTCGATCCGCCGAAGGAGTTCGCCGGCCGCTATCCCAATCCGTTCATCCCGCCCGACCTCCGCCCCCTGCCCGGGTCATGGCCCAGCCAGATTGCCGACTACTTCGCCTGTGTCGCAAAGATAGATGAGGTGGTCGGCACCCTCCGCCAGACCCTGCTGGAAACCGGCATGGATAAGAACACCATCTTCATGTTCACCAGCGATCACGGTAATCACTTCCGCACCCGCAATGCGGAGTACAAACGCAGCCCGCATGAAAGCTCCATCCACATCCCGCTGATTATCGAAGGCCCCGGTTTCAATCGCGGCACGCAGGTTTCGGAGTTGGTGAGCCTCGTGGATTTCGCCCCCACCCTGCTTTCCGCCGCCGGCCTTCCCGTGCCCTCCACCATGCAGGGCCACAACTTCCTCCCGCTGCTCGACCGCCGCACCGAAGGCTGGCGCAACGAAGTCTACTTTGAAATGTCGGAGTTCATCACCGGACGCGGCCTACGCACCCCGCAGTACACTTACGCCGCCGCCGCGCCTAGGGTCCCTGGATGGAAGTCCGTCCAGTCGGTGGAGAAATACGTGGAGTACATGCTCTACGATCTACATGCCGACCCCTACCAGCAAGTCAATCTCGCCGGCCGCGCCCCCTACCAGAAAATCGCCGCGGACTTGCGCCAGCGCCTGCTCGCCCGCATGCGCGAAACCAGCGGCGAGCGCGCAACCATTGACCCCGCCTGGTTCCCCTATTCGTAGCTGGCGCTCCGCCCGCCCCGCCGTTTCGCCGCTAAGCCCCCCTCTCGCAGGGGTGGCATTCCGTTGCCTCTGCCGCCAGTCGGCGTCCGTCTGGCCTACCGGTGGATCGCACAGCCGTTAGTAACCAAAGCCACAAATTCCTGCGGCCGAGACCGGGTAGTGGCAGTCTTCTTGCTACAAAGGATTCAGGGAGCACGGGAAAATGACAAAGCACATTCTTGCCGTATTGATCGCGTCAGGCCTTTTCTTCGGAACCACGACCGACGCGGCAGCGGCCACCACGCGTCACCGGACACGCCGGCAGGCCATCAGGCACAAACGCCGCGTCAACACCGCTAAGCGCGTCGGTGTGGGCGCGGCCGGCGGAGCCGCCATCGGCGCACTGGCGGGCGGGGGCAAGGGCGCTGCCATTGGAGCCGGTGCTGGCGCCGGTGCAGGTGCACTGTACGATCGGCACGAAAAGCATAAAGGCAGAAATTAGTCGGCAATGCGCCAGGGCGTTATCACTGTATCCCCAGCATGAGCCGGCGCAGGGGCGTTGATCGACAATCGTCAGCGCCCACGCCTCCTAATAACTCTTCTCGAACTGATTCCGGCTGTTGTATATCTTGAACGCCCCGTCCTTCTGCGCGTCCACCCGAATCCATTTGCCTTCGCAGTTCTCGTCCACATTGGCGATAAACGGGTCGCCCGAATTGTGCTCCTTGCCGCCGCTTACCGCAAAGTGCAATTGCCACACGTCCGGCGTGCCTGGCGCGTCGTGTATCGTCTGCCAGATCTCCGCCGACCCGCCCTTCCTCGCGCCATTGTTCATCAGCGCTACCTTGGGCCGCAGCGTATTCACCCACTGCGGCGACCCGCTCATATTCATTCCGTGGTGCGATACAAGGTACAAATCCACCTTCCCGATCTTGTTCGCCGGACACACCAGATCTTTTTCCTTGTTCCACGTTAGGTCGGCCATGTCGATCATGCGGAAATTGCCGTAGCTGATCAGCAGCCCCACCGATTGCGCGTTTTCCGTCGGGTCGGCGTCGTGCATCTGGAACCCGGCGCAATCCGCGCCCGCCTGCCCCGCACCCGCCAAAGGCGCATCGATCGTCTTCCCGCCCGCTGAGATCACCTTCACCTCAATTCCCTTAATCGGAATCGTGTCGCCCGCCTTCACCTCAATGTGATTCCCCTTTGCCCGGTATGCCGCGTACTCGTTGAACAGCACCTGCCCCTCCTTGTTATCTTCCACGTTGGCGCCGTGGTCCACGAAGTTGCGGATCGGCATCTTCTCCGCCAGTTGTGCCACCCCGCCCACGTGGTCGGAATGATAGTGCGTGATCACCAGATAATCGATCTTCTTTACCCCCGCCGCCTTCGCCACCGCCGCGATGCGCTCGGCATCGCGCTTGTTGTGCCCGCCCCACCCCGTATCCACCACCATTGATTCGCCCGACGGGGAAACGATCAGCGTCGCTTGCCCACCTTCCACGTCGATCGAGTAGATTTCCAGATTCTTGGCCGCCGGGAGAATCGCCGCCGATGCCATTAGGAGAATGCCCGCACAAAGGGTTCGCATACGTAGATTGTGCCCCGCCGCGGGCGCCCGCGGCAACCTCCCCAGGGAACCAGGATGCCGGATTTCCCAAAAAGATCGATTTTGGTTGCCGGAACACCCTCAAAAGGAATAGCGTATGTAAGGGTAGATGTCTTTTTGCAGCCAATGCGGAAACCAGGTTGGGACGGCGCGCTACTGCGCCCGGTGCGGCGCCAAACAGCCAGTGGATTCCGCCGCTCCGCCCCCCAGGGCCGCCGCGCGAGATCCGCTGGCCGCACTCAATCCTCGTACCGCCTCCATCCTCTGCTACATCCCTGGCATCGGCTGGATTGCGTCCATCATCGTGCTGGCCAGCGATCGCTTCCGTCACGATCGCCTCGTCCGCTTCCACGGTTTTCAGGGCTTGTACCTCTTCGTCGCCTGGCTCCTCGATGATCAGGTGCTGCGCCCCGTCCTCCAGCGCATCCCCGGGTTTCATCTCCACTCCCTCGTTCAGGCCGTCCTCCTCGGCATGTCTATCTTCATGATGGTGAAGGCCGCCCACGACGAAGCCTACTCCCTCCCCCTCTTCGGCGAACTAGCTCACAAATCAGTCGCTGAAGATTAGGCCGATTGACCCATTCCCCTTTCCTGGGAACGTTGTCTATTCCGTGATGTCCTTCACAGAGGTCTGCGGCGTGCTCAGTTTTAGTTTGGAGAAAATTATATGAAAACCACCGCCTTGCTAATCCTATTGTCCGGAGCGCTGGTAGCGCAGATTCCCAACCCCACCCAGCAGCAAACAAGGGTCCCGCCCGGCAATTCAGGGCAGCCCATGCCCATCTTTCGCGTCACGGTGGTTTCCCGCACCACCAAGGCCGTGAACTATCACCATCGAAACGGATCGACGCACATCGATTTTCGCGGCACGGAACTCATGCCGCTGGCCAAGGGTGAGGCCAGAGTCGAGAGCCAAATGGGCTCGACGAAAATCGAAACCACGCTCAACCACATGACCCCGGCCAATCAGTTCGGCGCCGAGTACATGACGTATGTTTTGTGGGGCATCACACCAGAAGGCCGGCCCGCGAACCTCGGGGAAGTGGTACTCCAAAACGACCATGCCAAGCTGCTCTCCACTACAGAGCTCCAGACGTTTGGCCTGATCGTTACAGCCGAGCCATACTTTGCCGTGACCCAGCCGAGCGACGTGGTCGTCGCGGAGAACTTCATGCGCAATGACACCACCGGCACCATAGAGCAGGTGGATGCCAAGTACGAGTTGCTGCAACGCGGCCAGTACGTGTTGAACCGCGGTCTATATCAGCCGGTCAAGGTGAATCCGAAAGGCCCGCTGCAACTCGCCCAAGCGGAAAACGCCGTGGAAATCGCCCGGCTCGCCGGCGCGGAACAGTATGCCTCCGATACCTTCCACAAAGCGCTTGTGGACTTGAAGAATGCCCAGGACTACCTGCGCAAGGGCAAGAATCGCAAGGAATCCGAAACCAACGCCCGCGAAGCCGCGCAGATGGCTGAGGATGCCCGAATCATTACCTTCCGCAAGAGGGCGGAAGAGATGCTGGCCAATGAACGCGCCGGGGCTGCCCAACGCGAAGCCGATGCGCAGGAGAAAGCCAGACTGTCTGCCGCGCAGGCCAAGCTCGATCAGGACAGGCGCGAATCCGCCGAAGCGGCTAGCCGTTCGGCGGAGCAGGCGCGAATGAAGGCGGAACAGGAGCGAATGCAAGCCGAACAGGCAAAAATGGAAGCCCAACAGGCATCCTCCCAGGCTGCACGCGATAAGGCCGCGGCCGAAGCCGCCCGCGAAGCCGCCGTTGCTCAGCAGGAGGCATCCAAAGCCGATGCCGACCGTCTACGGCAGGCTGCTCAGCAGTCGGAAGCCGAGAAGGTCCAACTTCGCGAACGTTTGCGCCTGCAGCTCAACACCATCCTCGAGACCCGTGAGAGCGCCCGCGGCCTCATCGTGAACATCAACGACGTCCTGTTTGACTTCAACAAGTACACCCTCAAGCCCGGAGCCCGCGAAAAACTTGCCAAGGTCGCCGGCATTCTGCTGGCTTATCCCGGCCTCAAGGTCCAATTAGAAGGCCATACCGATAGCGTCGGAACCGAGGAGTACAATATGAAGTTATCGAATGAACGCGCTGGCGCGGTGCGCGACTATCTGGTGTCCCAAAGCGTATCCATGGCGAACCTGTCCGCTACCGGCTTGGGCAAAGCCAGCCCTGTGGCTTCCAACGATACCGCGGCTGGCCGCCAACAGAACCGGCGAGTGGAGATGGTGGTTTCCGGTGAGCAGATCGGCGTGGCCGGACAACCGGGTTCACAGATACAGTAAAGTAAAGAGGCTGGAACAATCGGCTTGCGGTTCGAAAAAAATACCCCGGGGGCGGATCCCCGGGGTACGCCTTTCGCTAGTATTATCAAGACCTTGCCGTCGCGGCAGGCTCGCCAAAGGGCCGGCCGCGCACGCCATCCGCCCCCACCCCCGAGGTGTGGTATTATTCATTAGAGAGTATATTTATACATGAAGCGGGTCGGAATTGTCGGCTATCGAGGCTACAGCGGCGCGGAGTTGATCCGTCTCCTCCAGCGCCACGCCCACGTGGAGCCAGTCCTTATAGATCATCGGGAAGCCCCTGGCGGCACTCCCGCAATTCGCCGCTCCACCCCGTCGGCCCGCATCCCCTGCACCGGCCAAGCCGTACACCAGGAAGGGCTTGCAGTCGTATTCCTGGCCACCCCTCCCGAAGTCTCCATGGAACTGGCGCCCGTCATGCTCTCCGCCGGCGCCCGCGTTGTGGATCTCAGCGGCGCCTTCCGCCTGCGCACGCCCGAAAACTACGCGGCCTGGTATAAGCAGGCCCACACCCAGCCCGAGCTGCTGGCTGAGGCGGTCTACGGTCTGCCCGAGTTCTGCCGAAACCTCATCCCTGCCGCCCGCCTCGTCTCTAACCCGGGCTGTTACCCCACCGCCGCTAACCTCGCTCTCCGCCCCCTTGTGCAAGCTGGCGTCGTGGATCGCGCCGCCGGCATCGTCTGCGACGCCAAATCCGGCGCCAGCGGCGCGGGACGCAAGCCCAGCCTTAAGACCAGCTTCTGCGAAGTTACCGAAAACTTCTCGGCGTACTCCATCCTCCATCATCGCCACGTGCCGGAAGTGCTCCAGGTATCCGGCCTCGAAGAACACGAGTTCAGCTTCACCGCCCAACTCCTGCCGCTCCATCGCGGCATCCTCGAGACCATCTACTTCCGCGCCCCCTCCGTGGCCCGCGTGGAAGACCTGCTCGCCATCTATGAACGCCAGTACGCCGCCGAACCCTTCGTGCGCCTCTTTAATCCGCCGCACGTGCCCGACCTCCGCGGCGTGGCCCGCACCAATTTCTGCGACATCGGGGTCGCCTTCGATGCCCCAACCAAACGCGCCGTCGTCGTCAGCGCCATCGATAACCTGGTCAAAGGCGCCGCCGGACAAGCCATCCAGAACATGAACCTCATGCTCGGCTATCCCGAGACCGAGGGACTGTTGTGAAACTCCTCGTCAAACTCGGCGGCACCCTACTCGATGACGCGGATTCGCGCCATCGTCTGGCCCGCCAAATCGCCGCCGCCCGTTCCGCCGGGCACGAAATCACCGTCGTCCACGGGGGTGGCAAGCAGATGACCCGCTACCTCACTGAGCGCGGCATCCAAAGCACCTTCGTCGGCGGCCTCCGCGTCACCATGCCCGAAACCCTCGACGCCGTGCTCAAAGTCTTCGCCGGCAGCGTCAATCACGAACTCGTGGCCGCCATCAACCGCGCCGGAGCGCTTGCTGTCGGAATCTCCGGCATCGATAGCTTGCTCGTCGAGGCAGAGCAGATGGACCCCGCGCTCGGCGCCGTCGGCCGTGTCACCAAATCCAACCCCGCGCTCTTGCACCTTTTGACCGCCCACGGCTACGTCCCCGTCGTGGCCTGCGTCGCCGGCGACCGCCAGGGCCAAGTCTACAACGTCAATGCGGATCAGATGGCTGTCGCCTGCGCCACCGCCTTCGGCGCCCGGCAACTCATCTGCCTGACCGATGTCGAAGGCGTCCTCGATGGCGCCAAACAGGTTCGGCCGCTTCTCACCCCTGCCGCCAGCCTCCAGCTCATCGCCGACGGCGTCGTCACCGGCGGTATGCAGGCCAAGCTGAACGCGGCGTTGAGCGCGCTTGCGGCCGGCGTGGCACAAGTGCGCATCGCCCCCGGCGCCGCCGACAATGTCCTGGCTCGAATCCTCGCCGGCGAAGATCTCGGCACCCGGATGGTCACCGCCGATTGGTGCCCGAATGATTAGCGGTCTTCGTGCCGACGCCTTCGTGGAATCGCCCGGCCCGGCATCGCGCCTCACCGTCCGCAAGGCCGTGATGCACGATATCGCGCCCATACTGCACCTCATCAACAGTTACGCCGCCCGCGGTATCATGCTCGCTCGCACCGAATTTGAGATGTCGGAAGCCATCCGCGATTTCACCGTCGTCACCCTTGACGGCCAATTGCTGGGCTCCGGGGCACTCCACTTCTACAGCCCCACCACCGCCGAAATCCGCTCCCTGGCCGTCCACGAGCATGCCAAGACAAAAGGCGTGGGCCGCAAACTCGTCGAAGCCTTGCTTGCCGAAGCCGGACAGTACGAACTCGACGCCGTCTTTGCTTTCACTTACGTGGTAGAGTTTTTCAGCCGAGTGGGCTTTCACGTGGTCGAACGCGGCACCCTCCCCCTCAAAGCATGGAAAGATTGTGTTCGCTGCCCCAAGTTCCAGGCCTGCGATGAAATCGCCGTTCTGCGCATACTCCGGCCCGCCCATTGGGCTCAGGCGGAGCCCCAACCCTGGGGTCCTTTGATGACCTCTCCCACCGACGAGCTGATCCAAATCCCTACCCCGCGCCAACTGTAGACGATACCCCCTAAAAGTAGGGACGTCCCTCCCCTCATAAGACCGTTGAAATAATCATCGATTCCTATTCTTTTTGGAATAAAATCTAGTTTAGGATATTGAATACCTAAAATCTAGTCAGATAGATAGTTGAAAGGCGAAAATGAGAGCGCAGACGGTTGGTGTGAAATCCTCAACTGGTCGAATCCTTTGTTGTACCGTTTTCCGGCCCGGTGGGAAGAAACTCTTGGCCAAGGGCCATGTCATTAGCGACGAAGACATTCGCGTGTTGGAGTCCGAAGGCATGGAAACCATTTGGGTAACCGAACTGGAAGACGGGGAAATCGGCGAGGATGACGCTGTCTGCGCCGTCGCCAGTGAGATGGGCTGCGGAAGTTTCGAGATCCGCCTCGCAGCCGGCGGCCGGGCCAACCTCCTCGCCACCGAAAACTGCTGCGTGCTGGTGGATGATGAGCTCCTCAAGCAGATCAACTGCCCCGCCAGCGTCGTCATCGCCACTACCCTGAACTTCAGCTACGCCGTCGCCGGCCAGCGCATTGCCACCGTCAAGAGCGCCCCCTTTGCCGTCGCCAAAGATCAGCTTGACGCCATCATCGGTATCCTCAAGGAGCGTGGCCCCATCCTCCAGGCCCGTCCCGTCCGGACTCCAACTGTAGGTGTTCTCTACACTGACCCCGTTAGCGGCGACCGCGCCCGCCAGTTGTTCGAGAACATCATGCGCCAACGCCTCGAACGCTTCGGCGTCAATGCAAATTTTGTTTTAGCCTGCACGGAAGATGAGAATTCTGTCGCCCGTTGCCTACAACATCTCTTAAGATCGAAGCCGTGTACCATTCTGGTGGCATCCACCACCGCGCCGGCCGGTCCCGAAGACATCATTGGCCAGGCCATGCTTAAGGTCGGCGGACAAGTCGAGCGCTTCCTGGCTCCCGTGGAGCCCGGTAATCTGCTCCTGATGGCGTATAAGGACGAAGTCCCCATCATTTCCGCCCCTGGCTGCTTCCGTTCGGCCAAGCCGAACGTTGTCGATTTGGTGTTGCCTCCGCTGCTGGCTCGGTACCACGTGACCGGATGGGAAATTGCCTGTCTCGGACACGGGGGCCTGCTGGCTTAGAAGGCTCCTCCATCCTGCAAGCCATATCCTCCGAGTGGTTTGTAGGCCTTGATAGACCGGGCGTTTCTCCTCCGTCACGCCCGGTCTTTTTTTATTCCCAGACGATTTTCCGCCCGCGCATCTCCCCCTCCAACTGCGCCCGCGACTCAAACCTCACCGCGTCGATCCCCATCCGCCTCGCCCCCTCAATGTACGCCGCGATGTCGTCCGTATAGAAGCACTCTTCCGGCCGGCAGCCGGCGCGCTCCACCGCCGCCTGGAAAATCTCCGGCCGCGGCTTCATGGCGTGAATTTCGTGAGACAGCACCAGATCGTCGAAGTGACCCAACAGGTGGCCGTAGGTTTCCCGGATCATCTCGAAGTGCAGCGCGTTGGTGTTCGAAACCAGCACCAGCCGGTACCGCCGTCCCAACCCCTCCAGCATGCTCTCCGGAATCAGAATCTCCGTGAATATACTGCTCCAGATCTCGCGGAATTGCTCGTAATCCACCTTCGAATCCAGAATCTGGCACAGCTGATCCACAAATTCGCGCGGTTCCACCAGCCCGGTTTCAAACCGCTCCACCAGCCCCGTGCCGGCCAGCCGCCGCGGAATCTCTTCCGCCGCGTAAGGGCACAGCCCCGCCAGCGCCCGATACGCGCGTCGGAAATCAAAGTCAATCAGCACCCTGCCCAAATCAAAAAGAATCGCCTTATGCATGCCTCATCCAGAGTGGCACATTGGTAGGACAGGGCTCCTGGCCGGTCCCTGAACTCTCTACCTTTGGCAAGCGTCTATCCCAATCGGGATGCCCTTTCCCCCGCCAATCTGAGGCCACGTAGTTCTTCCTTTCTCCCGCCAACCTAACCGCCGCGCAGACACCCTTCTACCTCGCGCCGGCCAGCTTCAGGACATACGCCTGCCGCGCCGGCAAACCAGCCGACACCGCGTCCGGGATACGGATCCGCAGTTGCTTGCCCTGCCGCGACGTTTCCAGTTGCTGGCCGCCTTCCAGCAGCGTGACGCGCACCCCCGAAGGCGCTTCGATATCGTCCAGCACCACCTCCCGGATCGGCCGGCGCGGCAGAATCGCGTACACCGCGTCGTCCTTCACCGTGTAGAAGGCCTCCACGCGCGCGTAGCCGGCAGGCGGAGTATCCACCAGTTTCGTGATGTCGTAATCCGACATGAACTCCTTCTCTTCCAGCTTGGGGATTGTTCCCTTGCTCCACTGCCGCGGCGTCTTCCGCGCGTGCGTGCCGTAAATTGCCTCGCCGTTGGGGCGCAGGAAGTCGCCGATCTGGATCAGGCGCTCCTCCATCACCACCGGGATCCGTCCGTCGGCGGTGGGCCCGATATCCAGCAGCAAATTGCCGCCGCGCGCCACAATGTCCAGCAGCATCATCAACAGTTCCCGGTCGCTGTGATAATCCGCCAGCGTCTCCATGCGGTTATACCCGTAGGAGTAACCCATGCCCCGGCTCTCCTCCCATGGATGCGCCGCCTGCTGCATGCCGCTCGTGTACTCGGTGGTGTAGTAGCCCCCGTGTTTGTGCCGCGTGTCCTTGCCCCAGCGGTCGTCGATCGCCACCTCGTCGCGTACCGGCGATTCGTTGAACAACCAGGCCAGCAGTTCGGGCGACCGCCATTCGGCGCTGCCGATATCCCACTCGCCGTCGGAAAAAATAATGCTCGGCTTCAGGTGCGTGACGGCGTCCTTGAACTGCGGGAACATGTGCTCCGCCACGTAGCGTTTCTTGTCGGAGAGCCACAGCGGGTTGTACCACTCGTAGAGCGAGTAGTAGATTCCCATGTGCAGCCCCCGCCGCCGCCCGGCCTCCATCAGGTCCAGCGCGATATCGCGCTTCGGACCGATATCCACCGCGTTCCAGGGGCGTCCCCAACTCTTATTGGCCTGCTCGTTCCGCCACAGCGTGAAGCCTTCGTGGTGCTTCGCGGTCAGCGCCACGTACTTGGCGCCAGAGCGCTCGAACACGTCGGCCCAGTGGTCCGGATTGTAGAGTTCGGCGCGGAACATCGGGGCGAAATCGAAGTACGGAAAGTTGGCCCCGTAGTTGCGGTCGTGGAACTTCCTGGTAGAGGAATTCGCCTTGTTGAGCGAGTTCCAATACCACTCGGCGTACATAGTCTCGCCCTTGCTTTTGACCGGAGCATACGCCGGCACTGAGTAGACGCCCCAGTGAATGAAGATGCCGAACTTGGAATCGGTATACCAGGCCGGGCTCGGGCGCTGATCGATCGAGTCCCAGGTGGGCTCATAGCGTTTATTCTGGCCGAAGGCGCGGCGGCCGGCGGCAAGCGCCAGCGGTGCCAACGCGCTGGTACGGAGAAGGTCACGACGTCGCATAGTTTCGATGGCCATGGTATCAGGTCGGCGAGCGGTGTGGAGTCCACCTGCGTTAAAATGAAGGCTGTCGCATTTTCCGCATTTCGAACGGCACCTGCGACCGTCTCTCATGACTACATCCATCAGCACCCGCGCCCAGGAATTTCGTGACCAGTTGGCCAGCCGCGTGATTGTCGCCGATGGCGCCATGGGTACCATGCTCTACTCGCGCGGTGTGTTCATCAACCGCTGCTTCGATGAGCTCAATCTCTCCTCGCCTGACACCGTTCGCCAGATCCATCAGGAGTATGCCAAGGCCGGTGCCGAGATTCTGGAAACCAACACCTTCGGTGCCACCCGGCAGCGTTTGGGCGCGTTCGGCTATGCCGAAAAGGTAAAGGCCATCAACCTGGCGGGCGTGCGCCTGGCCCGCGAGGTGGCCAACGGCGCGTATGTCGCCGGTGCCGTCGGGCCGCTCAACGTGCGCATCGAACCGCTCGGCCCCACCTCCTTCGCCGAAGCGCGCGCCGCCTTCCGCGAACAAATCGATGCCTTGCTCGAAGCCGGCGTCGATCTGCTCATCTTCGAAACTTTCGGCAACCTCGATGAACTGCGCGAGGCCGTGATGGCCGGCCACGAAGCCTCCGGCGGCGACGTGCCCATAATCGCGCAGGTGACCATCGACGATTTCGGCTATCTCCCCGGCGGCACCGATACCGAGACCTTCACCCGCGAGATGAACTCCTGGCCCGTCGATGCCATCGGCCTCAATTGCTCGGTAGGCCCCAAGGCCACGCTCGAAACCGTCGAACGCATGATGGAGTACGCCACCAAGCCGCTCAGCGCCATGCCCAACGCCGGCCTGCCCATGCGCGTCGAAGGCCGCAACATGTACCTGTGCTCGCCAGAGTACATGGCCCAGTACGCGCGCCGCCTGCTCTGGGCCGGCGTCAAGATCATCGGCGGCTGCTGCGGCACCACGCCCGACCACATCAAGCTGATCCGCTCCGAAACCCGCTCGCTCCAACCGCTCCAGAAAAACCTCGCGGTCACGGTCGAAGAGCCCACCGTCAAGGCGCAAGCCTTGACCCCGGTTCCCATCGCCGAAAAATCCAAGGTGGGCGCCAAGTTGGCCGCCGGGCAGTTCGTCACCTTCGTGGAGATTCTGCCGCCGCGCGGGGTAGACGCCACGCGCGAGATCGCCGGTGCGAAAATGTGCGCCGAGCACGGTATCGACGCCATCAACGTCCCCGATGGCCCGCGCGCCAGCGCCCGCATGAGCGCGCAGGTCACCTGCCAGTTGATCCAGAAACTCGCAGGCATTGAGGCCGTCAACCACTTCTGCTGCCGCGACCGCAACATCCTCGGCATCCAGAGCGAATTGCTGGGGGCGCACAGCCTGGGCGTGCGCAACCTCATCTGCATCACCGGCGATCCGCCGCGCATGGGCGCCTATCCGGCCGCCACCGCCGTGTTCGACGTGGACGCCATCGGCCTCGTCAACATCGTGCGCAATCTCAACCACGGCCTCGATATCGGCGGCAACCCCATGGGCTCCCAGACTGCGCTGTTGATCGGCGTCGGCGCCAACCCGGGCGCTTTCAATATGGATGAGGAGATCCGCCGCTTTGAATGGAAAGTGGAGGCCGGCGCGGAGTACGTGGTGACGCAACCGGTCTTCGATCTCGACCAGTTGGAGGTTTTCCTCAAGCGCATCGAGCACGTTAAGATTCCGGTGCTCTGCGGCATCTGGCCGCTTACCAGCTTCCGGAACGCCGAATTCATGGTCAACGAACTCCGCGTGCCGGTGCCCGAAATGTTCATGGAGCGCATGCGCCGTGTCGACAACGCCGAGAAGGCCCGCGAAGAGGGCGTAGCCATCGCGCGCGAAATGGTCTCCCGAGTCTGTAAGATGGTGCAAGGCGTGCAACTCAGCGCCCCGTTCGGCCGCTACCAAATGGCGATCGACGTTGCCGAGGCCATCGAGGCCCGCTAAGATCGGAACAGACAATAGCTCAAGATGGCAACCGACCTGGTCGAAATCGATCCCCAGGATCCCCAGCCCGAAGCGCTGGAGCAAGCCGCCGCCGCCGTGCGACGCGGTCTCGTCGTGGCGATCCCCACCGACGCGCTCTACCTACTCGTCGCCGACCCCTTCAACCTCCGCGCCGTCGCTGGCGTCTTTCACGCCAAAGGCCGTGAGCCCAACCGCGCCCTCCCCATTCTGATCCGTGACAACATGATGGCCGAAGAACTCGCCAGCGAACTGACTGCCCGGTTCTTTATCCTCGCCCGCCGGTTCTGGCCCGGGCCGCTCACCATGATCGTACCGGCGTCGGTTAGAATTCCCCTCAAGGTCACCGGCAACGCGGGCCGCCTGGCATTGCGCCATTCCCGCTCCGCCGTGGCCAACAAGTTGATCGCCCTGCTCAACCAGCCGCTGATTTCCACCAGCGCGAATATTTCCGGCCATCCCACCTGCCATAGCGGCATCGACGTTTTCGGTATGATGGATGGCCGCGTGGATCTCGTGCTCGATGGTGGGCACTGTGCCGGCGCGGGCGCCACCACTATCGATATCACCGAGCCCTATTGGCGCGTCATCAAGAGCGGCGCGATTGCGGAAAAGGAAATCGCGGAGTGCCTGGAATCCTCGTAGGCCCTGGCAGCCTGAAGTCCTGATGTCACACAGTTGTCCCCAAATCGTGGGAAGCACCCCCTGCTCCGCTGGGGTTCCGGATCTATCCCGATGAAGTACCTCCTGATCCTGCTCGGCGGCGGCGCGGGTTCGCTGGCGCGTTACCTCGTTGGCGCCGCCATCACCAGCCGCTTCGGCGCCCGCTTCCCCACCGGCACCATGGTGGTCAATGTCACCGGCTGCTTCCTGATCGGGCTGACCATGACGCTGCTTACTGAGCGGCTGCAACCGCACCCCTACTGGCGCCTCGTGCTGGTGGTCGGCTTCCTCGGCGGCTACACTACGTTTTCCAGTTTTGAATGGGAAACCTACTCCGCGGTGCGCGAAGGCGGCTTCTGGATTGGGCTGGCCAATATCGTGGGCAGCGTCACCTTCGGCTACGCCGCCGTCTGGCTGGGCGCCCTGCTGGCCCGGCGATAACTTAACACCTTCGCGGAAGCCGTGGGGCAGACCCCCTGGGCTGCGCGGGACGCCCTCGTCCCGCTAAACGTGTCGCTCCCCGTCGCCATCGGGCGAGGTCAAAACTAGCTCAGAAGCCCAGACGTAAACCCAGACGCATCTCCCGGGATCGGCCGACCGCATCTGCGGCGGACTGGGTGGAGAGGATTTTTCCGAAGTTTGAGCTGTTGGCGTTGCCGTTCGGGTTTGCGAAGTGCGGCGTGTTGCTTAGGTTGAACGCCTCAGCCCGGAATTGCAGATTCACCCTCTCCATTACTTTGAAGGTGCGGAATAGGCTTAAGTCTGTATTCACCACGCCGGGTCCTCGCATGGTGTTCCGGCCTACAGTGCCGAACCGGATCCCCGTGGGCCGCGCGAATGCACTCGTATCGAACCACGTCCCATCGTCGGCAACGCGGCCCAGCTTTTCGACTATCGGCTTGATCTGGTCCGGGGTCTGCGCGTTGCCCGGCATATTCAACGTCGCCCCGGATGCGCTCAGCGAGAACTGGCGTCCCTGGTAGGCGCTCAAGATGCCGTTGATCTGCCAGCCGCCCAGCACCGCCTTGGATACGCCATTGGTAGCCCACCTCTTGCCCTCGCCGAAGGGGGCTTCGTAAACATACCCAAGCTGGAATACGTGCGGAATGTTGTTCGCCGCCGACGCCTTGTTGCGATTGAACACGCTCGGGGCGTTCCAACTAAATGCCGTCCAGTCACCGTAATTCGCCATATCGATGGCATGCGAGTACGTGTAAGCACCCTGCAGGAACAGGCCCCCGCTGACGCGCCGATTAATCGTGGCTTGCAGCGAGTGATAGTTGCTGTGCGTGCGGCCTTCCCACTCCCTGGTTGTAGCGGTGCGTCCAAATTTCGCGAAGAGCGGCCGGCCGGCATTACCGGTTCCAGGTATTTGCGACGCATTGATGTCCAGGAAGGCGAAGCCGTTCACCGATGCCGTCCCGACGTATCCAACGGACGTTACCATATCGCCCGGCAGTTTCCGTTCGATGATGAAGTTCCACGACTGGATGTAGCCCCGCTGCATCTGCCTGTTGGCCACCGGGTAGCCCATCTCGTCCGACGATGGCAGCGGAATCCTCCCCTTGCTGATATCCGGGCAGCAGATCGGTGGAATACCGACCTCGGTGCCCAGCGGTTTGTTCGGGACGCCGGCAGCAACGTAATTCGGGTCAGTGGTGACCGGTTGGTAGCCGTTGATGCCGGAATACACTGCAACAATGGTCTGCGGGTACCAGCCACGCAAGGCTTGCGCGCCCCAGGGGTGCGAATGGTAGGTGATGCCGTAGCCACTTCGGATCACCGTGGAGTTCCCCACCTGATAGGCGAAGCCGACGCGCGGCGCAAAAAGCTTCTTGCTATAGCCCACCCCATTATCTTGGGGGATGCCGCCGCGCCCGCCCACCAGGACCTCGTTGGTTGTAGGGTCATACGACTCGATACCCAGACCGGCCGAGCGCGTCCGGTCGGGATAAAGCTCCCATCGCAAACCCAGGCTAAGGGTCAGTTTGGGCGTGACGCGCCAGCGGTCGCGAATGTAGAGGGCGAACTGGTTCTCCAAACTGTCCATCTTGATGAACTGGCTGCTCTTCCCCGAGTCCGTGGGGGTGCCAAGCAGGAAGCCCGCCAATCCGTTCCAACTGTTCTCAAACGAGGGAGTGCCTCCCTGGAATCCAACAGCGGCTCCCACCGCCGCGGTGTTCAGCGACGTAACCGCATTACCGAATGTGAAGGCACCCCGCGGGCCAGCGCCCAGTTCCGGCTGCCAGTGGTTCATCAGGTGATGGATCAAGTCGAAGCCAAACCGAATCTCGTGAGCCCCCTTCGTCCAGCTTGCATTGGTATTGAAGGTATAAGACTGGTCGTTGCGGAACAGCGGGTTCCAGCCTTCCGTATTGCCGAGGCTGGAATAATCGGAGCCGAAGTTGAACGCCGGCATGCCCCCTTCCTTCGGGTCCGGGCCGTTCGTCCCCGGAATCTTCAGCGTATCCAATCCGAAGTTGGTGCCAAGGTCGGGGGACCTCACGTTCTGGCCAAATCGGGTCCACCCCAGCGTCCCATCAATCAGGAAGGTGGGCGAGACAGTATAGGTTTGCCCGATGCCCGCTATTTGAACCAGCGTGTGGCCGTCACCCACGCCACCCCCGTCGCACAAACATCCGCCGCCTGCCGCACCCAGTCCAAAGTCGCCGTGAACCAGCGCGTCCATGACGCTGTACTTGAAGTAGATCTGGTGCTTCCTACTCGGGTTCCAATTGACCTTGGCGTCAATGTTGTTGCGGTTCAGGCGCTGCGTGCCGCCGTTGAAGTAGTTGTTTGTATCCCCGGGCTGGTTAGATCTGGGAACCAATGCGAGCAACTTCATCATGGCTGGGTTTAGCCGGGAAGCGGGAATAACATTGAGCCGCCCATTGCTCGCAAACACAGAGCGGCCCGTGCCATCCAAGTTGCCGGTGAAGGGGTCGAAAATCATCCCTTGGCGGAGTTGCGTTGAGCCACCCTCTGTGGTGGGCACCATAATGGCGGCGCCTCTGGCATCGGAAATTGGCGCCCCCAGCTTTCTCCCAAAATCCCCCGTGCGGAAATCGTCCATCGGGACGGAAAAGGTCAAGGAGCGGCCCACGCGCTCGAAAGTACCTTCCCAGTCAGTGAAAAAGAACAACGTGTTCTTTTTGATTGGTCCCCCGACGCTGCCCCCATCGATGTTTCGGATACCTTTGGGCTTCGTCTTTACGCCGGCGCGGTTTTCATCCCACCAATACGTGCGAAAGGCGCCATCGGTGTGCATGGCAAAAGCGCTGCCGTGGAACTGGTTCGTGCCGGCCTTGGTCGACACCGTGACGGCGGCGCCACCGGTCATGCCCTGTTCCGCCTCGAAGTTATTGGTGGAGACGTTCACCTCCTCAATGCTTTCCACCGGGGGGACGTACACCATGTGGTGAGGCATGGTGACCAGAATATTGGCTGCACCGTCTACTCGTGTGTTGTTATTGCCGCGTTCCTGGCCGTTCACATTGGTGGAAAGGTCGCGCTGAGGGGTATCGATGGCGGCGTTCTGAAAACGCACCGGCGTAGCGCCCGGAACCAAATTAACCAGGCTTTGAAAGTTGCGGTAGCCGGAGAGCGGCAGGTTTCCGATGGCTCGCGCCGCCAGGTTTACATTGACATCCGTTTTGGTCGTCTGAAGCTGCGCACCGGTCGCCTCCACAGTGATGGTTTCCGTTATCGCACCCACTACCAGGCCGAGGTCGAGGCGCGCCACGTTGTTGATGAGAACATTCACGTTCTTTTGCGTAAGGGCTTTGAACCCGGGTGCGCTCACCGAAAGATCGTAGGTACCCTCAGCCAGGTTCGTAATCGAATAGTAGCCGGCATCGTCGGTAATCACCTGACGCGACAAACCGGTCGATAAACTCTTGACCGTCACCACGGCCCTGGGCACCATGGCGTTTGCCTGGTCTGTCACAGTCCCTATGATCGAACCGTAAAGGACCTGGGCTGAAGCGTTGGGTGCCTCATAGCCCAGAAACACCAGACAAATGGCCAAACAGGACGGAATGACCCGGGTAACCTTTTTCCCTCGTTTCACTACTCACCTCCACATACCCCAGCAAGGGGATGATTTTGGTCGAAGATATCCCACTTCCTCCCGTGAGTCAAGCAAAAATGATGTTAGTTGTCGATCTATGTACGATATCTTACATCAGGGACTAGCCCTTCTTCGCCCCGAAACTGACGAACGCTTTGCCACTCTCGTGAAACCCTGGACAGCGCATCGTCCGCGTCTCCATCGGAGCTTTGCTGACCGAACGCGAGCATGTCGAGAGACTTTGGCAGTTGATGCGGACCGAGGCCGAAGGCGTGGCATAAGTTCGCCGTGGCGTCTGCGTCATCTCTAAGCGAAGCAGCCGGCGAAGTTACGAAGGCCGGCCGGCTTTTCGTCAATCGGCGGCCAGTTTTGGGGTGCAGTTTGGTTTGGCTCAAACGGCGCTACTCTTCGGCGTAGAACCCAAGCAGTCCCGAAAAGTTGAGCGCCCCGGTGGGCACGGGGCTCCCCGAGTACTTTACCATCCGCGTGGGGCATTAGACTGCCAATTGACGGGATCGGGACATATCGAGACTAATCCGGCGACACTTCCTCGAAAGCCGTTCCGGGGCCAACCACCCTGAATGATCGTGGGACGGTTGTCATCAGCAATGCGGAATCGGTTCCGGCGCGTAGGGAGTATTTCAGCCCGGCGCCAACCCCTTTGGGTCTGCTGGAGGCGCTGTCAGCGCGCGCAAGACCCCAGTCCGGAGCGGCGCAAGATCGTCGATGACCGTGTTCCACACCGTTTCGACATCCACCCTGTCATATTGATGCCGGAGCCAGTTGCCGATGCCGCGGATATTGTGCCACGGCAAGCCGGGGCACAGTCGATCCGCATCCTCTCCAAGCCGTATCGCCGCCTCGCTGATGAGCAGAAGCTTGCGCTCCACCGCGGCAACTGTCTTCGGGTCTTCCCTGAACGCCTCCAAGTCCATTCCATGCACGAACTGGACGATCATGTCGATGCCGTCTAGTACATCTCGCAGGGAAAGTGCTGGTTCTCTAAAAGGCAAGGACGGCCTCGCGCGAAGCCTTGGCGGCAACTGGCTCCTTGAGGCCTTTTGCCGGGGAAAGATCCACGCAGACACCCAGCATGTCCGTGAGGCTGTTTTCAATAGCAACCATGTCCAGAAGCGTCAGGCGCCGTCCGGGAGCGAACTCGGCTATGACATCCACATCCGACATCTCCCGGATGGCTGTCCCGCGCGCGTACGAGCCGTGCAAGAACAGATGCTGAATGCCCGCGGCTTTCAGCTCGCTTTCGTGTTCCCGCAGTTTGGCTATGATTGTAGACTTGTCCATACCGCGATCCTACTTTATATTCTCCCGCATCTCAAGCAGCATCGGAACCATGCTCCATGTCCCGGAATCGTCGATGGCACCCGGCAGGACATCGAGGCGAAGGAGATAGACAAGCACGGGAGGTGGGGGAGCCAGATCCTGGGGCAGGGGTTCGAGAAAGCCCAGCTTCCGTGCCGGAATGGGATCTCGACATACCAGGATCTATCTCTGAAGATGGCACACATCGTATGTGATTGCTCGTTTCTTCGAGGAGTGCGGCGTTGTTCCGTGTAACCACAATCAGATCCGCGCCCACAAGGAGAGGCCAGGGTATCGTCGGGAGATTCGAATACGGCATAGCGGACAATTTCGCCGCGGTGCTCGGCACGCCCGCAATCGAAAAGGTCGATCAAAGTCGAGTGACGAAGGTGGCGGGTTCGATACCAGAGATCGACTGGCGCAGCACCATCGAAGACCGCCTCGACGGCACGACGGCCCTCGGGAGCAAGCGAACCTTAAAAAAAACACGGCGGAGTCATCGTCGCCTTAGCCATCGTTCCAGAGTGTAATCCCCGTAGACGGACGCACCCTCCCAGTGTTCCTTCAAATGAGTCATAAGAGAATCCCCAACAGGCCTAATTTAACGTTGCTGTGGCGTGTGGTTTCTTCTCACAGTGGAGCCTCGTGCGAATAAAATCGTACGTAAAAGTTACGTGAACGGCACCCACGAACTTGTGATCGTTAGAGATTCAGCAACTGGCCATCCAGGTGCTGTCACTGTCTGATCAGGCACTGCTCTAAGGAGAGAATACCCAAGTGTGGAATAAACGAAACGACGAACTGAACACTGTCCGGCCGCAGGGCGAACCGATGCGGAACTCGGCGCCCATGCCGATCGCTCCATCGCCGATGGCCCCGGCGGCGCCCGCGGCCACCATGAGCGCTCCGAAGCAGTCGGCAGTGATCGGTCCATCTATGACCATCAAGGGCGAGATTCGCGCAATGGAGGAACTGCTGGTGGATGGCGAGGTGGAGGGCCTGCTGGAATCGCAGAGCCTGTTGACGGTGGGAGCGAACGGGAGGGTGCGGGGGAACATCAAGGCGCGGCAGGTAGCGATCTTCGGGCGTGTCCATGGCAATGTGGAGGTGACGGAGAAGATTGCGATTCGGGAACAGGGAAGTTTGATCGGCGACATTAAGGCTGCGGGGATCAGCATCGACGACGGGGCATATTTCAAGGGGAGCATCGACATCGTGCGGTCGGAGCCGAAAGTTGAAGTCCCGACTCGCGGATCTGCCGTGCCCGCTTAAGCGGCCCATATTCAGTCGCTTCACCTCGCAAGCCCTTCTAG
>JANYAH010000046.1 GCA_025361425.1 Candidatus Solibacter sp. | reverse complement strand
GAATATGCGCTCCGGTAGCTCTGCCGGGTACGGCCTGGCGGAAGGCGAAGTAGGGAATGTGCTTCTCCACGAGGTACTCCAGCAGCCAGCGGCCTTCGGGCTGATCCGGGTGGATGGCCACGTCGACGCGTCCGCGGTGGTCGAAGCCCAGCGAGCGGTGTACCGGGGTCTCGCCCATGGCGCTGACCGGCATCGGCTTGCCGAACTGCGTTTCGAAATCCAGCTCCACGTGCGCGAACGTGCCCATGGTGAAGATGCCATCGCCATCGTAGCGGTCGGCCAGTTCGTGGATTTCGCCGGGAGCCTGGTTCAGCTTGCTTTCCACCAGTTCCTCGGCGCGCGCCATTTGCGCCAGTTCGCGGGTAAACCGGGCGCGCGAATCGGCCAGACCCTGTTCCTTGCGTGCCCCGTCGAGCTCTTCCAGCAGAGGCGTGAGGGAAAACAGCGAGGCCACGCCGCGATCCACCAGGTCCCGCCCGTCCTTTAGCGCCTGCTTGCGGCGGTCCAACCGGCGTCCGGCGGCAGCCAGCATTTCGTCGGCCTGACCGTCGGTGAGTTCGTTGCCGTAAACCGTGCGGCGGAGCAGGGCCGCATCCTCGGCATCGGCGATGGCCGCCTCCGCCAAGGCTAATTGCGCCCGCGGGGCCACGCCAGCCTCGACCAGGGAGCGCACGCGTTCGATTCCGGCCTTGGCGCGCAATACTTCCGGAGGATCCTCGGTCTGTGCAAACACTCCGGTTGCGCACGCGACAAGGATCAGGCCCGGGAGAAAACGCATGAAATTCAATGATACCGCCAGAGTGATTGGGCGCGCCGAATGGGGCCGAGGTTACAGGGGCTTCAGGCTGCCTTCATGCAGGTGAGACCGCGACCGGGTACTATGTAGGCTTCTATGCGTAAGCTGACCCTTTGCGTCTTCGCCCTGGTCGCCGCCGCGTTGCTGGCCCAGCAAAGCGGCATCTTTCCGATACTGAAGAGCAGCGTCGCCATCGGCAAACAGCCCGGCGGATTTTTCCTGCTGCCGCTCAATCAACTGCTGCGCCCATGGGGCGAACAGACCGTCATCCCCGGCCGGCCGGTGGATATGACCTACGATTCCCAGCGGCGCGTGCTGGCGGTGCTGAACACGCGCAGCATCCTGCTGCTGGATGGCTCCACGGGCACGAAGGTGGCGGAGATCGCGGCGCGGAGCACCTCCTACGCTGGAATCGCGTTCCGCCCCGGAGACCGCGAACTATGGGCGAGCGAGACCTCGCGCAACGGGCCGGACAGTATTCTGATCGCCAAAATCTCCGCATTGGGGATGCCTGGGGAAACCAGCCGGATCGGACTCAACGGCCATCCGCTGCCTACCGGAATCGCCTTTTCGCCCGACGGAAGGCTGGCCTACGTGGCCTTCAGCCGGAGCAATACGCTGGCCATCATCGACGCCGATACGCTGGAATTGCGCAAGGAGGTCAATGTCGGCATGGCGCCGTTCGGCGTCGCGGTGGCCAACGGTTCGGTCTTCGTCTCTAACCGTGCGGGACGGCGCGCCGGGCCGAACGATACGGTGGCGCCCTCATCGGGTTCGCGCGTGGTGACGGACCCGTTGACCGGCGCGTCCACCTCCGGCACGGTCAGCGTGCTGGACATGAAGGAAGGTGGCGTGCGGGAGGTGACGGTGGGTCTGGCGCCTTCGCAACTCACGGCCGGGCCCGGCGGCAAGACGGTCGCCGTCGCCAACGGGCATGGCGATTCCATTTCGATTCTGGATACCGCAACATTGGCGCGCACCGACGTCAAGATTCCCACTTTCCCGGAAGCGGCGCTGGGCAGCCAACCGATCAGCCTGGCCTACTCCGACGACGGCAAATCCCTCTACGTGGCTTGCGGCGGAAATAATGCGATCGCGGTGCTGCGCAAGTCCGCCGGCATTTGGCAGGTGGCCGGCGCGGTTCCGACGGCGTGGTTCCCCACGGCCGTGGCGCTGGCGGCCGATGGCTCGCTGCGCGTGCTGAATATCAAGGGAATCGGCAACACGGCCAACAAAAAGGGGACGTTCAACTCGCGGGTGTATGAAGGATCGCTGGAGCGGATTCCGGCGCCCACGCCGGTGCAACTGGCCGCGGGCACGCGGGAAGTGCGCGCCGCCAACAGTCCGAAGTTTGAACCCGCCGGCGGCATCGCCAATCTTCCCTCCCTCGGCATCCAGCACGTGTTTCTGATCGTCAAGGAAAACCGCACGTACGACCAGTTGCTGGGCGATATCGCGAAGGCCAACGGCGACCCCAAGCTGGTGATGTACGGCCGCGACGTCACGCCCAATCACCACGCCCTGGCCGAGAAGTTCGTAGTGCTGGACAACTTCCACACGGGTGGCGCGATCAGCTTCGATGGGCACCAGTGGCTGATGCAGGGCTTCGTCAGCGACTACGTGGAGCGCGCCTTTGCCGCCTCCCCGCGCGGCTACGCTTACAACATGGCCGACGCCCTGGTGGTGGCTCCCACGGGCTTCTTCTGGCAAGCCGCGGCCAAGCCGCTGAGCGTGCGCATCTACGGCGAATTCCAACTGCCCGCCCGCTGGGATGCGGCGAGGCAGAACACCGTGGACATGAATGAGTCCGAAGACCTGAGCTGGACCGAGTATTGGAAGGCCTATCGGGAAAACCGCTGGCAGACCATGGTGGGCTCGCGCAGCGGCGTGCCCGCACTGGCGCCGTATGCCAGCAAACGCTATCCCTACCCGACACTTTCCATCAACGACCAGATTCGCGCCGAGGAGTACCTGCGGGAATTCGGCGAGCGCGAAATCAGCGGCCAGATTCCGCAGCTCAGCATCATCTCGCTCAACAGCGACCATACCAACGGCACCAGGCCCAATGTCCCGCGGCCGCGCGCCATGGTGGCGGACAACGACCTGGCGCTGGGCCGCATCGTCGAACGCATCACCAAAAGCAAGGTCTGGGCCAATAGCCTGATCCTGGTGACCGAGGACGACGCCCAAGACGGCGTGGATCACGTGGACGGTCACCGCACCATCGGGCTGGCCATCGGACCGCATGTGCGGCGCGATGCGGTGGATTCGAACCACTACAACCACACCAGTATGATCCGCACGATTCAGGAGATTTTCGGCATCCCGCAACGCACGCGCGCGCTGGAATCGGCGCGCGCGATGACGAGCATCTTCACCGCCAAGGCGGATCTCACGCCCTACGAAAAGCAGGTGCCCAAAGTGGCGCTGGATGAAATGAACCCGCCCGTGGCGGCGCTGGCCGGCCGGCAGCGGTGGGCGGCAAAGCAATCCATGGCGATGAATTTCAAAGCCATCGACGACGCCCCGGCGGAAACGCTGAACAAAATCCTGTGGTGGGACGCCAAAGGCTGGAACACGCCATACCCCAAGTTGGCGCGGGGGAGGTAAAAGCGCCCGGAAGCGAGATTGGCAAGGGTCTGCGGCAATCGTGGGGCCGGCGCTAGCGGTCTGCGGCAAGCAGAATAGCGAGTATGCACTTGACCGTAAGGCAGCCAACACAGGGGCGCGCTCGGCTCGAAAAAGCCGCCTGAAAGGCGGCTGCAGGCAAGATTGCCCGCCCCACAAAACCGGCCGGAGTACGCTAGATGGGCAAGCGCCTATCCCCGCCTACAGCCCCGCCTTTTTCCACAATTCATCGACCCGCCGCTTGACATCGGGATTCATCGCGATCACGTCCGGCCAGGGGCGCGTGAAGCCCTCGCCGGGCCACTTGCGGGTGGCGTCGATGCCCATCTTCGATCCATAGTTCGCCAGACGGCTGGAATGGTCCAGCGAATCCACCGGGCCCATCACGAACTGTATGTCGCGCTCCGGGTCGATGTTGTTGAGCGCCTTCCAGGCCACCTCGCTGTAATTCTGCACGTCCACGTCCTCATCCACCACCACGATCACCTTGGAGAACATGGCTTGTCCCGTTCCCCAGATGGAGTGCATCACCTTGCGCGCGTGCCCCGGATAGCTCTTGCGCATCGAGACCAGAATCAGATTGTGGAATACGCCTTCGGGCGGCATGGCGATATCGCGCACCTCGGGCAGTTGCATGCGCATGAGCGGCAGAAAGATGCGCTCGATCGCCTTGCCCATGTAGTAGTCCTCCATGGGCGGCGGCCCGACAATCGTGGTGGTGTAGATCGGCTCCTTGCGCTGGGTCACGCAGGTGACGTGAAACACCGGGTATTCATCGGCCAGCGAGTAGAAGCCGGTGTGATCGCCGAACGGTCCCTCGGTGCGCAACTCGCCCAGTTCCACATAGCCTTCGAGCACGATCTCCGCCTGCGCGGGCACTTCCAGATCGCAAGTCTGGCACTTCACCATTTCCACCGGACTCCGCCGCAGGAAGCCCGCGATCATCATTTCGTCGAGGTCGGGCGGCAGCGGCAGAATGGCCGAGTACATAGTGGCCGGGTCGGCGCCGATGGCCACCGCCACATCCATCCGCTTCCGCCCCTGCTGCTGCATCCGGCGATAGTGTTCGGCGCCCTGTTTGTGGGTCTGCCAGTGCATCCCCGCGGTGCGCTCGTCATACACCTGCATGCGGTACATACCGCAGTTGCGCTTGCCGGTGTCGGGATTGCGCGAGAACACCAGGGGCAGCGTGATGAAGCGCCCACCGTCGTCGGGCCAGCATTGCAGCACCGGATAATCGAGCAGCGAGAACCCGTCCGTGCGCACCACTTCCTGGCACGGTCCCTTGGACACGATCTTGGGAAAGAACGCGCCCATCTCGGCCAGCTTGGGCAGCATTTTCAATTTGCCGACGATGCCCTCGGGCATGCGCATTTCCAGGAACTCCACGATGCGCTGCGCCACTTCCTCCACCGATTTCACTTCGAGGGCGATTTCCATCTTGCGCATCGACGCGAAGGCGTTCACCAGTACTGGAATTTTGAAACCCTTGGGCCGCTCAAAGAGCAGCGCCGGACCACCCTGTTTCACCGCCCGGTCGGCGAATTCGGTGATCTCCAGGCACGGGTCCACTTCGAAAGGAATGCGCTTCAACTCTTTGTTCTTTTCCAGCGCGCGCACAAACTCGCGTAAATCCTGATAGGCCATAAGTTATGAGTATGGTAGCAAGCTGGGCCTGCTGTACAATTATCTTGCAAGGCGGAGAACGAAATGGACTTAAAGATTCTAAAAGACACCCTCCCGTGGGAATGGCCGCGGGGGATCGAGGATAAATTTCTCGGGCTTCTTCGCGATCGACAGGCCGATGCAGCGGACCGTCTTCTGGCCGCGAAGTTCGCGGGCGACCTTCTAGTGATGAACGACGCCCTGGCCGAGACGCTGCTGGCCGTTGTGGACAGTGTAGCCGAACCAGAGGACCTGCGCGCCCAAGCGGCAAGCTCCCTCGGCCCGGCCCTCCAGCAGGCGGACATATACGAATTCGACGATCCCGATGCGGTGCCGATTAGCGAAAAGACATTTCACAAGATTAAGCAATCTTTACGCCAGCTCTATCTCGATTCCGGCGTTCCCAAACTCGTGCGGCGACGCATCCTGGAAGCATCGGCGCGCGCCGCGGAGGAGTGGCACGCCGGCGTCATCCGCAGCGCCTATGCAAACGATGACCGGGAGTGGAAGCTGACCGCCGTCTTCTGCATGCGTTATGTTCGGGGTTTCGACAAGCAGATACTGGAGGCGTTGGAAAGCGCGGACCCCGCCATTCACTACGAGGCAGTTCGCGCGGCTGGCAATTGGGAAGTGGCCGCGGCCTGGCCGCACGTCGCCGCGCTCATCACCGCGGCCGATACCAGCAAGGCCGTGCTGCTTGTCGCCATCGAAGCCGTGTCCACCATCCGCCCGCGCGAGGCAGGGGTGCTACTCGCGGCCCTGGCCGATTCCGAAGACGAAGACATTGCAGAGGCGGCCGACGAAGCCATGGGCATGGCAGAGGGGCGTTCGGACGACGAACTCGATGACGAACTCGACGACGAATCCGAGGGTGGAAACCGCGAGACGATTCACTGAGACCTTCGCTCCTGAATGTTGTTACTCTGAGTTTAATACCGCAAAATCCCGAGGAGAATAAATGTTTAACCGAGTGGCCTTTGTTACGGGCGCCAGCCGTGGAATCGGCCGTGCCATCGCGCTGACCCTGTGCCGCGCGAATTTCGATATTGTGGTGGCCTCACCCGAAATCGAACGCAACGAACAAGTGGCCGAAGAGATCCGCGCCTGCAGCGGGGAAGCGATGACCCTGAATCTCGACGTGACTTCGCCCGAGAGCGTCAAGGAAGCCTTCGCCAAAACGCTGAAGGACAAGACCCGCATCGACGTGCTGGTCAACAACGCCGGCATCACCCGCGATGGCCTGGCCATGCGCATGAAGCCGGCCGATTGGGATCTGGTGCTCAATATCAATCTGACCGGCGCGTTCCGCTGCATTCAACAGGTACTGCCCACGATGATGCGCAGCCGCTGGGGACGGATCGTGAATATCGCCTCCGTGGTGGGACAGGCGGGAGCGGCCGGACAGGCCAACTACGCCGCTTCGAAGGGCGGCATGATCGCCATGACCAAGGCTCTCGCACAGGAGATCGGCAGCCGCGGCGTCACCGTCAACGCCGTCGCCCCTGGCTATATCGAAACCGACATGACGCGGGTCCTGCCCGAAGAAGTGAAGGCGAAGATTCTCGCCGGTGTCCCCCTGGGCCGCATCGGCCAACCCGAGGACATCGCCAGCGCCGTGAAGTTCCTGGCCAGCGAAGAGGCCGCCTACATTACCGGCCACGTGCTGGCCGTCAACGGCGGCATGTATATGTAGGAGGAGATCGCCCCTTGACGGTGGCAGATCCGCTGCGAGCCGCGGCAATTCTACTCACGGCCTGGCAACTGGAATATCTTCCATAGGGCGACGCGGCACAACCTTCTTTGTAAACCGGGTATGCCATTGACTCAGGTAGCTCGCATCAGTGGAACCATGTGGAGCGGCTCCCTCGCCCGCCCCACCAAGCCGATGCCAGAGCGAGTACCTGAGTCAAGCACATACCCAGCCTCTGTAATTAGCAGGACAATCTTTAAACTTCCTCCTGAAGCCTATTAGTACGTAAAGATACCAACGAATCCCGCCAACAAGAGACATGCACGGTACGCCTACAACTATTGCGACAACAAGCAAGATAGACACTGGGATCGCCTGAATGCCTGGTCGCAGCCACTGTTTCGGCAACTACCACCAACAGTGGAATGGATGTTCCCACACTGCTTGAAAACCCACCGGTTACGAGTTATTGCTCGCGGCGTGCCGAACAGTACTTCGGCTCAACGTTCTAACCAACAAACAAGATCTGAGAGGTATTTCAAAGCGTATACTCGGTCGGAGGTCTACTTTAGGTAGACGACTGAGGAGGAAACGAATGAAAAGGAGTGGGCTGCTATTCGCAGTTCTCATTACAGTGGTCAGGATGGCGGACGCGGGAACGTGCGTGAGCGCTACCTTGGACAACTACATCACCCTTGGAACTGTGGGGTGTTCAATTGGAAATAACACGCTCTTTGGGTTTCAAGAGCTTATGGGTCAAACAGGCGCAACGCAGATTGCTACCAGCAGCATCTTCGTAACGCCGTCGGGCGGCAGCGTCAACCCGACTATTCAATTTGCTACTAGCCTGACGGCCAATTTCCCTATCTTTGACGAAGCGCTGATCAACTATCAAATCAAGGGAAACTCGTACGCCAGTGAAACGGTTGTTCTAGGAATTACGTCGTCCTCCAACGGCGGCTTTGGCACTAGCGTTCAAAATTATTGTCCCAACGGAAAGTTTTCGGCCGACGGCGTCACTGGCTGTCCCTCTGACCAGAGCGGCACCCACAACGTGCTGGTAAATTTCAATAGCGGTAGCGCGTCGGTGACTTTCGCTGGCCAGCCAACCAGCTTAAGTATTACAAATGATTACGTTCTGGATGCTAGCGGTGGCGGTTCCGTCACCGGCGGTAGTGTCACCAACTCATTTGTCGCGATCTCGGCAATCCCGGAACCGGGGACGTACCTGTTGACAGGCTTCACGGTGCTGATTGGTCTGGTAATCAAAAGCCGTAGGATTAGTAGATCCCGGCTCACGGAGGTGAATCATGAATAGTCTAAAGCCGCTAGTTTGCGTTGTTTTGTCGGGGCTGATGGTAGGGCCTCCACCCATGCTCGGCTCCAGCCACAGAGAGGCGCCCATCACCGCCTTGGATCACAAAGCCGACATAACGGACATATACGCGTTCGTCAGCTACGACGACCCGAGCAAGGTCACTTTGATCATGAACGTCGACCCGCTGTTGGAACCCGGTAACGGTCCGAATTACTTCCCCTTCGACGATAACGTTCTTTACACGATCAACGTCGACAACACCAATTCCGCGACCGCTAACGTTCAATTCCAATTTCAATTCACCACGCACATTCAGAACCCCTCTCTGTTTACCGGATTCGCCGGCTCTGGCGCGGGCATCAACGCTCCCGCTAATTCGCCTCCACCGGTAGCGCCCGGCACCCCGATTATCCCGCCCGCGATTACGTCGCTTAGCGGCCCCGGTGCGGCGGGCCTGAACCTTTCTCAGACCTACACCGTGACTATGATTAAGAACGGCGTCAGCACCCCGCTTGGTTCCGGCACGATGTATGCTGTACCCACCAATGTTGGACCCAGGACAATGCCAAATTACCCGGCGCTCGCCCAGCAGGGTATCTTCAACCTGGGCAATGGAATCCGGGCCTTCGCCGGAACTGTGGACGACCCGTTCTACATCGATCTCGGAGCCGCGTTTGATACGTTGAACTTCCGAGCGGGCGCTGGCGCTGGAGTTCTTTCCCCCGCGACCGACGCAAATGACAACACGAATACCGCTCCCGATTTTGTATCCGGCTACAACGTAAATACACTCGCGATCGAAGTGCCCATCGCGATGCTCACCCGTACCGGCACGGTGGTGCCAGCTACCAGTCCGGCTGCCACTATCGGCGTTTGGGGCACCACGGCACGCCCTCGCACCACGGTTCGCCGGGCGCCACTGCCTGCCGCTTCCGGGGGCGCGTACTCGCAGATTCAGCGCATGGGGAACCCCCTCATCAACGAACTCATCATCGGCACGGGCTCCAAGGATTTCTGGAGCATGAGCCAACCGGTGAACGACTCCCAGTTTGCCAACTTCGACCTGGACCCGCTGCTGGCTCGCGTCTTGAATGCCCTATATGGCATCAACATACCTAAGCCTCCACGGGCCGATTTGCTTCCCCTTGTGACCTATGCCGCACCCATCGCAGCGGCAGGTACGCCCGCGGGCCCTATCGCGGATCTGCTCCGCTTAAACACCGGCGTTGCCCCCACTGCAATGGCCTCTCGCCGTCGGCTCGGCGTGCTGGCTGGCGACAATGCGGGCTTTCCGAACGGCCGCCGGGTCTCCGATGACGTCACCGACATCGCCGCACGCGCGGTCGCCGGCATATTCTGCGGAGCGACCGCTGCGTGTACGGATTCCACTGGTGCCGTTTTTATGGGATCGCAAGTTCCCAGGATCGGCGACGGCGTGAATACTAACGACGTGCCGTACCAGGAAACCTTCCCTTATGTCGCGTTCGCCCAGAGCGGACGCAACCGGCGGCATATCGATCCGGGTGAACCCGGGTGCACGATGGGCGTCGGCGCACCCTGTCCCGTCAACTAGCGATAAGGGGCCATCCGTGGGGGTGGCCCTCTCTTGCAACTATGTCCACACCAATTTTGACCTCCATGTTGCTGCTTGCGGCATCCGCCTGCGTGGCCGGGCAAACTCCCGAGGTTCGTTCACTTTCTTCCACGCGCATCATGGCCGCCGAAAAGCGAGTGCAAAGCGATTCCAAATCGGCGACGTTTTATAACGAACTGGCCGCCGCAATTTGCCGGAAAGCGCGCGACACCGAAGACATTTCCCTATACGACCGCGCTTCCGAGGCGCTGGATCGCGCATTAAAGCTATCGCCGGGGAATTATGATGCCCGCAAACTTAAAGTGGTGGTTCTGTTGGGACGTCACCAGTTTCGGAAGGCCCTGGAACTCGCGAAAGAACTGATTCACACCACTCCGGACGACCTCGGCGTCTGGGCCTTGCTGGTGGATGTGAACATCGCGCTGGGCGATTACGCGGAGGCTGAACGAGATGCCCAGTGGGTGCTCGATCTCCGGCCCGGCAACACCCTGGGATTTGTCAAAGCCGCCTCGCTACGCGAATGGTTCGGTGATCCGGAGGGAGCCAGTGAGTTTTACCACGAAGCTCTCCGGCGCACGTCTATCAACGATTTGGATGAGCGCGCCTGGCTGTGCACGCAGAACGCGCGGATGCAGTTGCTGCTGGGCAATCTAAAGAATGCCGCCGCCTCGCTGGATGAAGCCAGGAAGCTCGATAGCCAATCGCTGTTTGCCGCCGCAACGCTGGCCAATCTGCGCACCCGGGAGGGCCAGTACGCGGAGGCTGCATCGCTGCTGGAAACCCGTTATCGTGCCGTATCGAGTCTCACGAATTTGTACGATTACGCGGAAGCGCTCCACCGGGCCAGTAAAGCGGAACAAGCGGCCGTACTATTTCAGGAATTCGAAACAAAGGCGGACGCCGCCAGAAACAACCCCTACAATGCGAACGGCCGTCTGATTTTTTACTACGCGGATCGGAAGCGTGCGCCAGAGAAGGCGCTTGATATCGCCCGGCTGGAGATGGCTATCCGGCCCGATTGTCCGGCGATGGACGCCTATGCATGGGCCCTCTACCGGGCGAGTCAATTTCCGGAAGCTAAGGCACAGATCGGTCGCGCTCTCGCCGTTGGCGTTCGCGATGCCGCCACCTTCTGTCATGCCTCGCGAATCACCGCCGCTGCCGGCGATGAGAAGGAGGCAAAGCGCTTAGAGACAGCTTCGCACGGACTGGACCCGAGTGCTTGTCCCGCCGATGCACCGCCGCCGGAAGGGGCAAGAGCCATCTCCAAATGAGGGCTGCTCTTTTCTCATTCCTGCTGGGTTGCTGCTGCGCTGCCGCGCAGCCAAGCCCGTTGGCCCGCCCTAGTGAATCGCCTGGCGCACGCACGCTCTCGACGGAGCTAGGCCACGCCAGCACCGATAAACGCATTCAGATTTACCAGCGACTGCTTGCAGCGTCGCCGAAGGATCTACAACTCAAGTCGGGCTTAGTGATCACCTACTTGCAGAAATTGCGAGAAACAGCCGATTCCACATATCTCCAGCACGCCTCACAGCTTGTGGACGACATGCTGGAGGCCGATGGTGGCAACTTCGAAGCTCTGCGCTTTCAGAATGAAATCG
>JANYAH010000041.1 GCA_025361425.1 Candidatus Solibacter sp. | reverse complement strand
CAGCCTGCGCGCGCCGCATCGGGGAGCGCGCCAATCGCCTGTACCAGGCGCGTTTTGTGCGCGCCATGCGCAAGCGCCTGTGCGCCACGGGACGCTACCAGAGACGCGAGTTCGCGGGGTTAGGTAGCGTGTTTGAACTGGATGACCGGTTCACCGCGCCCTCCTTCGGCTTCGGCGACGCGGCCAACTATTACCGGACTCAGTCCGCCATCGGCTACCTGGCGGGGTTGCGAGTGCCGGCCCTCCTCATACAGGCCAAGGACGATACGTTCGTGCCGTTCGACGTCTATGAATCGGCGGTTGTGCGCTCTAACCCGTGGATCCAACTGATGGCTACCGAATACGGCGGCCACCTGGGATTCCTCGGGCGCGTGCCTCACCGCCTGTGGTCGGATGAAGCGATAATGGAGTGGATCGCCGGGATGGCTGTTAACAAATCCCCCGCCGCGTCGTCAAGGGTGTAAAGGTCTAAATGAATTCCCATGCTTCATTTTGGGAGGCGGTGAAGGGTGCCCTCCATTCGCTTCGAGGTAGCAAGTTGCGGAGCTTTCTCACGCTCCTCGGCATCATCCTGGCGACCACCACTCTGATCGCCGTGATGTCCGTGATTTCGGGCATGGACGTTTATATCGCGCAGAATGTCTCCAGCATGGGGGCCGATGGATACAGCGTACAGCGCATCGTGATGATGGGCTTCGACCCGAAGAAATACATGGAGATGCTACGGCGCAATCCGCAGCTGAAGCGCGAGGAATATGAGTTTCTTCGCCAGCGGCTGACGTTGACCCGCGAGATCGGCATCAACGCCGGACGCGGGGTGACGGTGCACCGCGGCACGGAGATATCGGAAGGCGTTGGCTTGCAGGGTGCGTCGCCCAATATTGCGGTGATCAACAACCTGGAGGCGGAAGAGGGACGCTTCCTCTCGGAGATTGAGAACGATCGCCACATGATGGTTGCGTTCATCGGGCACGATCTGAAGGACAAGTTTTTCGTGGGGACCACACCGATGGGACGAACCATTACCGCGGAAGGGGTGCAGTTTGAAATCGTGGGCGTGGCCAAGGCGAAGGGTTCGATATTTGGCCAGTCGCAGGACAATTTCCTGATCATTCCCATCAACACGTACTTCAAGATATGGGGAGCGCGCAGCGGGATGAGCTTCGCCGCGACGGCTCTGGATCACGATCATCTGGCACAAGCACAGGAAGAAGCGCGCATGCTGCTGCGTTCTTACCGGCACCTGCGCCCCAAGGAAGACGACACTTTCTCCATGCTGACTTCCGATGCACTGCTCAACTTCTGGAATCAATTGACCGGCGCCATCGCGGCCACGGCGGTGGCTGTGGTCTCTGTGTTCCTGGTGGTGGGCGGGGTGGTGATCATGAACATTATGCTGGCAGTAGTCACGGAGCGGACGCACGAAATCGGCATCCGCAAATCCGTCGGCGCCCGCAAGAAAGACATCCTGAATCAGTTCCTGGTGGAATCGGCGCTGCTATCGGCGAGCGGCGGCGTGATCGGCGTGGTGATTGCGTGGGTGATCGCCGTGGCGGTGCGGACGTTTACACCGGTGCCCATGTCGGTGCCGGTGACGGCGGTTGTGGTGGGCGTGACGTTGTCGGCGGTGGTGGGCCTGTTCTTCGGCATCTACCCGGCGCATACGGCGGCGCAGTTGGACCCCATCGAAGCCTTGAGGGCGGAGAAATGAGCCCGGGATCGGTGGTATCGGGAGCGCGCCTGGCGCTGGACACGATTCGCGCGCACAAGATGAGGTCTTTCCTGACCGTGCTCGGTGTGATCATCGGTACCGGCGCCGTGATCGGCGTGGGCTCAATCATCGCGGGCCTGGATGGCGCCATCACGGGCCTGCTGCGCAGTTTCGGGCCGAACACGGTGATTGTCACCAAGACCGCGGCGATGGGCAATTCCACGCGCGAAGAGCGCCGCCGGAAACCGCTTACGCTGGAGAACGCAAGATCCATCGCCGAACGCTGCCCTGCCGTGGAGCACGTCAGCCCCTACCTGTTTCCCCCGGGCGGGCTGCATATCGCAAAGTACAAGGGCAACGACCTGTACAACATTCAGTTGGCCGGCACGGAGGAAGGCTATGCCGCGGGCGGCACCACCATGAAAGCCGGCCGCTTCTTCACCGATCAGGAGAACTCTCACCACATGCCGATTGTGGTGATTGGCGCGGACGTGCAAAAGCAGTTGATGGCCAACGCGGACCCGATCGGCAAGAGAATCGAGGTGGACGGGCACGAGCTTGAAGTGGTGGGGGTGATGGACCGGCCCGCGGCATCGCTGCCCGGTCAGGACGACACACGCATCCTGGTGCCCTATTTCACCATGCGCAAAATGTTCCCCAATGTGCGGGAACACATGTTGATTGTGATCGCCTTTCCGGGCAGGATCGATCAGGCGCAGGACGAGGTCCGTGCCGTGCTGCGAATTGCGCGGCGCGTACCGTTCAACGGACTTGACACCTTCGCCATCACCACGGCCGAGCAGATGATCGAACAGTTCCACAGTGTAACGGCGACCGTGGCGCTGGTGATGGTCATCCTAAGTTCCATCGGATTGCTGGTGGGCGGTATCGGGGTGATGAATATTATGCTGGTGAGCGTGACGGAGCGGACTCGCGAGATTGGAGTGCGCAAGGCGATTGGCGCGCGCAAGAGCGATATCATCGTGCAGTTCCTGACTGAAGCCGTCGTGCTGACCGTGATGGGCGGAGTGCTCGGGCTGCTGCTTGGGTGGAGCATTTCGCGTATTGCCGGCCTGGTTTTCCCGAATCTGCCGACCGCGGTTCCTCTTTGGGCGGCGCTGTCGGGTGTGGGGGTGTCCGTCGGGGTGGGCCTGTTTTTCGGCATTTGGCCGGCCAGCCGCGCCGCGCGTCTCGACCCGGTGGAAGCGTTGCGGCACGAGTGACGCTCGCTACGCTGGAAAAGTGAATATGGCGGCCGCGCCCACGCATGCAACTGCTAGCTGATAGCAAGACCGTCCCGTGGCTCAGCGCAGCGCCAGCGTCACGCCCGCGGGGCTCGTCACTCCGCCGACGGTCAGCTCAATCGGCACCGTGTCGCCCGGGGCGATGCCGTTCGGGATCTCGGCGTTGATTTGCAGTACTCCCTGCACGATGCCCGGCGCCGCGCCCCGATACTGCACCTTCGCAGGTACGCCGCCGATTCGTACCGTGACATTCTGGCTGAGCGTGGCGAAGGGCGGTTGCGCGATAGAGCCATCGATTATCGCGGTCGCCATCGCGCCGCCCCCGGTGGCGTAGATCATCACCACGCTTCCCATGGCGGCAGGCGCGGCGGCGGAATTCACGGTGTAATCCTGGTTCAGAATCGAGCCTTGCCCTTTGCCCGATTGGTTCGCCGTAAAGATGGCCGGGGCGGCGGCCGCAACCGTCAGTACGAGCGGACTGGATCGCGCGCCAAGATACTCCACCTGCAACTGTGTGTTGCTGCGCGGCCGCAATCCAAACGGCGCCACCGCGCCGGCTTGCCCGCTTACGGCGTAAAGCATCGGAGCCGCGATGCCGTCGAACAAGACGCGCGTGCCGCCGGCGACCGTATCGAACTGCCCCGAAGATAGCCCCGCCTTCTGCAAGGAGGCCGGGCCGATGTTCACGCCGAAGATCGTGATCAATTCGCCGGGCGCCACCGCGCCGGCTTGCAGGCTCGCCGAGCTGACCACGCCTTGCGGCGTAAACACCGGCGCGCTCGTGCCGCTGCCCGGTGTACCCTGCGTCACCGCAAACGCCTGTCCCGCGATGGTCATGCTGCCGGTACGGAAATCATTGGCGCCGGCTGAACTCGCGACTGTGTATTGCACCGTGCCGCTGCCGTTGCCCAGGTTGCCGCTGGTGATTCCCATCCAGGAGACGTTGCTCGCCGCCTGCCAGCGGCAGCTCGCCGCGGTGTTCACGGTTACCGCGCCGTTGCCGCCGCCGTTATCGAACATTGCTTTTGCCGGCGCCAGCGAGTAGGTGCAATTCAACCCGGTCGAAGGCGCGGTCACCTGCGCCCACCATGTACCGAAAGCGCCGGTGCGGTTCGCGGGCGGTGTCGCCGCGTACTCCTGAAGGGTCCAGAAGTCCAGGTCGTTCAGCGGGTCCACCACCGTCGCGCTGTAATCGCCCCAGCGATTGCTGCCGGTGCGCGCGCCGGGACTCACATACGGCGCTTCGCCCGCTTTCATCGGCACTCCCGGCTGCATGGCGTTCAGGGGATCGTTGGGGGTTCGAAGGGCAAACTCCGCGCTGGGGTAATCGTTGGCGCTGAAGCGCGTGTAGCCGATCAGCGCCTCGTTGTTCTTATTGACGGCGATCGTCGGGTAGGCGTAGAAAAACGTGCCGCTTGGGTCGTCGATCCGCCCACGCTGTACCAGCGTCGGGGTAGGGCCCGCGGGGTCGATCTGGAACCACTGTGCGGCCGTGCGCGTGGGCTGCCCGTACGGCAGATAGACCGTGTGCGCGCACCAGAGCGTACCATTCCGCATCAAGCAGTTATCCAGCCTGCTGTCGCCGGTATCCACCTTCACCGAGGTGCCCAGTTGCGGTCCAAAATCTGCCTCGTTGGGCCCGGCGTCGGACCAGGGATCGGCGATATTGACCGTGCCCACATTCCCGCCCTGGAAGGTCTCCGCGCCCACTGTGCCTTCGATTTTGCTGATCCGTATGGCGCCGGAGCCGGGCACGGGTCCGTAATCGGTGGCGAACTCCTGCACTAGATAAAGTGTATTTGGCTGGCTGTTGTCGTAGTCTCGAACCGGCGTTAATTCGCCCTGTGCGTCGCTGAAGGTCACGTGAGAACCAGTCCCCTTTTGATAGAGGTCGGCTTTGCTGAACACATAGATGTTGGTCGTGACGTAACTGGCGGCGCCGCGAATCTGGAACAGGTTCATCGACACGGCAACCCAGTTGGCATTGAAGCCCAGGGCAGGGAAGTCGCCCCACCGGTTGGCAGAGCCCACATCCACCTTGAAATAGTTCCAGGCGCCGCCGGGGTCGCCGGTTTGCGTGACGGCCAGCAACAGCGCCGATGACGCACTGTCGCCATTCACCGCCGCGCAGGCGATCCAGCGGTCGGCGGACCCATCGTATTGGATACGCGGATCGAAAGTATCGTTGAAATTGCCAAGCGGCGACCAGAACCCGTTCAGGCTGATCGGGAAATTGGCGCGAGGCGCGCCGCTGCGCGAGTGAATCATCACCTGCGTGTTCAGCATCGTGACCACGTGCTGCGGCCCCACCGCTCCCTGTGTGTCGGGTGGAATCGCCGTGAAGTTATCCGCCAGGCCCTGGAATCCGCTGAAGCTCGGGACCACGGTTGCCGGCGCGGTTGCCGCTGTTGCCGGCTGCATCACCGGCGCGCCGGATGCCCTCGCGGAATTCCGGCGGCGCACCGCGCGCTCCGGTTCGTGGCTCTCGCGCTGCACCACATCGCTCGCCACCGCCCGGTTCTTTGGTTGGCGCGCCAGTTGGTCGAGGCTCGCCGACGCCCGTGCCGCCGCTACATCACGGGTTTGGGCGAAGGAAGCGACGATCCAAAGGAGAAGGCAGGGGATCGCAAAGCTCCGGTAACCGATACTCACAATGTTTTGGACTGTCCTCAGAGCGCCGTGGTTTCAACCAACACTCTGCCATACTGAGAGTTCTATTTGGAATGAACCCTCAGGAAACGATTTTGTTGCGAAGCGCCCGCTGGCTGGCGTTCGGATCGGCGACGGCGATTATGCTGGGAATCGCGCCCTCCCAGATCCTGCTCGCGCTCGCGTTTGCGGCGCTGCTGGCCTGCGGCGAAAAGTTGCGCTTGCCCCGCATCCGGCTGCCGCTCGCGCTCTTCATGCTTGGCACCGTGATTTCCCTGTTGTTGTCGGACGATCCCGCCGCCGGACTACCGCAAATTCGCAAGTTCTACGTCTTCCTCGAGTTGCTGGTTGTGTTTTCGCTCCTTCGCAGTATGGCGATGGTCCGCCTCCTCTTCCTCACCTGGGCGGGAATCGGCGCACTCACCGCTATCCGGGGATGCATCCAGTTTGCCGGCAAGGTGCAGGAGGCGCATCGCCTCGGCCGTAATTTTTACGAGTTTTACGTCGGCGAGCGGATCACCGGCTTCACCAGCCACTGGAATACCTATTCCGCCGAAGAGATGTTCGCCCTGATCATGCTGGCGTCCTTTCTCTTCTTTGCCCCGGCGGCGAGAAAGCGCCTGTGGGTGTGGTTACTCTGCGCCGCGCTGATCGCTCTCGCCATCGTGCTGGGAGAGACGCGGGGCATCTGGATCGCCGTGACGGTCGCCCTCCTCTATCTGGTTTGGTTTTGGCGGCGCTGGATGGTCGCGCTTGTGCCCGTCGTCGTGTTGGCGGCGTTCTTCGTCTCACCGCCCTCGATCCAGGACCGCGTCACGTCGATCTTCAAGCCGAAGAGCGCCGATTCCAATCAATTCCGCGTGATCACCTGGCGCACTGGCCTGCGTATGGTGGAGCGCCATCCCTGGTTCGGACTCGGACCTGAAGGCCCGAAGCTACACTTCGACGAATACGTGCCGGCCGATATTCCCCGCCCGCTGCCCTCGGGTTGGTATGGGCATCTGCACAATATCTATCTTCACTACGCTGCCGAACGTGGCATCCCCACCATGCTGGTACTCATGTGGATGCTGATTCAGATCCTGGTGGATTTCTGGCGAGGTCTCAAGACCTTGCCACCCGGCCCCAGTAACCAGAGATTCCTCCTTCACGGGGGGATCGCCGCCGTCCTCGCGACCATGGTGGAAGGCTTCGTGGAGTTGAATTTGGGCGACAGCGAAGTGCTCACTATGTTCCTGGTGGTGGTGGCCTGCGGCTATCTGGCCTTGGAGAAGGAACTTGCCACCGGCTGACACGCTGGCGGGTAGAGAGATCGTGCTCGCCGGCGGAGCGGGCGGTATCGGTTCGGCGGTGGCCGCCCTGCTTCTGTCCCAAGGCGCCCGTCTCGTCATCAGCTACCGCGCCAATCGCGATCGGGCCGCACGCTGGCAGGACACCGCAACCGTAATTCAGGCCGACCTCTCTTCCGCCGAGGATCGTGCGCGCTTACTCCACGCTGCTCCTCACCTCTTCGGATTGGTCGTGCTGGCCGGCGACCCCGCCCGATTTTCCGATCCCGCCCGCACCGCCGACGCCATGCAGCTTTCGCATACCGCCAACTACCTCGGTCCCATCCTGCTCGCCCGCGAAGCCGCCGCCCGCATGCAGGCCGCCGGAACTCCGGGCGCCATCGTCCTGATGTCGACCATGCAGGCCAACGCCCTCTTCCCCGGCTCCACGGTATACGCCGCCCAGAAGGCCGCGCTCCAACATGCTGCGCTGCTCCTCGCAAAAGAACTTCGCGGTGCTCCAAATCTTCGCGTCAACGTGGTCAGTCCCGGAATCACTGCCGCCGGAATGGCGGAGGCCAGCATCGCCGCTGGCAAGTACGATCGATTCATCAAGGAAGGCGTGATCCCGAGATTCGGTCGCGCCCACGACGTCGCGCGCGCCGTCCGTTTCCTGCTGGAGCCTGACAATTACATCACTGGCCAGATCCTCTGCGTCGACGGCGGCATCACTCTTTAATTCCCCATGTACTGCGACCGTCGCGGCCCGCGCTCCATCGGCAAGTGATATCCAATCAGGCAAAACTGATCCAGCGCGAACAGCACCACGGAGTCCAGCCCTTCGCCCGCCGCCATCCGCTGTTCCTTGCTCCATGGCGTCGTGTACTCGCCGATTCCCACCAGGTGGCTGCTCTGCGATCGCCCAAATCCCAGTTGCATCGGCAATTGTATCGACGCCACCGCCTTGTTGAGATCGCGATCCCCCGTATACGTGAAGTTTTCGGTCTTCAATGAATCCAGAGTGGCCGGTGTCCAGTGCGCGTGCGGGAAGTTTACCAGGCGGTTCAACGCCGTATCGTTCACGTCCGGTGGATAGAGCACTTCAAACTGCGCGTCGGGGTGCGCCTGCCGCACGTACGTCATCACCGCGCTGGTGAATTCTCCGATAGGCTCCGGCAGAAATACGCATTCATCGGGAAAATTGCTGGGGTCGGCGTGCTGGCTGAGGATCGCCGCCATCGGTTTTCCGTAGCGTGCCTCAAAACAGCTCGTCGTGTAGCTGTCGTAAAAAGGCATCCCGGCGCCGCTTGCGAAGTACCACCACTGCACTTCGCCGAACTGCACGTACGGCCGTACCCCCGCACTCGCCATCAAGCCCGCCATCTCGCGGTAGATCTCCCGCCAGAACGCCGTGCTCTCCGGACCGAAATTGGTCTGCAGCGCCGGCGTGTTCAGCCAAACCGGGTCGCCGTTAGGGTAGCGCTGCGCGAGGTGCGCTTCCGGCGTGTCGTCTCCGTGCTGCAATTCCATGCTGAAAGCCGCCGTCACCGCAATGCCGTAGCCCTGCAATGCCTGAAAGAATGCCCGATTCCAGTCGCGTGCCGCGCGATTGAGCTTCACCGATGCCGCAGTGTCCGTCCGCCAGAACCCGTCAACGCCGCCCGCGAGAGTCGCTCCGCTGGTCACGGCCGTGAACGCCGTGATGTTTGTGCTCGCGCTAATTCCCACCGCGTTGCCGGCCGACCCCATTAGCCGCGATGTGATCGTCAGCACCCCGCCGTCCGCTCGCGCCCACACCCCCGTGGACCCTGCATTGATCGATAACTGGAAGCTCGTGGCGATGCTTTCCGCGGTGTCGCCAATCAGGTTGAGGTGTTCGATCGGCGTCGGTCCCAGGAAGACTTGTGTCTTCTTGCCAAATTCAGGTTCGCCGGAAAATGTGACCGTCCCGCTCGCATAACTGTGCCCCTGCCGATGCAGTTCGTAAAACCACATCGCCCCCGCGTAGTGGTTCGCCCGGCCGTGAAATCCCAGCTTCTGGATGAGCCACGCCGTCCGTTCCGGTGCGATTGCCACCGAATGGTCCGTATCCCAGTCGGTCGCCAGGGTCGTCTGCTCCATCCGCTCGAAGTCCGGCAGCCCGACGCTCGGATACGCAATTTCCAGAAAATCGAAATAGACCACCGTCCCGTTTGCGCCCGTGTGCGTGATCGTCACCGTATGCTGTGCCTGGCCGGATACCGCTGCGATTGCCACACGCACCAGAACATCCTCAGCCGCTTTCCTCAAATCCAGCGACACCGCGGTGCCTCCGTCAACCTGCACCGCGACCTGCCCGCCGCGGTCCGCCAGACGCGTCCCGAGGTAGAGCCAGTGATCCCCATTCCCGGAATACGAGCAACTCACTCGCGCGCCCGGTGTGTCCGTCCAACGGATGGACCCGCCGGAGTAATTGCCCCGAGCCTCCACCCAATGCCCTTCATAAGCGACGGCCGCGGAGTCATCCTCTATGCGGCGGCTCCCGGTGCCTGCAACGGAGTACTGCAAGTTCGTCCCGTTCACGCTCCAGTTGGTCACCGCCACCGCAAACTCGCTGCGCGCGAAGTTGCCACTCTGCAAGTCCGCCCCCCAGGTCCAGCGCATCTTCCGAACATGTGTGGCAGGTACCACCGCGTTCGTCGTATCGCGCAGCGCCGAGAAATCCAGTTCCACCTTCCACCGTTCCGGCGATACACCGCCTGAAAAAGTCGCCGCGGCAGGCGCCCATGTTTCCGTCCTCGCTCCCTGCACCGTTCCATATACGCCTATCCGGTTGCCGTTCGAACCCGGCGCACCATGATAGGTCAGCACGATGTGCGTGCCGCTGGCCGTGGCGCTCACCGCTCCCGCCGCTTGATTCGCCGTGATCGCCGCCGCTAGCGCATAGGTGGCGCTCTCCAGTGTG
>JANYAH010000026.1 GCA_025361425.1 Candidatus Solibacter sp. | reverse complement strand
AGAGCTGTTACGCCGATTAAGGCCGGCCGCGCGGATTCAGTGGAGCCCACCGGCCAACCTTCACGTGACCACCAAGTTCATCGGCGAATGGCCGGAAGAGCGCTTGGGCGAACTGAAGGCGGCCCTTGCAGGATTGCCCGGGCGCGGCGTCATTCCCCTGCGGATCCGGCAAGTGGGCTTTTTCCCCAGTGCGCATTCCCCGCGCAATTTCTGGTGCGGCATTGAGGCGCCCGGCCTGCCCGAACTGGCAGCCGACACCGATTTCGCCACGGCGGCATTGGGAATCGCGAGAGAGAAGCGCGCCTTTTCGCCCCATCTGACGCTGGCCCGCATCACATTGGCTCAGAGCAAGCAGGCCATGGAACTCCAATCCCTGCGCGAAGCCATCGCTGCCCTGCCTTCGCTGGAATTCGGCGGCTTCCCGGCACGCCGCTTCTTTCTCTACCAGAGCACGTTACAGCCGGCCGGTTCCGTGTACACTAAACTTGGGGAGTTCCCGCTCACAAAGTCATGATGCCGCTAGCGGTTCTGCTGATCGCGTATCTGCTCGGCGCGATTCCGTTCGGATACCTTCTGGTCAAATGGAAAACCGGCGCCGATGTGCGCGCGGCGGGCAGCGGCAATATCGGTGCCACCAACGTCATGCGCACCACCGGACGGGCTACCGGCGTCGTGACCCTGCTGCTCGATATTGCCAAGGGCTACGCCGCCGTATGGATCGCCGGACGGCTAACCGGCCAGGACGTGCTCTGGATGAGTCTCGCGGCACTGGCAGTCATGGCCGGTCACGCGTATCCGGTATTCCTGAGATTCAAGGGCGGCAAAGCCGTAGCCAGCTTTGTCGGCGCTTTCCTGTGCCTGACTCCCTGGGCGTTGGCTGCCGAAGCTATTATATTTGTCGTTGTAGTAGTTAAGACCAGGCATATTTCCATGGGCTCGATCGTCGGCGCAGCCACTCTACCCCTGGCTATTTGGCTGATAATGAAGGCCCCGTTACCTGCTGTGGGTGCCGCGGTGGTCGCTGGGGCGTTTGTTACCTACAGACATAGTAGTAATATACAACGGCTTCGGCTGGGGACGGAGAATGTGTTTAAGTTTTGAAGAATCTAGCAATTATCGGCGGTGGAAGCTGGGGCACCGCCCTCGCCATTGTACTAGCCCCGCGATTCTCACGGGTCACCCTGTGGGTCTATGAAACTGATTTGGCGGCGCGTATGGGCGTCGCCAGGATCAATGACATTTATTTGCCGGATTGCCCAATACCGACAAGTGTAGATATTACGTCTGATCTTGCCTACGCCCTGGATGGTGCGGAAATCGTTCTAAGTGTCATGCCCTCCCACTTGGCGCGGGGACTGTACCTGCGCATGCTGCCCGGGCTTAATGAACGCATGGTGTTCGTCAGTGCCACCAAGGGACTCGAAAACCACTCTCTCCTACGGACCTCGGAAGTCATTCGCGAGGTCGTCGGGACGTCCCGAGTGGCAGTGATCTCCGGACCTTCTTTTGCCCGGGAAGTGGCGCGTTTTGAGCCAACTGCGGTGGTTGCGGCGTCCTCCGAACCAGGCGTTGCCGAAGCCGTTCAAGCCGCCTTCTCCGGGCCTACTTTCCGGGTATATACGAGTTCTGATACTATTGGTGTAGAAATTGGGGGTTCGATTAAAAATGTAGTCGCCATTGGCGCCGGCGTGTTACATGGAATGGGGCTGGGACACAACGCCATGGCGGCCCTGATTACACGCGGTCTGGCCGAAATGTCTCGCTTGGCCGTCGCCATGGGCGGCAAGCCGCAAACCCTGGCCGGTCTGGCGGGTTTGGGCGACCTGGTGTTAACCTGCACCGGCGACCTTAGCCGCAACCGGACCGTGGGTATTGAATTGGCTCGGGGACGCAAACTCGAAGAGATTGTCAACTCCATGAAAATGGTGGCCGAAGGGGTAAAAACGACAGACGTAGCAGTTGATCTGGCGGAGCGCTATTCGGTCGAGATGCCCGTCGCCGGGCAAATGTTTGAAATGTTACATGCCGGGTCCTCCCCTCAGGAAGCCGTCCAGCGGTTGATGGAGCGGTCGCTTAAAGAGGAATAAGCCGTGTTCGGTACGCAAATATTTTGAGACTCATAGCAACCTCGCATGGCCAAACGGGTTAAGACTGATATAGGCACGGCTGCGGCAGTCCTGGATTTTGATACGGAACTGATGCTCCGGGTCAAAGAGGGAGATGGTGCGAGCTTTGGTGTTTTGCTGGAGAAACACCGTTCGTCCCTGGTTTACTTCCTCTACCGGATGATGCAGAATCACGCCGTGGCCGAGGAGTTGGCGCAGGAGGTGTTCCTGCGCGTGTATCGTTCGCGAAGTACCTATGAGCCGACTGCCAAGTTCACCACCTGGATGTTCCGGATCGCGACCCATCTGGCACTTAACGCGCTCCGTGACGGGAAGAACGAGCGGGCGCAGGATAGGTTGGATGACGATACCAGCGACATGCCGGTCAGGCAGGTTTCCGACCGCCGGCCGTCGGTGGAGCAGTCCATGGTGTATCGGGCCAAGTTGGATGAAGTCCGGCGCGCCATTGCGGCGCTGCCGGAAAAACAGAGAGTCGCGGTGCTGATGCACAAGTACGAAGAGATGGAGTATTCGCAAATCGCGAAAGTTTTGAGTTGCTCGGAATCGGCCGTGAAATCGCTGCTCTTCCGAGCCTATGAAACGCTGCGCGCCCGTTTGGCGCACATGGCGTGAAAGTAAGATTTTTATGAATTGCCCTCTGGATACTCGGGAAAACACGCAGTTGCTACTGGATTACTGCACCCGTAAACTCGAACCGGATTCCGTAGCCATCCTCGAGCGCCATATCGCCATATGCGCCGCCTGCCGGGAACTCGCCCGCGGCCAGCGCGCGGTCTGGCATGCCCTGGATGCCTGGGAGGCTGCGCCGGTTTCCGCCGACTTCGACAGCCGCCTGTACCGCCGCATCGAAGCCCAGGTCCCCTGGTGGACTCTGGTTGTCCGCCCCTTCCGCCCACCCTTTCGTACGGTCACGCTGTGGCGCAGTCTGCCGGCCCTAGCCATGGCTTGCCTGTTGGTGGTGGCGGGGGTCGTCCTGGAGCGCCCCGCGGGCGCGCCCGCACCTGCGGCCACGGACAGGGCGCAGGTGGATTCGGTGCAACCCGAACAGGTGGAGCACGCCTTGGACGCCATGGAGATGCTGAACGAGTTCAGCCGTCACGTGCGCACGGATAGCCCGGATTCGAAGCTCTAGCCCATGAAACGCCGCTGCCAAGCCGTTGGGGTTCTGCTGCTGATGGCGGCTGTGACGATGTGCGCGCAGACCCGAAACCCCAAACCGCGCAATGCGCCTCCTCCGCCACGCAACGAACTTCGGCCTCGCGCCGCGGCCAAATCCCCGGGCGTCCGGAATCCCGATTCCCTGAAAGCTGGCGGAGCGCCGCGCTTGGGTAACCCCGGCAATCCTGTGGAGCGCCTGATGGCCATGCCGCCTGAGAAGCGCGAGCAGGTGCTGGAAAAATTGCCTCCCCAGCAGCAGGCCAATCTCCGCCAGCGCCTGGAGCGATTCGACAAACTGCCCGCCGCGGAACGCGCCCGCCTGAACCAGATGTGGAGCACGTTCAACAGCCTGCCCCCGGAGAAGCAGGCCATCGTCACACGGCAGATGCAGGCCTTCAACAACCTGCCCGAAGCCCGCCGCGAGGACCTCAAACCGGTCCTCCAGCGCCTGCGCCGCATGCCCGAAGACCGGCGCAATGCCCTGCTGAACAGCCCCGCTTTCAAGGACCGCTTCTCCGCCACCGAATTGGAGATGCTGACCGACATCTCTCAAAATTACCCCCTTCCCGGCCGCTAGGCGTGTTGCCCCATTTGCTTGCTATATGCAAATTGCGTAGAGTGGGAATACATGGCAACCGCTCCGATGACCGTGGTAGAAACCGGAGAGTTTTTGAAGCGGACAAAACCTCTGATGTCAGATTCGGCGAGGGCGGAACTGGTGGCGTTCGTGGGGGGCAAATCCGGAGGCGGGTGAAATCATCCTGGAGACCGGCGGGGTCCGGAAGATCCGGTGGGCGCTTGAGGGAATGGGCAAGCGGGGCGGCGCGCGAGTGATCTACTACTACTACCAACGGACGCCTGCCGGTGTTCCTCCTATCCGCCTACGCGAAGAACCGGAAGGCAAACCTCAGTAAGGCCGAGCGGAACGCGATGAAGATCCTGGTCCCAGCACTGGTCGCCGGATATCCGAGAAAGGCATAGAAGGTCCGATATGGCTACGAAACAGACACCCAAACCGACCGTGAAGAGGGCGACGCGCGCGCGGAAGCCCCAGACCGTTGGCGAGAGCATCATCGAAGGATTGAAGCAGGCCATCGCATGGACCCAGGGCGAGCACGACAACGCGCGCGTGACGTTGGTGCACGTGCCGGAGGTCGATGTGCGCAAGGTTCGACTGAAGATGAAACTAAGCCAGGCGCAATTCGCGACCAAGTTCGGCTTCCCGCCGGCCACGCTGAGGAACTGGGAGCAGGGCAGGTCGCGTCCCGACGCGCCCACGCGCGTGCTGCTGGCGGTCATCGCGAAGCACCCCGAAGCAGTCGAGGACGTGCTGCGCAAGGCCAGTTGATCGATTGAGGTTTGAACCCGCCGCATCGAAGCGGCGCGCGCGGGTGCCGATCACTTAGCCCAGAATCGCAGGGACAGGACAATGCCTGAAAGCACCAGCCAGAGCAGTCCAAACACGATCGCAATGTTCCGCTCCATGACTGTGCGTGTGGAACTGGCCAGTATGGTTTTTCCGTCTTCGTCGTCGCCCAGGTCAACCGTCTTCGAATCGATGCTCTGGCTCTGCCACTTCTTGAACGCCCTGAACAAATCCGCTTCGGGGGACACCCCACGTTCAGCGCGCAGTAATCGAAGATGGAAGAACCAGACATCGAAACCTCTACTCCGAGCAATTTGCATCCATTTGCGGATCATGTACAACGCAA
>JANYAH010000011.1 GCA_025361425.1 Candidatus Solibacter sp. | reverse complement strand
GGGGCTCCGGCGCAGCCGAAAACATCGGGTCGTTTCGAGCTGCCGATCCGGTGGACTTCCTGTGGAAGCTTTCAAAAACTCGCTCTGAAAAACGAACAAAAAACCAAAGAGACCCTTGACTAGACCCCTCAGATGTCTGGTCTGCGCGGGTCCCCCCGGACCCGCTTTTCGCCAATGAAATCAGCTTCATACACACGGCAGCAAGCCGACGGGGCGTCGGCTGCGGACCAGGGGGTCCGCCCCACAATCAATGCAGACTGTCCGGTACTGGGAAAAGTATGCGGCGTACTCCCCAAGTGCTGGCTGAAGGCCAGCTCCCGCCTGAGTTGGCTGCTTCACTCACAAGTGCCTACTCGCGATTCTGCTTGCCGCAGACCACTACCGCCTCGCGAACCGGCGCAGGCGGGAGATCTCGGCCAGGGAAATAAATAGGTTGACCACACCCAGGCCGCTGACCGCACCGCGCACATACAGGTTGTCCCAATAAATCTTCATCTGCGGCAGAAGGCCGGAGAAATAATTGCTGTCCCAGTATTCGGTCCACGGGAAGATTAGCAGAAACAGTCCGATCTCCAGGCAGAACGTGATGAACACAACCGCCGACATCTTGTGATACCAGTGATACGCCGGCGGCGCTAGGGCGACGGGCGCATGCACGGTTTCACCAGGCGCTGGCGCCTGCGGGTCGGGAGGCATCATGCGGCGCCCGCCGCGTCGAACAGATCCAGTTGCCCACTGATGGCGAGGGGGAAACGCGCTTGCGCGCGCACCGGTTCGAAACTCAGGCGGTGCAGGGGAGTAGGCCCATATAGTTCGAGGGCGCGGTAGTGCTCCGGCGTGGCGTAGCCCTTGTGTGCGGCCAGTCCGTACTCCGGGAAGATGCGGTCCCACGCGCGCATGCAGGCGTCGCGCCGCACTTTGGCCAGAATCGATGCCGCCGCGATGGCATGGCAACGCGCGTCGCCCTTGATCAGCGCGCACTGCGGCAACGCAAGTTCCAGCGGAACCGCGTCCACCAGCAGGAAATCCGGCGTGGGGTTCAAACGGTTGACCGCCATCCGCATGGCCATTCGCGAAGCCTGGTAGATGTTGACCCGGTCGATTGTGGCCGCATCCACCGCGCCGATGGCCCACGCCACGGCGCGCTCGCGAATGCGTTCGGCCAGCACCTCGCGGCGCTGGGGGCCGAGCAGTTTGCTGTCGTTGAGGCCGCGCACAGGTCTGTCTTCGGAAAGAATTACGGCACCGGCGAAGACGGCACCGAACAATGCGCCGCGGCCCACTTCATCCACCCCAGCCACGGCATGGAAGCCGCGCGCGTGCAGTTCTCGCTCTAGAATTGCTTCACAGCGGAATTTGCCACCCGCCGAATTCGGCCGCATGGCGAGACCGAAACTATTCGCGCTCTTTCAGACGGGCGGCCTTGCCCTTCAAGGCGCGCAGATAGTACAGCTTGGCGCGGCGCACGCGGCCCGTGCGCACCACATCGATGTGATCCACCACTTTGGCGTGAACCGGGAAGATACGCTCCACGCCCTGGCCGAAACTGACCTTGCGGACGGTGATGCTCTCGCCCATGCCCATGCCATTGCGGGCAATCAACACGCCTTCGAAAGCCTGGAGGCGCTCTTTCTCGCCTTCCTTGATCTTCACGTGCACCTTAATGGTGTCACCGGGGCGAAATTCAGGGAATTCTTTTTCCCGCTTGTTCTTGGTGATAAATTTGGCCAACAGCGCATTCTGCATGACAATGTCCGTAAGCTCCTAGTGTACAACATGTTTAGCCCCCGCATGAACACCATTGCACACGAATGTCGTTGCGCCCTTAGGTTGCCGGTCGTCTGGGGCGAATCCGCCTTGGGTGCCGAATTGAGACATGTTAGTCTTTTAATTCGGCACTCAATCTGTACTCATATTAAGGAGCAATACATGGCACGCTTTTCAAGATTAAAAGTCCTTAACACGATGATCGGCACGGGCCTCGTTCCCGTCTTCTACCATCCCAACCTGGAGGTCGCCCGCGAGGTCGCGAAGGCTTGCCTCGCCGGCGGCTGCCGCTTGCTGGAGTTCACCAACCGTGGCGACCATGCCTGGGAGGTTTTCAATGAATTAGAGAAGTACTGCGCCCGCGAACTGCCTGAAATGATCCTCGGCGCCGGTTCCATCGTGGACCCCGGCACGGCCTCCCTCTACATCAATTGCGGCGCCAATTTCGTGGTCGGTCCCGTGCTGAATCCCGATGTCGCGCGCGCCTGCAACCGGCGCAAGGTCCCGTACTCTCCGGGCTGCGGCAGCGCGTCGGAGATCTCGCAGGCCGAGGAATTGGGCTGCGAAATCGTCAAGGTGTTCCCCGGTAAGGAAGTGGGCGGCCCGGCTTTTGTGAAGTCCGTCAAGGGGCCGTGCCCGTGGGTGTCCATCATGCCCACCGGCGGCGTGGAGGCTACCGAAGCCTCGCTCAAGAGCTGGTTCGACGCCGGCGTTTCCTGCGTTGGCATGGGCTCCAATTTGGTGAGTAACGACCTGCTCAAAGCCGGTAACTATCCCGGCATCGCCGCCAATGTGCGCGCTACCCTGGACCTGATCCAGAAGATTCGGGGAGGCAAATAGCTCATGGCACTGGCCATCAAACCCCGCGAGAGTTGCCGTTGGGACGCAGCCGCGCTCGGCGAGGTCATGCTGCGGCTAGATCCCGGTGAAGGCCGCATCCGCACCGCCCGCAATTTCCACGTCTGGGAAGGCGGCGGCGAGTACAACGTGGTCCGCGGTCTGCGCCGCTGCTTCGGCCTGCGCACCACCGTGGTCACCGCCATCGTCGAAAACGACGTCGGCCGGCTGCTCGAAGACCTGATGCTGCAAGGCGGCGTCGATCTCTCCCACGTCAAGTGGGCGCCCTTCGACGGCATCGGCCGCACGGCGCGAGTCGGTTTGAATTTCACGGAGCGCGGCTATGGTCTCCGCGGTGCCGTCGGCTGCTCGGACCGCGGTTGGTCGGCGGCCTCGCAATTGGCGCCCGGCGACGTGAATTGGAAGCAGCTCTTTGAGGAGGAGGGTGTCCGCTGGTTGCATTGCGGCGGCATCTTCGCGGCGCTCTCCGCCACTGCGGCAGATCTGGTAATCGAGGCCATGGAAGCCGCGCGCGCCGCCGGCACCGTGATCTCCTACGATCTCAACTTCCGCGCCTCGCTGTGGAAGTCGCAGGGCGGCATCGAACGCGCCGTGGCGGTCAACCGCCGTATCGCCTCGCTGGTGGATGTCATGATCGGCAACGAAGAAGATTTCACCGCCGCCCTGGGGTTCCAAGTGCCGGGCATGGATGAGCACATCTCCAAGCTCGATCCGGCGAACTTCCGCAAGATGATTGCCGAAGTGGTCAACATGTACCCCAACTTTAAGGTGGTGGCCACCACGCTGCGCAATGCCAAGACGGCCACGCTGAACGATTGGGGCGCGATTCTGTGGACCGGCGGCCAGTTCTACGAGGCGCCGCTGCGTGAGAATCTCGAAATCTTCGACCGCGTCGGCGGCGGCGATAGCTTCGCTTCCGGCCTGGCCTACGGGTTCTTGGCCGGCAAGACTCCCCAGGAAGCGGTGCAGTACGGTGCGGCGCACGGCGCCCTGGCCATGACCACTCCCGGCGACACCAGCACGGCGTCGCTTAAAGAGGTGGAGGCTGCCATGAAAGGCAAAGGCGCGCGCGTAATTCGCTAATCCATCAAATCCGGCCGCAGTCTTTCCGTCTTCTCCCGCGCGCTCTTCTTGCGGAATTTGCGGATTTCTTCGTGATTGCCGCCCAGCAGCACGTCCGGCGCCTTCCAGCCCCGGAACTCTGCTGGGCGCGTCCAATGCGGGCAATCCAGCAAGCCTTCGCCGTGGCCCGTTTCCTGGAAAGATTCGAACGCCGACGACGCTTCGTTGCCCAGCACTCCGGGCAAGAGCCGTGCCACCGCATCGATGACCACCGCGGCCGCCAGGTCCCCGCCGCTCAACACGTAGTTGCCGATCGAGATTTCTTCATCCGCCAGGTGCTCGGCCACGCGCTCGTCCACGCCCTCATACCGCCCGCAGATCAACAGCAGTTCGGAACTCTTGGCAAGCCGGTTGGCGATCGCTTGGTCGAACAGGCGCCCCTGTGCCGAAAGCAGCGCTACTTTCTGCGCGGCATCGCGTTCCGGCCAGATGGATTCCACAGCGGAAAAGATGGGCTCGCACTTGAGCACCATGCCTTCCGCGCCGCCAAAGGGCCGGTCGTCCACCGTGCGGTGCCGGTCGTGCGTCCAGTCGCGCAGATTGTGAATGCGGATGTCCAGCAGTCCGGCGTCTTTGCCGCGCTTCACCACACCATGCGCGAACGGCCCCTCGAAGAACTCGGGGAAGATCGTCAGCACATGGAAAATCACGGGCGGTTTAAGTCCTTTAGTCCTTCGGGTAATTCTACCGCGATGCGTCTGGCCGCGGGGTCGATCTCCAGGCAGATGGAACGCGCGAACGGAATCAGTAGATTGTCGTCTACCACCAGCAGCCCGGAGCCGCCGCCTTCGTCCCAAGCGGTTACGTGGCCGATCGATTCGCCCGTCCGCCGGTCCACTACCTCGCAGCCGATCAGATCGCTCTGGAAATATTCGCCCTCATCCAGCGCCGTACGCTGGCTGGCCGGGATGCGCACTTCGCGGCCGTACAAAGCTTCGGCAGCGGAGATGGTGTCCACCCCGTGGAACTTGAAAACCAGCGTGCCAACATGAAACCACGTGGAGTCCACTTGGTATTTCTCACCCCCGGCGGGACCGCCAGGCGCGAAGAGGAAAACTTCTTTCAGAGACTGATACCGTTCCGGCTTGCTGCTGAGAATCACTGCCGTCACTTCGCCAGTGTTGCCCCGCGTCTTGCCAAGTTGGGCGACCGCGACCCAGCCGGTCTCTGCTTCGCTACTCAAGGATTTCCAAGGTAAACCGGCGATTCAGCTTCATTCCCGCCGCCCCAAGAATGGTGCGGATAGAGCGCGCGGTTCGACCCTGTTTGCCGATCACTTTCCCAAGATCGCTGGCCGCCACGCGCAATTCCAGAACCGTGACTTGTTCGCCCAGCACCTCGCGGACCACGACCTCGTCCGGGATGTCTACCAGAGCTTTCGCGATATCTTCAACCAACTGTCTCATTCACCCCGCCTCCATAAATTTCATGGTAACCGAACCCGGCGCCGCACTCGCGAACCACAACCCGCGAAGTCAAACAGGCATCCTGGCCCGTGGTTCCGATCTGCCGAACGCACCGGCCTCCGCAGCCCCCTCGCGTTGCCAGTGAGGCAGATGCCGTTCGTAATAGGTCCAGACGCATTTGTACACAAAAACAGGCCGGCAGGCCTGTCCCACTTTGGCCTAGACCAGCGGCTGGACGGGAGGGTTCTTTTCCACCAGCTGCTTGACTGTGTCCGAAAGCTGGGCTCCACTCTTGGTCCAGTGCTCGATTCGGTCATGCTTCAGCATGACCTTCTTCGGCGAGGTCAGCGGGTTGTAGTGTCCCACCACTTCCAGGTGGCGGCCGTTGCGGGCGCGCTCCTTCTCAATTACCACTACACGATAGAACGGCTTCTTCTTGGCGCCAAACCGCGCCAGGCGAATCATCAGCATGAATACTCCAATGTGGGGCGGTCAAAGACCTGCCCGAACTTTTCCCAAAATCACGAAGGCAGATTGCCGAATGGAAACCCACCGGGCAACTTCATCTTACCGAGCTTTTTGCCCATAAAGCCACCCGAGAACGTCTTCATCATCTTCTTGGCCTGCCCGTACTGCTTCAACAACTGGTTGACCTCTTGCACGGAAGTGCCGCTGCCCTTGGCGATCCGCCGGCGCCGGCTTCCGTTGATGATCATATGATTGTCGCGCTCGCGGTACGTCATCGAATCGATGATCGCCACCACGCGATTGATTTCGTTCTCGTCAACCTTAACGTTCTGCAGATCCTTCAGAATCCCTACCTTGGGCATCATGCCCAGTAGCGATTCCAGCGGCCCCAGCTTACGAATCTGTTTCAGCTGATTGCGGAAGTCCTCCAGCGTGAAATCGTTCTCGATCAGCTTGCGCTGCATCTCCACGGCCTGCTTCTTGTCGATGGCTTCTTCGGCCTTCTCGATGAAGCTGAGAATATCCCCCATGCCCAGGATGCGGTTGGCCGCCCGGTCGGGATGGAACGGCTCGAACGCGTCGAACTTCTCGCCCACGCCCACGAACTTCAACGGCTGTCCCGTCACGTGGCGGATCGAAATCGCGCCGCCGCCGCGGGCGTCGCCGTCCATCTTGGTCAGGATTACGCCCGTGATCCCCAGGCGTTTGTGGAATTCATCGGCGGATTTCACCGCGTCCTGTCCCGTCATGGCGTCGGCCACGAACAGAATCTCCACCGGGTTGAGTTGCTCCTTCAATTGCTGCAACTCCACCATCAGGTCGTCATCGATATGCAGGCGGCCGGCCGTGTCCACCAGCAGGACGTCGCGGCCCCGATTGACGCTTTCCCTGCGCGCCGACCGTGCCAGGTCCAGCGGCGCCGTCTCACCGGGCTCACCCTCATAGATCGGCGTACCAACCTCGCGCGCCACCACCTTTAACTGCTCGCGCGCCGCCGGGCGGTACACGTCCACCGATACCATCATCGGCGAGTGGCCGTTCCGGGAAAGCCAACGAGCCAGCTTGCCGGTCGAAGTCGTCTTGCCGGAGCCCTGCAAGCCCACGATCAGGAAGACGCTGGGCGGCTCGTTGGCATACCGCAGCTTCGATTCATGGCTGCCCAGAATCTTGATCAGCTCTTCGTGAACAATCTTGATTACCTGCTGCGAGGGTGATAGGGCGTTGAGCACTTCCTCGCCTACCGCCTTTTGCCTGATGCTCTCGATCAGTTGTTTGACAACTTTGAAGTTGACGTCGGCTTCGAGCAGCGCCATGCGAATTTCGCGCAGGGCGCTCTCCATGTTTTCGGCCGAGAGCTTACCTTCGCCGCGCAGGTTCTTGAAGACCCGCTGCAGTTTGTCTGATAGGTTGTCGAACATGAAAATAGACCAACCCCGCAAGGGTATCCCTGCGCGGGGTGTTGTGGAGTCTTCCTATTATAGCTATTATTCCGCGGCCACGGGAACCGCGGGCGGCGGGATGCGCAGGCTGCTTGCCGCCATCTTCCCGGTGCGGTCCATGCCCAGTTCGTAGAGAACCCGCGTGCCCGGACGCAGGTCTGTTGCCAGGCCTTCGGAGAGGCGGGAAACGTGGAAAAAGATATCCCTTCCACCATCGTCGGGGCGCAGGAACCCGAAGCCCTTGGCTTCAAAATAGGTCACCACGCTGCCGGGTTGTTCGCCGGAGGGGGCTTCGCCGGTGGCATCGCCCATGGCGGCCGCCGGAGTCGCCGGCCTGCTGGATTTGTCGCCGACTCCCTGCTTCACCAACTGGAGATCGGCTTCCGACCAATTCGCCGGTGGCTTGGTCGTCTCGGATGGCATCTTGAGGTCCGGGTTGCGCTTGCGGGCCTCTTCAAATAACCGTTTCTGGCTTGCGTTCAACGAAAGTGTCCTCGAAATCCTGCGTGCTACGCCGTAGCGCGTACCACAGTCTTCTTTTTGCGGGTGCCCTTCTTCTCGACGGGAGCCGCACGGTCGCTCTTCTTCAAACTACCCATCACCAACGTGGTGACAAACTTCTTTTCGCCGTGATCGTCAAACTTAATGACGATTCGTTCTTCGCTGCTGGACAGGACCTGCCCCAACCCGAACTTAACATGCTCGACTTGGGCGCCCTGGGAATACGTGTTAGAAGCCATAGAGTTCCTAAGGTTTACTCCTCGGATGTACTGCTGGAGGTTTGACGTGCTGGCGTGGTATGGATGGTTTGGTCGGGCAGTTGTACCACAATGGTATTAGCATCGTAGCAAATCAGGGGCCGTTTGTCGAGTCCGCTGTTCGGCCGGGGCAGCTCGCACCAGCCCTACAGATAAATGTCGTTAGATGGATAGCCCGGAAGATCCTGCATCGCTTGTGTCGCCAGATCCTGCTCCAGGTGTTCAATCGCTACCATCGCCTTCTTGAAGCTGAAGGCGGCGCGATTGGCCGGCCCGTACACGCCCTCCACCAAGCCGCAAAGAGCGCGCAGCCGCTGGGCGGCCGCTTTCATTTCATGCCCTAGTTCCCGATGTTCCTCAATCGTGAGTGGCATATGATTCTCCGGGCGGATACTGTTCCAGTACGCGGATCCAACACGCGGATCCGGTACGGCTCCAGGGCCGCATTCTTGCCATCAGTTTACCATAGGCATCCTGTTACAATTTTAGAGATGGCCAACGAAATTTACGCAGCATTCGATACCACCGAAGGCAAGTTCAAGGTTCTGCTTTTTGCCGACAAGGCGCCTAATACCGTGAACAACTTTGTCTCTCTTGCCGATGGTTCCAAAACCGGAAAGCCGTTCTATGACGGCACCATTTTTCATCGCGTCATTCCGGATTTCATGATCCAGGGCGGCGACCCCCAAGGCACGGGCAGTGGCGGCCCCGGCTACAAATTCGCCGACGAGTTCCACCCCACCCTGAAACACACCAAGGCCGGCTTCCTCTCCATGGCCAACGCCGGACCCAACACCAACGGCAGCCAGTTCTTCGTCACCGTCGCCGCCACCCCGTGGCTCGACAACAAGCACAGCATCTTCGGCGAAGTCATCGAGGGCTACGACGTGGTCGAGAAGATCTCGAAGCTTCCCCGCGGCGCCCAGGACCGTCCCGCCAAGGAAGTCCGCATCAACTCCGTCACCATCGAGAAAACCTAGCGTGACTCCCTTGAGACTCCCGGTTGGCAGGCGGAAACGCCTGCCTCACCTGCCTTGAAACTCGCGATCTTCGGCGGCACCTTCGACCCCATCCACGATGGCCACCTGGCTCTCGCCCGCGAGGCTGCCGCACGCTTCCAGCTCGACCGCGTCCTCTTCGTCCCCGCCGCCCATCCGCCTCACAAGGCCGGCGTCACGCACGCTCCGTATGCCGACCGTGTCCGCATGGCCGAGCTCGCCTGCCAGGGCGATCCGCGCTTCGAGGTCTCCCGCCTCGAGGAAGGCGCCGCGAGCAGTTACTCCATCGATACCATCCTGAAAATACGCGCCCGTCTCGCGCCCGGCGACCAGTTGTATTTCCTCATCGGCGCCGACGCCTTCGCCGAGATCCGCACCTGGCACCGCTGGCGCGACGTCGCCCGCGGTGTTCGCTTCCTCGTGGTCAGCCGTCCCGGACACCTCTACCAATCGCCTCCCGGCGTCGAGTTCGATCGCATCGACGATATTGAGGTCCCCATATCCTCTTCCGCCATCCGCCTCGCCTTGGCATCCCGCCAATGCCCGGCCGGGCTGGGCGCCGCTGTCCTGGGTTATGCCGTCTCACACGGCCTGTACGGCGCTTGAAATCGTGGCCCCTTGTCACAACGGCTGTGTCGCCGTGTACCGCCGTCCCCCCATTAAAATCGGCTAACCTCACCCCTTGCTGTGTATCTAACTCTTGAAATCTATTGTATATAAAACATTTTTGGTTCATTATGTTCTTGTGAGGAAACGCCAAATGGCACGCGCCGTGCTCAGTAAGTTTTGTGATGAGGCGTTCTCCCGTCCAACCGCCCGCCCTTTTGGAGGTTCTACTTTGAAGAAAATTCTGTCGATTTCCCACCTGATTCTGCCGCTGCTCGCGCTTGCTTCCGCCCACGCCCTGAGTGCTCAAACGCTGGTTGTAGATCAGCCCACGCTGACCTTGTCCGGTCAGTTCGGTGGCTCCGGCGTTACCCAGGCGCTAAATATTACCAGCACTACGGGAGTGGCCATTTCCTTCAACCTCGCGTACCCGAGCTATCCTTGGCTCAAAGCGAACGGGCAAGCCTTAGGCTTCAACGGCACTACCCCCGCCACCGTTACCTTAACCGCCGACCCCACTGGGCTTTCCGCCGGCACCTATACCGCCAATATCGCCATCACCAGCAGCTCATCCTATAACAATCCCCCCATCGTGGTGACCTTCAACGTGAGCGCTATCGGTGTCAGTCCCCAATCGCTCGCCTTTACTTACACCCTCGGCAGTAACAATTTTCCGGCCGCCCAGACGCTTGCCCTCAACAGCGCCGCCGCCACCCAGTGCACCGCCACCGCCACCACCAACACCACCGGCGGCAGTTGGATCGGCCCACTACAGACTCCTTGCGTTTCGCCCAGCACCCTCTCTGTGCCAATTAGCAATTCCGTTGTGGCCGGTCTCGTGCCCAATACTTACTCGGGCACTATCACCATTACGCCGCCTGCCGGGCAAGGTCCCCCGGCCGTCGTGTCCGTGACCCTCAGCGTCCTGCCGACACCCCCGGTCACCGTCAACCCGCAGTCCCTGATTCTGAACTGGCAGACCGGAATCGCGGCACCCAACCCGAGCCAGACATTTACCATCTCCACTACAGCCGCCCAGCAGTTGGGCTATAGCTTCATCCAGAGCTCCAGCAGTTTGTCCAATATTTCCACCATCACCCCGCCTAGCGGCAGCACCAGCGCCACCACTGGGACGGCTCTGATTACTTACACCGTGAACCCCACTAGTCTCGCCGTCGGGACTTACACCAGCAAAATCACGCTCTTCACTTTCGGAGGCAGCCCCCCGCAGCAGGATATTGGGGTCACGCTCAACATCTCCAGCACGGCCTTGCTGAACGTGCCCAATACCACGCTGAATTTCACCGGTCAGGTGGGCAGCACTCCGGCGCCGCAAACCGTCAACATCACCGCTACCAATGGAATCCTGAACTATTCGGTCAGCACGAGCGCCAACTCACCGTGGCTCTCCGTGCCCAATGCCGGCAGCACCGCCACGCCGCTCACCATCTCCGTCAATCCCGTGGGACTGACGAAAGGTACCTATTCCGCCACGGTCAATGTGGTCTCCGCGACCCAGGGCAGCACCGCCCAGCAAATCCCCGTGGTCTTGAAGATCACCAACGACCCCGCGATTTCAGCCAGCGTCGGCACGCTGAGCTTCCCCTACCAAATTGGGCAATCCGCCGCGGTGGCGCAACGCAGCGTCAAGCTCACCAGCATTACCGGCGTGCCGCTCAATTACACCGCATCCCTGGCCACCACTACCTGCGGGTCCGCCTGGTTGCAGGCAGCTAGCGCCAACAACTCGCTCAGCGGTGTGACGGACGATACCCTGCGTGTCTCCGTCGCCCCCGCCGGCCTTCCCGCCGGTACCTGCACCGGTAAAGTCACCATCAACGCCATTAATTCCGCCACCGGAGCGGCGGCCGTCGGCAGCCCGCTTACTATCGATGTGAGGCTGTTCGTTTCCACCACCGCGCAGCTTGTGCTCACCGCGCCCGATCCTCCCGTGTTTACACTCGGCGTCAATACGCAATCCGCGGCGCCGCCCATCATCCTCAGCAGCACCAGTTCCGACGTGTTGACTTACGCGGTTGCCTTCCAGTCTCCGGGAAGTTGGCTGTCCGTCAATACGCTGGGCGGCAGCACAGCCGCCAACAATAGCCTCATCCTTTCGGTGAATACGTTCGGACTCCCCGCCGGCCCCTACGCCGGCACGGTGACCGTGACCGCCGCTGGACCCGGAGGCGCGGTGGTCGCCAATAGCCCCGTCACCATTCCGGTCACGCTCAACGTGACCGCGGGGTCGCTGACCTTGACTCCCGCCGATCTCAGCTTTGAGCAAACCCTGAACGGGCCCGCTCCCGCCTCGCAAACCGTCACCGTCGGCAGCAGCGGGCAGGCCTTAAACTACACCGCGCTCGCCAACAGCAATAACTCCGTGGCCTGGCTCTCCGTCTCGCCCGCCAGCGGCGCCACCAGCGGCACCCTCACCATTGCCGTCGATGGGTCTAAACTGACCCCGGGACCTTACACCGGCACCATCGTCGTGACTTCGCCTGGGGCAGGGAACAGTCCCGCCACCATCAATGTGAAATTCAAAGTCAATCCTGGGACCATCTCCGCTCCCACCACCACGCTCATCTTCACGCAGGCGGCGGGCGGCCCGGTTCCAGCCTCGCAGAGCATCGCCGTTGCTGGCAGCCCCGCTGCGTTGAACTACACCGTCGCTACCGCCGCCTTGAACGCTGGTTGGCTCACCGCCACTCCGGCTTCCGGCACGACCCCATCCAGTGTGCAGGTTTCGGTCAGCGGCGCCACTCTGCCCGTTGGTCAGTACACCAGTAACATCACCATCGCCTCCATCGGCGCCGCCGGCAGCCCGATCGCCGTTGGGGTGATCCTGAATGTGGTGCCGCCGGCCGTCCTCGCCGCCGTGCCCACTTCTCTTTCCTTCGTCTACATCATGGGTCAGGCCGCGCCCGCTCCGCAGAATTTCGCCGTGAGCGGTACGGGCTCCACCGGCACCGTGCCGTTGAGCACCCAGGTGCAGTACCCTGGCGCCGCCGTGCAGTCCTGGCTTACCGTCAAGCCGACCAGCGGCAACGCACCGGCCACGTTCGCCGTTTCGGTATTGCCTGGTAGCCTGGCCGCGGGCACGTACACCGGCAAGGTCCTCATCGGTTCGCCCATCGCCCTCGCGGCCGCCATCGTTGACGTCACCTTCACCGTGACCGCGATTCCCCAACCGGTCGTGGTCGAAGTAAGAAACGCAGCCAACTACCTCCTGGGCGGTCTTTCGCCCGGCGAGAATATATGGATCAAAGGTGCCGGCCTCGGTCCGGTCATATTGAGCTATGGCACAATCGCCAACAACGCCTTCACCACCAACGTTGCCAACACCCGCATACTCTTCGATAACGTGGCGGCGCCCATTATCTACGCTTCCGACAGCCAGACCAGCGTTATGGTGCCTTACGGTGTCGGCGGGCGCACCAGCACCAACATCGTGGTCGAGTACTTCGGCGTCCAGTCGGCTCCCGTCCAATACTCGGTCGTGGCCGCGGTCCCCGGTATCTATACACTCAACTCATCGGGCACTGGTCCCGGCTCCATCCTTAATCAGAATGGTGTCATCAATGGCTCGAACACCCCTGAGAAGCGCGGCAACGTCATCGTTGTCTATATGACCGGGGAAGGCGCGACTGCTCCCCAAGGCTCCGATGGCGCCATCATTCCGGCCGATGGTTCCGCTCTTAAGAAGCCAGTGCTCACCGTGACGGCCACCATTGGTGGAATCACGGCCGACGTGCAGTACGCCGGTTCCGCCCCGGGCATCGTCTCCGGCGTGATGCAGGTGAATCTGCTGATCCCGGCCAACGCGCCGGTCGGCGGTGCGGTCCCCATCGTGATCAACGTGGGTACGGCGAGTTCATCCGGCGCCGGCGCCCCCACCGTAGCCATCCAGTAGTTAGTAGCTGTAACCACAACGGCGGACCATCAGCTCGATGGTCCGCCGCTCTCACCCGCCTCATTTCCCCTCAAAAACTTCGCACGTGGCGCAGGTTTTCAGTCTGCCGCGGGACGCCCTTTGCAGCACGCCCGGCACGGGTGCCGGCGCCTCATAGCCGACGCAGCCGATGTGAAATTATTATTGCGTGGTTGCTTAGGGCAGCCGTTCCCACACCCGCCGCGCCTGTGCCATGTGACGCCGCTCGTGCGCCGCCGCCTGCGCCAGAGTGGCCCCCAAACTTAATTTCAACAGCCGCGTAATTGGTGTCGGTACCTTCACCCGCCGCAGATCCAATCCGTCCGCCCGCTCCGTCTGAATCGTGAACTGCCGCTGCACGTGCAGAAACGTCGGCAGAATGCCCGTGATCGGTTGTCCGTGTACCGGTACGAACCGCTTCGGTGCGGGCATCCGATGCCGCACTGGAGGCTCCGTCTCTCGCAGGATGAACCGCTCCCACACCGGGTACTCGAATGGCCCCGTACCCGTGATCCCTTTGGCCTTCGCCTCATCCACGGCTTTTTCCACGGCCTCTACTTCTACCTGTCCCAACGCGGTCAAGTGCGCCAGACATTCTTCAATCGACCACTGCCCTGGCGCTGGACGCCAGTTGAACTGGGCCTCCGTCAAACCTGCGGTCAGTTGCTTTGCCTCGTTAGCAATCCGTTCAAATTGTTGACGATATTCTTCGAGCTGAGGGTTCACTATCGGAAATTATACCGCGCACCCGCTACATCGACCCAGCCGCATTCTCCACCGCGTGCCTCGGCCGGCTCGTCTGCAGCATCCGCGATTCCTTGGCCTGAAACTGGAATTCGTCGGTCAGCAGATCCCGCACGTTGTAACTCTCCTTCGCCACACCCACAGACCCATGCCTCATCGTGTGGGCGAAGATGTGGTACAGCTCATGGGCCAGGACGCGGCCCAGCGCACGCCCGTATTTCTCTGCCCGATCCTCCGCCCGCAGCGCCAGCAGCCCCGACTCTACGAACTCCCGAACCCGGTCGCAACTCACGTCCGTGAACGGCAGAATCTGCCCGTCGCTGACGTGTGTCCAGCCCAATGCTCCTTCGAACTTGCTGTACGCCATCAGGCCCGCGGTGTCGCACCTTCCCTGAAACGCGACCACCGCCAGTTCCGCGGAAACTTCGTGTCCCCCCGCCTTGCCGAGCTCGCGCCACTCAAAACGAAGTCCAATCGGCGCCATGATCGACTCCACTTCATCCTCGAGTGCTTGCAGCACGCCCTCCGGCGGTGCCTGCTGAAACTGCGTGTACAGCGTGATGGGGGCAAACGTTGCACCCCGCGTTTCGCTCCAGCCGGGGAAGACGCCCGCCAGGAGGAAAAACAAAACCAGCTTCAATCAAAAGACCTCGTAGAGCTACATCAAAGGCCAGCGCGATGCCGGTCCGTCACCAGTTCAGGGTGCTCCTTGACCAGCCGATTCGCCGTGTGGCAGGCGAAGCAGAGCGGCAACGCAGCCGCCAGCGTCCCGATTAACTTATCGGCGGGAATCTGGTTCCACTCCATACTTACCCGGTCGGCCACCAGTAGCGCGGGACGGCTCCCGGTCCAGTCGATTTCCCCAATCGGCTGCCCGCATGCGGCGCAGTCCTTGTCGCGGTACCATTTGACGATGATGCTGCGCACCAGGCAATCCGCCCCGGCTTCCCGCACCTCGCTCAGGCATTCCTGCCCGCATCCAGCATTTTCCGGCCAGCGCGTACACTCGCTCAGGCGCAATTCCGGAGCCCTGCCGAACGCGCTCGCTGCCGCGTGCGTGGCGTCCACCACCACACCCGCCGAATCATGGTTTTCGGGGCACGTGATGACTCGCTTGCCGCGGTACTTCAACCAGACGCTGCCTAACCGCCACACCGTCACCCCAGCCAACAGAATCAACGCCAAATCCAAAAAAGGTATCGGCATAAATAACTCCACAATTACATTTGCAACACAATCGCCGTTCTCCGCGGTCCGACAGAATTCACCTATCTCTTTGGATCTAAAACCAATCGCCACGCCTGCTTACCTGCACCCACCCCCCACCCGCCTCCAGGGTGTGGTTTTTTCCACAGTCTGTGCGTGGTTTCGCGCTATCCCCGGCAACCTCATTACTCCCGCTACCGTCCATCCCATCATGAGCCGCCGATTGTGGGCCGTTTCGCTTCTATTGGTCGCCGCATCCCTCGCCGGCGCCTCTTACAACGGTTACGTTTCCGCCAAACAGAAATTCGACTCCATCGAAGACGGCCGCCTGCGCCCCGGCGCGCGCGTCATCCTCAACTTCCCGGAACTCAACGCGTGGGTCGCCCACGAAGCTCCCGCCGGCGTGCGCAATCCCGAACTCCGCGTAGCCGCCCGCGATCTCGCCACCGGCGCCGCCCTGATCGATTTCGGGAAGTTGGAGCGCTCCGCCGGCCGCCAACCCGGCTGGCTCCTGTCTAAGCTCCTCGATGGCGAGCGCCCCGTCAGTGTCACCGCTCGCATACGCTCTTCCGCCGGCCAGGCCACCGTCGATATCCAGCGCGTCGAGGTCTCCGGTCTCGCCATCGACGGCCGCACTCTCGACTTCCTGATTCAGAATTTCCTCGTCCCCATGTACCCCGACGCCGTCATCGGCAAGCCCTTTCAACTCGGCCACCGCATCGACCGCCTCGACGTCGCGCCCTCCGCCGTCACTGTCCTGTTAAAGTAGTCGTTCCCGTGAGCCAAATATCCCCTCCGAAGCTGCGTATCGAAATTCGTTCGATATGGGCGTTTTCGTTGTGCGCGGTCTGTCTGCTCGTCGCGTTTTGGAAAATTGCACTCACAGCGCAATACACCTTCATCGAACGGCCCGATATCGGACACCAGGTCTTGCCTTGGCTCCAAGTGCAGGCGGCCGCGCTGCACAACGGCGAGTTGCCACTCTGGGATCCATTCGTCTTGGGCGGCCAACCTTTGGCCGGACAGGTCCAGCCGGCTGTGTTCAGTCCTCTAACATGGGTTTTGCTTGCCGCGCCCTTGGATGCGTCCGGACACTTGCGCCTTCAGTGGGTGCACATCTGGTTCGTCTTACTGCACGCGCTGGGCGCCTTCTTCGCGTACCTCTTTCTTCGCTCACTCAACGCCAGCCGTATGGCGAGCGTGGTGGGCGCGGTATTCTTCGCCACCGCGGGGTTCCTTGGTCATGTTGCATGGCCACAGATTGCGGCAGGTGCGGTGTGGTTACCGCTGGTGTTTCTTTATTACCTTCGCTGTCTCCGTGGTCAATCCGCCACTCTCAGCGCCATATTGGCCGGTGCTTTCCTGGGCCTCTCGGTTTTGGCCGGCCACCATGCCGTGCCAATGTTCGCCGTACTGGCTTTATGCGGATTGGGTGTGGCAGCCGTACTTAGCCGTTCGTTGACTTTGCCTGCTGCCCTAATGCGTACGGCTCTGACGCTGCTCGTCACCGCCGCTGCGGCGGCTGTTCAGATTCTTCCAGCCTTGGAGTATGCCCGCTATGCTTTGCGGTGGGTGAACGCACTGAATCCCGTCAATGGTCAAACTCCGGTGCCTTACCCGGTACATGAGATCTTGGCCTGGAAAGCATCGGAACTCCTCTTCTTAATAGTGCCCGGATCTGAATCCATAGTGAATCCACTGGTCGGCATCGTGCCGTTAACGCTGGCCGCGGCGGCCGTGCTGTTACTACCTAGACATCGAGGTACGGGCATATTTGTAGGAACCGCGACCGCCGCATGGTTGTTCTCATTGGTGCGCCTGAATCCCTTGCACGGTGTTCTCTATTCCATTGTCCCAGGACTGGAAAAAGCCAGAGCTCCCATCATGGCCATGGCCGTAGCCGATGTTGCGCTGGCCGCGCTGGTGGCTTTTGGTATTCAAGCCATCTTGCAACGGTCGGGATCCCGCCTCTACCTGGTGTACCGCGGTACGGCGGCCATTGGCGTAATTCTGTTCCTGATGAGCCTCTATCCTCCGTCACTCGTCAAAAGTATCCCCGATGCGGCGGAGCGGATCGCCGGCGTTGCTCTTGTCGCCATCTTGCTGGCCCTGTTGCTTTACGCTTGGCAACGCGGCCATGTTAGTCCGCTCATCATGGTCGCGGCCATACTGGTCCTCGGCCTCTTTGAAGGCTATAACAGTAGCGGTTCGGAATATGTTCATGTCGATGATCCAGCCTCGGTCGTGCGTCCCCTGCTCTACGGCGGCATGAGCGGCGTGGTCAACTTCTTAAAGGAACGCGCCGCCGTGTCGCGGGTGAATTATGTTTATGACGACCTGCTCTTCAACTTCGGCGATTGGTACGGTATCCCAACAATGGGTGGCTTTTTACCAAGCGCGCCTGAAGCCGTTTGGCGGCTTGGGTGGTGGAACCCTCGCGTACTTGACCTCTATGGCGTCCGCTACCATGTCGGCCGCAAGGCGCCTCCCGATGCCGGCCCCGAAGTTTTCACCAGTTCTCAAGGATGGAAGGTTTGGGAGCGTCCCACCGCATTCCCGCGTGCCTGGGTGGTTCACCACGTCACCGTCGCTGGTTCCCCTGACGAGGTTACCCGGATGGTCCTGGCGCCGGCCGTGAACTTGCGGGAGCGTGTGATTCTCAATCGGCAGGTACCTGTAGACGCATGCACCGACCAGGGAAACGTAAACCTCGATCTGTACAAAAACCAATACCTGGCGCTCACCGCGGAATTGTCCTGCGCCGGGGTCCTGGTGCTTTCCGACAACTGGTTCCCCGGCTGGGAGGCCACTTTGGACGGACGCCCTGTACCGATTCTGCTGGCTAACGGCGCACTTCGTGCAATCTCCGTGCCCGCCGGCAGACACCGGGTCGAAATGCGCTACCGTCCCGCGTCCATCCGTTGGGGCGGCGCCGTTTCTTTCGTCACGTTTCTTTCCGTCGCTGTAATCGTTCTTACCCGGAGGAGATATGCCGTTGGACCACCCCTCTCTTCTCCACTTCCTCCGCGCCCCCTTTGACTTTCTCCAACCCTACTGCACCAACATCACTGGCGCCTGCCAGAAGGCCGCTTTCTGGCCCGTCGTATCCACTACTGTTACCTGACAGGTGTATCTCCCCGGCTGTAACTTGTTCAGCGCCAGACTGAACCCCAGCGGCACGGCCTTTGATTTCGAGTCCATCCCTTCCATTACCGGCAGCGGCGGCGTCTCGAACGCCTTCGTCTGCCCGCGATAGAAGGTCACGAACGCCACCAGCGGCTGCATCGTCGTTACGCCTCGTTCATACGCCTGTAAATATACGTACATGTCGCGGCTCCGGCTGAATACCCGCGTTACGCTCGGAATCAGCTTGTGTCCGTTCTGGATCAGCGGGTTCACCGCCGGCGTCTTGTCCTTGCCCGCCGTGAACAGCGAGTCTCGCATGTCCACCCGCTGCCCACTCAACACCACCGAACTGATCGGGACCCGCTTCAGTTCCTTATTCAGATTCGGCACCACGAACTTATTCAGATAAGTCCCGATCCGCCCCGTTTCATCGTCGCGTGCCAGAAACTTCAAGCTGTAAGTCCCCGGTAGCAGTGTGAACCCCGTGTCGTACTGAATCGGCTGCTTCGCCAGTTGTGCCGCCGTCGCCCCGCTCAGCTTGATATCCACCTTGTCTCGCACGTTGGCCACCGTGACGTTATACTCGTCCTTCACTTCGCCGATGAAATCGATCAGCGTGTGCTCCGCGCCGCCCTTCCGCGCCAGCGCCAGTTCGCTCCCCGGAATCTTCACCACCACCGGCACGAAATACTCCGCCGAGTTCAACTGGAAGTAATTCACCTCCAGGGCAATGGTCAGCTCCGTAATCGGGTCGCCCAGCATCAGCGCGTCCAGCAGTTGCCTCTCTTTGTCCACCGTCGTGAACTTCTTGAACTCCTTGCCGGCGTAATATCCCTGCCGGTAATCCAGCTTCAGCGACACGTCCGCCAGCGTGACCTTGATGCGCCGGAACCGCCCGTCCATCGCCGTGTTCGCCGAGTAATACCCAATAATGTAGTAACTCGTGATCGCCTTCTGCGCCTGCACCACGCCCTGCGACAGATCGTTGTTATCCAGCAGTGCCTTGCCGCCGGTATCCGCCGCCAGCGCGTACATCGTGTCCTGCGATTTCTGGAAATTGTTCGTGTTCGCCATCGCCGACATCCCGGAGTACATGCCCACCCCGCCCGGCGACCCGTGCGTCGCGTCGCCCAGCGGCGATTGCGCCACCAACCCCCTGGCGTCCACCGGGTAGAACGACACGTTCGCTCGGATCGCCGCGTTGGTCGTCGCCTGAAACTGCGCCTGGTTGTCGATCCCGTTCAGCTTCAGACCGCTGGCGAAGTACACCAGCACCTTCTTCTCGTTGAGCTGTCCCAACATCTTGACCGCGGTCTGCAACGCCCCCAACTGCCGGTCCGTCGTGAACAGGTTGAACTCGCTATCGTCCTCGCCGAACGCCGCGCCGGTGTCGGCCGTACTCTCGTCGTTGGCGTTCTCGCCCAGCCCCGCGTCGGCGATGAAGAGCTTGTTGATCGCCGTCTCCAGGTCGTCGCGCTTGTCCGTGAAATCCTGCAACACCTGCACCGCCGCCCCGTTGAACGCCATGATCGCCATCAAATCCGCCGGCAACATCTGCGTCTTGATGAACTTCATGGCCGCCGCTTCCGCGCGGACCTGGTCCGGCACCGGCATGGCGCTCATGTCGAAGTACATCGCCATCAGCCGCCGGTCGCGATACCGTATGTCGCCCGGCCGTTCCGGCGTAATCTGGTGCGCCGTCACCCCCGGGACCGCAATTGCGGGTGCCGCTGCGGGCTCCGGCCCAGGCGCTGGCGCCGGACCCGCTAACAGTCGCGAGAAGTCTCCCTGCAACTCGTCCAGCTTCTGGAATTCACAGAAGCGGATGGTCTGCGCCACACCGTCTTCGGTAATCGTGAAATCCTTCGCCGTCAGCCCCTCTACCGGCTTCCCGTTCTTGTCCTTCACCGTCACCGTCTCAATCACCAGTTGCGTGTTGGCCTGAAACTTGACGGTCCCGTTGGCGGTGGTCTGCGGGGTCTGCACGGGCTGTTGCGCCCCGGCCAGCAGCGCGAAAACCAGTGCGATGGAAATGGCTTTCATAGTTAGAACCTCCACCGCAGGGTGGCTTGCAGGCTACGCATCGCGTTAGCCGTCGCTGGCAGGCCGAATTGCGCACTGCTCACCACCGTGTTCCAACTGGGATACGTGACGTGGTTCAGCGCGTTCGTGGAATCGAATCGCAGGTCCAGGTTTTCCGCGAACGTGCGCCCCAGCGATGCGTTCAGCATGAATTGCGAAGGCCCTAGAATCGAATTCCTCCCCGCCGTGCCCCATCGCCCCGCCTGCGGAGCCGTGAACGCCGCCGGATTCAAGTGCCGTCCCGGCGGAGCTGCCTCCACCGAAGCGCCCGTCGTATCCGGCCGTATGGTCCCCGTCACTCCCGTTCCCTTCACCGCCGATACGTAGATCGGAGATGCCGGCAGCCCGCTGCCCGCGGTGATCTGGCTGATCAGCGTCCACCCTTTGAACGCCGCGCCTTTCCAGCCGCGCAGCAGCGCTCCACCGCGCACGCCCACGCCCGACGAATACTGCGTCTGCAAGGTCAACAGGTGCCGCTGGTCGAAGCTCGAGGGCCCGCGTTCCGCGCTCAAGTCCAGCCAGTCTTGCGCGATCACAGAGTTCCCCTGTCCCCTGCCGCCCAGCGCCGCGTTGTCGTATGCTCGCGCGTATGTGTACTGCGCCGTCGCCGTCAGGCCGTTGTGCAGCCGCCGCCGCAACTGCACCTGCCCGCTCTCCCGCGTCGAATTGCCGTTCGAAGTCTGATACACATACCCCGAGGGGCACGTGGCACACGGGTTGACCGCCCCCGCCGGGTATGTGTTCGGCAGGAATGCCTGTACCGCGCGCGTGCCTTTGATGCCGTTGTACGTCGCCGTCATCACCATGGCCGCCGGCAGATCCATCTGCGCCGAGACCTGCCAGGTCTGCGCGTTGCCGATGCGGAAATCCGGGTCGATGGCGTACGTATTCGGTGTAATCCCCGGCGTCACATTGAACCCGTTGGCCAGCGTCAGCGGATTGCCCGGGCTGTTCTGCACGCTTAAGCTTTTCGAGAGCGGCGATTGCTGCGCCATTTGCATCGCGATCGTATTGTATACCGACGTGTTGTAAGTCACTCCATAGCCCGCACGCACCAACAGCGACGAACCGAATAGCGGCCGCCACGAAAGCCCGATGCGCGGCTGCACCCCATGCTTGTCCGGACGCACCAGCGAAGCCGCATACCGCCGCCCGGTCACCGGCCCGCTGGGCTTGCTGCCCAGCACCGGCGCTTGCGCCCCAAATCCCGGCGCGATATCCAGATTTACCAGCCGGCCGTACTTTTCCACCAGCGGGCTCGAGTATTCCCAGCGCGCGCCCGCGTTCAGCGTGAAGCCCGCCCCTATCCGCCAATCATCGGTGAAATATGCGTCGTATGAGGACCCGCGAAAGTACTTATCGGCGTTGCCGAAGGCGATCGAACTGGTGTCCGGAGTCCCCAGCAGAAAATCCGCGAAATCACTCCCCGTTCCGACCACTCCCACCCCGTTGGCCGTGGCCTGGGTCGCCGCGCCCGTGAACCCGAAACTGCCGCGCGCGTCCTGCTGTGAAAGCAGATTGCTTTGCAGCCGGCGTATGTCGCCGCCCATCGTG
>JANYAH010000211.1 GCA_025361425.1 Candidatus Solibacter sp. | reverse complement strand
CGAGTTTCTCGACGCCCCTGTCACAGGCTCCACACCCGGCGCCGAGAGCGGCAACCTAACCTTTATGATGGGTGGAGACCAGGCCGTCTTCGAGCAGATCCGCCCCCTCCTTGGCCCCATGGGGAAGAAGATCTTCTACTGCGGCGCTGCCGGCATGGGGCTACAGGCAAAGCTCACACAGAACCTCATCCTATCCAATATTCTCATGGCCTTCAACGAAGGCATGGTCCTCGCCACCAAGGGCGGTGTGGACCCGCGGCTCATGCTGGACATTCTGGACAGCAGCGCCGCCAAGAGCGGGCTGATCAACTACAAGGCGCCATTTGTCTTCGAACGGAACTTTACCACCAACTTCAGTGTCAAGTGGATGTACAAGGACATCGGGCTCATGCTGGAGAGCGGTCAGGAACTGGGTGTACCGCTGCTTTTGACTGGCCTGACCCATCAACTTTTCCAAGCCGCCATCGCGGCCGGCCATGGTGACGAGGATATCTGCTCTACGATCAAGGTCTTGGAGAGATTTGCCGCAGTGGAAGTGGCTTCCAAAAAATAAATACAAATAAGTGTTGCTTCCAGAAATGGAATCTACTATTATTGGAATAAGCCGGGGAGGCAACTCCCACCAAAGCGAGACTAACCTCTAAATAAAGACCCCTGAAGCAATCCTCCCCGGCGCCCGAAAGGGCTTAGAGGACCTTCCCAGTAACACCCCCTAAAAACAAGGTTGATTTTATCTACAGGGTGGCAAATTGCCCCATGCTAGATATTTATCCCTATGAAAATCCGTACATTTGTTTACCATGAGCGCTGAGGTTCCTCGTGATAAAATAACGAAGGTCCGATGAAAACAATTGCCGTTCTGGGGTCTACGGGCTCGATCGGAACCAACACTCTCGACGTGGTGCGGCGCAACCGCCACCTATATGAAGTGTACTCCCTGGTAGCGGGCCACAACATCGAGACCCTCACCGCCCAAATCCTGGAATTCCGCCCCAAGCTAGCCGTGGTCGCGACCGCCGACGGGTTGACCCGTCTGACGGAGCGTCTGACGGCATCGGGCCTGCCGCGAATCGACTGGCCGGAGCTCCGGTGGGGCGACATGGCGCGCGTGGAAGCCGTACGGGCCGCCGAGGTCGATACCGTGATCTCCGCCATCGTCGGGGTCGCCGGCCTGGAAGCGACTTATGAAGCGGTCTGCCTGGGAAAGCGCGTGGGACTGGCCAATAAGGAAGTCCTGGTATCCGGCGGCAGCCTGGTAATGCAAGCCGTCCGGAAGCATGGAGCGGAACTCTTGCCAGTGGACAGCGAACACAACGGGGCGCACCAGTGCCTGCGCGCCGGCAACCGGGCGCAAGTTTCCAAGCTGATTCTCACCGCCTCGGGAGGCCCCTTCCGCAATACGCCCGCGCGCGACCTCGCTTTTGTGACGCCGGCGCAGGCTCTCAATCATCCAACCTGGAAGATGGGCAACCGTATCACAATCGATTGCGCGACTTTAATGAACAAGGGCTTCGAGGTCATCGAGGCCTGCTGGTTGTTCGATTTCGCCTCGTCCCAGGTAGATGTGGTGGTTCACCCCCAATCCACCGTACACGCCATGATCGAGTACACGGATGGCAGCGTGCTTGCTCAGATCTCGGCGACCGATATGCGAATGCCGATCCAGTACGCGCTCACCTATCCCGACCGCGCGGAAGCGCCGGTACCCAAGATCGATTGGGCGGAGGCCAGGAAGTGGGAATTCCTGCCGCCCGATTTTGCCAAGTTTCCCCTACTGAAATTGGCATATCAGTGCCAGGAAACCGGCGGCAGCGCTACCTGTACGCTGAATGCGGCCGATGAGGTAGCAGTGGAAGCCTTTTTACAGGGCAGGATCGGCTATCTGTCGATTTACGAAATTGTTCAAGAAACACTCTCGCGGATGCCCTCCCGGACACCGCGCTCGGTTGGCGATATCCTGGAGATTGACAGGGAATCGCGGGCCATGGCGCGCGAACTGGCAAAGGCTTACGAGAACGGCACTGTGACAGCTTGAGGCTATATGCTCCTCCTTGGTGAAAACGTTCTGTGGCTGCTGGTTCTGATCGGGGTCATGATCATGATCCACGAGTTGGGCCACTTCTGGGCCGCCCGCTTTTTCGATGTGAAGGTGGAAGCCTTCAGCTTCGGGTTTGGTCCCCGCCTGTTCGGATTCCGCCGCGGCGATACCGACTACCGCTTCTCGCTCATTCTGCTGGGCGGCTACGTCAAGATGGCTGGTGAACAGCTCTCCGACGAAAACGTCCTCGACCCGCGCGGTTTCCTCGCTAAGCCTCGCTGGCAGCGTTTGATCATCGCCTTCGCCGGACCCCTTATGAATATGGTGCTGGCCGTGGTTCTGCTGACCGGCCTCTACATGTTCAAATTCCAGAAAGTGGCCGACGAGGACATGCAGGCCGTGATTGGCCACGTAATGGTCGATTCGCCGGCGGCCAAGGCCGGCATTCAGGACAACGACCGTATCGTGCGGCTCGACAACAAGAAGAACCCGACCTGGGAAGACGTCGGCCTCAAAGAAATCGCCAGCGCCTTCCGCCCCATGTACCTCACCATTGAGCGCAACGGCAAGTACTTCGACACTGCCGTCACGCCAAACCTGGGCGAGCGAACCGGCATGGGCTTCGCCGGCTGGGATGAGCGCGGCCAGATCCAGTTGGGCGCCGTCGAAGTGGGCATGCCGGCCGCGAAGGCGGGGCTTAAAAAGGGCGATCTGCTGATCACGGTCGACGGCCAGCCGATTCACTCGCAGATCAAGTTCCAGGAGATCACGAAGAACAGCGGCGGCAAGCCCATCGAGATCGAATACCAGCGGGAAGGCCAGTCGCATCTGGTAACTGTACAGCCGGTATTCTCCAACGTGGATAGTCCCTCGCGCTGGATGATCGGTGTGATTCCGCAGCAGAAACTGCGCATCATTACCACCAAGCTCTCGTTACCCGCCGCGTTCAGCCAATCCATACAGGCCAACAGTAAAGGCGCGCTCCTGATCGTGCAGTTCCTCAAAGGGATGCTGGAACGCCGCATGTCGCCTAAGAATCTGTCGGGGCCCATCGGCATCGGCACCATGGCGGGCGCTGCCGCCCGCGAAGGTCCGGCCGAATTCTTCCAGTTGATGTGCATGGTCAGTCTCAACCTTGCGATCTTCAACCTGCTGCCCATTCCGATTCTGGATGGCGGCGTGATCCTGATGCTGCTGGTGGAAATGATGATGCAGCGCGATCTAAGCCTCAACGTCAAGGAAGCGGTATTTAAGGTCGGCTTCGTGTGCATCATGGTGATTGTCGCTTTCGCTATTTATAACGACATTTCCAAGCTTCTTCCCGCAGGCTGAGATGCGCCGAATCTTTCGCCTCCGCCTGATCATCTGCTAAGCTGATCCACGCATGCACTGTACCTGCGTCCGACAGAGTGATTTGCCCAATACCACGCGCTTGTTCGCGGACGTGCTGTATCATCCCGACAAAACTGCCGCTTTCTATCAGCACCCCCTGCGCGGCCTGGAAGCTTTTCAGGCTGCCGCCCGACAGATCGAGTTTTCCGCAGAGCGCCGCGCCGCGTTGATTGACGCGTTACGAGTACAAAACCCCGAAAGTCCCGCGCTTGAACGCTTGGCGCAACCCGGCACGGTCGCCGTAGTGACCGGCCAACAAGTGGGATTATTTTCCGGCCCTTGCTACACCGTTTATAAGCTGCTGCATGCCGTGAAGCTGGCCGCATGGCTTTCCGCCAACGGATTGCCCGCGGTTCCGGTCTTCTGGCTGGCCACCGAGGATCACGATTTCGCCGAGGTCAACCACGCCTGGGTCTTCGGCGCGGACCATCAACCTCGAAAATTGGAAATGCGCCGCGCCTCGGTCGAGCAACCCGTCGGCGACGTGGCCCTGGTAGCCCCGCCCGTGCGCGAACTGCGCGCCGCGCTCCACGGCCTCCCCTTCGGTGAAGAAGTTGCCGACCTGGTGGAAGAAACCTACCGCGCCGGCAACACTATGGGCAAGGCGTTCAGCGAACTGCTGCGCCGCCTGCTGGCGCAATTCGACATTCTGTACGTGGACCCGATGCTGCCGGCCTTCCGCGCTCTAGCCGCGCCCGCGCTGCGCTCCGCCGTGGCGGCCGCGCCGGATCTCACCGCCGGCGTACTGACGCGCAACCGCGAACTGGCCGAGGCCGGATACCATGCCCAAGTCCATGTGGAAGACCACACCTCGTTCGTCTTCCTGCTGGAAAACGGCAAGCGCCTCGCCTTGCGTCGCACCGGCAACGAATACGTCCACAACAGCCGCCGCTTCACCAGCCAGGAGTTGATGGACCGCGCCGCTTCACTTTCGCCCAACGCCATCCTCCGCCCGGTGATTCAGGATTCGATGCTGCCCACGGTCAGCTACGTCGGGGGTCCGGCCGAGACCGCGTATCTGGCACAATCCGAGGCCCTCTATCGTGTTCTGCTGGGACGCATGCCGGTCGCCATACCACGCGCGGGATTCACCATCCTGGATAGCCGAAGCGCCAAATTGATGGAGCGCAACCATCTGTCGCTCGGCGATTTCTTCCACGGCGAAACCTCACTCAAGGAACGCATCGCCGCACGTCTCGTGCCTCCCGCGCTGGCCGGTAGAATGCGCGAATCCGCCGCTACCGTGGAGAGCGCCGTGGCGCGCATGCGCGCTGAGTTAACGGCATTCGACCCCACTCTCGCGCAGGCCCTCGACCGCAGCGCCAGAAAGATCAACTACCAACTCGCCAAGATGGAACGTAAGACCGGCCGCGAAGCGATGCGCCGCGATCAAGACGCCGCCCGCGATGCAGCCTCCCTCTACGGACTGATCTACCCCGAGCGTCACCTCCAGGAGCGTCTCTACTCCATGCTCCCTTTCCTGGCCAGACACGGTCTGGATCTCATCGGCCTCATCTACCAAGCCATCGAGCTTGAGTGTTCCGACCATCGCGTGATGGTGATCTAAAACAGAGCTTCTGAGCGGAACTCTTCTCGCGACCGGCCATTGCCGCCGCTTAGCGCTTCAGATTGATGGTTTCCTGGCTCAGTTCGTCGACCGTCGTGATCACGCGCGAGTTTGCCTGATAGCCACGCTGTAGAACGATCAGTTGAGTGAACTCGCGGGCGATATCCACCGTGGAGGATTCGATCGCGCCGCCCACGATGTCACCACGGCCACCCTGATTGGGCAACCCCACCGCCGGCGTCGCCGTGCGCGCGCTGACTTGGTAATTGTTGTTTCCGGCCGCGATCAGCGATTCCGGATTGCGCACGCCGGCCATCGCTACCTGACCAACGATCACCTGCTGGCCATCGGAGTACTGTGCCAGCATCTTGCCGCCGTCCGCCAAACCGACCCGAATCAACTGCGCTGCCGCCGAGCCGTTCTGCGAACTCGCCGACGGCGCCGAGGGCTGGCCGAACTGAGTGATGCGCGCGGTATTGTTGGTCGTGTATGGGTTCCAATCGAGACGCATGTCCGCCGCGCCCGTGCTCAGGCCCGGAATGTCAAAACCGATGGGCGACCCCGGTGCGGGCGAAGTCAACAGGCCATCGCTCCCGAAGGTCAGCTCTCCCGATGCCCCCAAGATGTCGAAGGGTGTTCCCGCCGTGCCGCCAGAGATTTCCTCGCCTGGAATGGAGACGTTGTAGGCCCATTGACTAGGCGCCGTCTTCTGAAAGTGCACGGTAAGTACATGCGTCGAGCCGAGGCTGTCGTAGAGTTTGATCGCGCTGGAGAATTTCGAGGTTACGTCGGCGGCCACCGAGGAGTTCAGGTTGAGATCCAGGGTGAATTGGTTGGAGGCGACCGGTTGCTTGGCCGCGCCGACCGGGACCACGATGTCGCCGATGGCGCCGTTGGTATCGAGCACCCCGGTGCTCGAGTCCAGTGACGTCCAGCCCTGAACCCGCTCTCCGGTATTGGTCTTCAGGTTGCCTGCATCGTCCACCTGAAAGTTGCCGGCGCGCGTGTAGAGAGTGTTGCCTTGGGCGTTCTTGGTCACGAAGAATCCGTCACCCTGTACCGCGGCGTCCAGTAAACCCGTGCTCGATTGGATCGCACCCTGGGTGAACTGGCGGATGGTCAGCGGGCGGGCGGTACCGAAACCGACCTGGGTTTCCCCGAGGCCGGCGCCCAGCGATTGGGTCACCAGATCGCGAAAATAAACCACGTTGGTCTTGAAGCCCGGCGTATTGAGGTTGGCCAGGTTATTACCCACGACGTCCACCGCCGTGGCCGTGGCGTTGAGTGCGGAAAGAGCGGTCGAAAAAGATGTGAACATTTGATGTCTCCTGTCAGTTGGTGGTTTAGGTCTTGCCCGTACTGGTGCTGGACTGCACCAACTTATCCAGATCGCTGCGAATGGCCGACAGATCCTGGCCCGAATTGAGCGATTGCTCGAGTTGCTGGAACTGCGCAAGTTGGGTCAGATACTGCGCACCGTCGCTTGGGTTCATCGGGTCCTGGTTCTTGATTTGAGCCACCAGAAGCTGCAGAAACATGTTCTTGGTGACCTGTGAAGTGCCGGTCGTGGCCGTTGTACCGGACGAGCCGGAACTCGCCCCCGTAGGGTCATTCTGCGAGATTCCTGAGATCATGAGTTTTCCTCTACGAATACAGGCCATCGCCGCTGACTTCGGCGGCGATCATGTTGTCTACCATCCGCTGCGTGTAACCGTGGTCGTAATACCCGGCCACAAGTCCGGCGTTGATCAGCCGGCCGTCGGGCATCTGGACCATTTGATTCGGCTGATTCTGTTTGAAGGGGCCGAATGGGGTAATGGCATCCATCGTCACCACTTTGCCGCCCAGCATCTGCGCCACCTTGGCGGCTGTCGCAGGGGTCGCGAAGTAGCAGGGATTATATCTGTATTCGCCGTAGGGACCGGTTCCGCCGGCGCCGGTGCTCCACGGATTGGCGCCGAAGAGCGATTGCGCGGTGGGCGCCATCTTCGACGTGGTAGCCGCGGTTGGTGTCACCACCGCGGGGGCTGGCCGCGAGGAAAAGAGTGTCGCGAGGGTGTCGGCAGGCGATGCCGTCGCCGCAGCAGCCGGGGCGGACTGGTCTTTCAATACCGTGCGGAAATCCGCCGCTGGGGCCGGATTACTCGCACTCGCAGGAATATCCAATTTACGCCGCATTGCCGGCGGAGTATACGTCGCGCGCGACGCTGTTCTTAACGTAGGGATGACATGAGCCATGCAAAATCTCTTCCTTTCTGCTTTTGTAATATTGGTTCTTGAGGACACTGGGGACGCCCTTGTCCGGTGCCGTGTTTTGGTTCACGGTCCTGCTGGCGGGGCTGCGAGTTGGCATCCTGGGATGCGCCGCCCGCGGAAGACTCAGCAGTGTACCGCCGCTCGTTAGGGGAGGAGGCTGCCGGATGCCAGGCTTCGCTTTTCAAGCCACTCTCGGCGAGCCGGGCGGAGAGCGCGGGCAGATTCTCGCGCAACGTGCTCGCCAGGTTGGCGTCCGGCGTCCGTACCGTCATCTTCACTTCGCCGCCGCGCTCCGACAAGCGCACTTCGACGCGGCGCTCCCCGCTGGTGACTTCAAATTTCATATCGCGCACGGGATTCGCTCTGGCCGCTTCCGATTTGGTCTCGCTCTCCATGGCATCTTGTAACCGGACCGGTTTGGCCGCCGTAGTGTCCGGACGCTCGGCCGCGGTTTCCGCTCTCACCTGCGCGTCCGGCGCCGCATGAGGAATCATCTTGCCCGCTGGGGTCGCGGCGGGAGTTTCGGTGCGCTCGGGCGGCGTCACCTCCGGGTGGCGCTCCCGCCCGTCGCGCCTTGGCGCGTCGTCTGGCTCGCCCGACGGGGACGGACGGTTCTCGCTGGCCGCCGCCGACTCGGGCGCAGTGCCCTCGCGGTCCGGCGCCGGAGTGGGACTCTGCCGTGACGCTTCAGCCGCCGCAAGCTTCACAGGCGATTCGCGCTGCGCGGGGTGTTCGGACGTTGGCGTCGCCTTCATCTGCAGGGCAAAGGCGATTTCATCGCGGTCTGGAGTGCTGCTGGCCAGTACCCGGACCTGCGTGTCCGCGGCGGGTACAAGACTCTCGGCGAGGCTTTGTGCCGTTGCTCTCGCCGGCGCCGCCGGCTGGGCGTTGGCGCGCTGTTCCGGCGAGGCGCATGGGGCAGCCGGGGTCTCAACCGGTTGCGGAGCTGCCTCCACCGGCGGAATGGAATCTACGGTCTGTGGCACCAGCCCGCGGAGCGCCAGCACTTGTGCCACCACGCTTCCGGATGACCTGCGCGAAGTCTGTTCGGAAGCCTGCGCTCCGGCAGCCCGGCGGATTGAAGGGTCTGTGCGGTCGGTGTTCGCGGGGGGACTTTCGACTGGCGCGGTCACGGCGGCGCGGACCGCCATTGCCGCGACGGCAACATCCAGGTTCTCCGCAGCGTTGGGTTGTCCTGGCCCCAGTTCATCAGCCTTCTCCGCCGCCGGTATCCCCTTCGCCGATGCGGTCTGGGCCTCCGGGCTTTGCTGATCCGCAACCCGGGCAACCCGCAGCGGGAACGCTTCAGTTTCGGTTGGCCCGTTTGGCTGGTTCGACACACGAACCGTTACCCTTGGCTCCGGCAACTTAAGACCGGTTTCAGGTTCAGCAGGTAGTATCTTCTCGGAGGCGACCGAGGCCTGCCCGCCGGACAAGGAGACGGATTCCCCCGGCAAGGGGAGGCTCCACTCCGCCGGGGCAGGAGGGAGTGCGGGCTGCATCTGGACCACGGAGAGGGTTTGCCCTGCCGCCAGTTGCCCCGCATCCGGCTCGGGCTCGGACTGCTTCGCGCCCGGCACGGCGGGTTTGGAAGCCGCCTCGTATGGCTCGCTCGAACCTGCGGATGCGGGCGCAAGCTTGCCGGCAGGCAGGGCCTTAACGGCTGACATAGCGGCACCCGCTGAAGGTGGCTCCGCCTCCCCTGGCTGCGCCGTAGACTTTCCGCCCAGCAGGATCTCGATGCCTGACGGCGTGTCCGCAATCGGACGTGGCGCACCGTCTGACGGAGTGCCGCGACCGTCGCTAGCGTCCGCCCCGGTTGCGGCGACTAGTCCGGCCAGCATCTCCGTAAACGGCGGACCCTCGTCAGGCGGTCCTTCGGTGGAGGACGTCGCATCCTTAGTGAGTCGAGACGAGGCTTCTGGCCGTGACAACGGTCGAAGTGGATGGAGCGTCGAAGGCGGTACGGCGAGAGCAGCCACCCACCGGGAATTGCAGCTCGAAGGCCAAACCCAGCCGTGCGCGTTTTCAAGGATTTGGTCTTCAATGTCGCGGCAAAAACTTGCCAGACACGCCATCTCCGGCAAAATCTTGCCGCCTAATACAGGTTTCCCTACCCTTCTCTTCGGCGAGATTCGCCATCTTTTGAGAAATTTACATCTGAATATCCGGTTGGTACTCGCCGTGCACTTTCCTTCGCGCATGGATCCCATGACCGCTATCGCCGCCAGTGGCCTTCGCGCCCGAATGGAGTCGCTCGATCTGCTGGCTAATAACATCGCCAATGCGTCCACCGGGGGATATAAGGCCGACCGCGAGTTCTACAGCCTGTACGTTGCCCCCGAGGCCGCAGGCAACGACTCGGTCTCCACCATGCCCTTGATCGAGCGTCCCTGGGTGGATCACGCCCAAGGCGCACTGCACTCCACCGGCAACCCGCTCGATGTCGCTCTCTCCGGCAAGGGCTTCTTCGCGGTCAACGGACCCAGCGGTCCTCTTTATACACGTAACGGCAATTTCCGCCTCGCCATTGATGGCAAGCTGACCTCAGCCGATGGCTTCCCGGTGCGCGCTTCCCAGGGCGCACCGCTCACCCTGCAAGCAACGCGCCCGCTCGAAATTTCGAGCGACGGCACCGTGACTCAGGATGGCGTGGTCGCCGGCAAACTGGAGATTGTCGATTTCACCAGTACCGCGGGCCTTTCCAAACAGGGCAGCAATTACTTTCGCGTCACGGACCCGGCGATGCGCCCCGCCGCCGCCTCCGGGACCAGCGTGGCACAGGGCCACCTGGAAGCTTCCAATACCGGGGGCGCCGAAGGCGCGGTTCGCCTGGTCAGCGTCATGCGCCAATTCGAAATGCTGCAGAAGGCCGTCTCGCTGGGGGCGGAGATGAACAGAAAAGCGATCGAAGAGGTCGCCAAGGTTTAGGTGAGGAGTTGAAATGATTCGAGCACTTTACAGCGCCGCCAGCGGCATGACCGCACAACAGATGAACGTCGATAACATCGCGCACAATCTGGCCAACGCAAACACTACCGGCTATAAGACGCGCCGCGCGCAGTTTCAAGATCTGCTGTACCAAACCGTGGTCCAACCGGGCTCCGCCAGCGGTCAGCAGACCACCGTGCCGACAGGTCTACAGGTGGGTCTGGGTACGCGCGCTTCGTCCAACGAGATTCTCTTCACGCAAGGGTCTTTCGCGCAGACCGACAATCCGCTGGACATGGTGATCCAGGGCAAGGGTTTCTTCCAGATCCGGCGGCCTTCGGGCGAATTGGCTTACAGCCGCGCCGGGGCTTTCCACCTGGACAAGGACGGCAACATCGTGACGCAGGACGGCAACCCGCTGGAGCCGCAGATTACCCTGCCGTCCGCTGCCCTGCAGATCTCTATCGGGCAGGATGGAACGGTCAGCTATACCCTACCCAATCAAGCCGCGGCACAGCAGGCAGGCCAGATTCAACTGGCCACCTTCGTGAACCCGGCCGGGCTCAACAGCATCGGCGGCAACCTGTACCTGCCCACCGATTCCTCGGGCGACCCCACGGTCGGCACGCCTGGCGGGCAGGAAGGGATCGGCTCGCTGTTGCAGGGCTACACCGAGCAATCCAATGTTTCCGTGGTGGAAGAATTCATCAACCTGATTGTGGCGCAGCGCGGCTACGAAGCCAATTCCAAGGTGGTCAAGGCGGCCGACGATATGTATCAGCAAGTGAATAATCTCACCCGATGATCCCGCTAGGCGCATTTGCGCTGGCCAGTTGCCTCGCCGTAGGCGCCGGCAGCGATCGGATTCTGGCGGGCGATTTCGCCGCTCAGCTCCCGGAGTGGGTTGCCGTTCCGCCCGCAACTCCGCTCGGCCTGGCACCCGCCCCCGGCGTGCAGCGCGTGTTTCGGCTGCCGGAACTGCGCCGTCTCGCCGAGCGCTGGAGCCTTTCGTCCGTGCCCGATCGCGAGGTCTGCGTCACGCGTCCGGTGGCGGTTTTGAGCGGGGACCGGCTGCTCGCCGCCATGCAAAAAGAGCTTCCCTTGGCGCGCATCGAATTGCTCGATTTCAGCCGCCTACCCGCCCCCGACGGCGAAGTGCTGTTTCCGGCCTCGGGCCTGCGCCAAGCGCCGGCTGGCGGCTACTGGAACGGCTACGTCAGGTACGCCGGCACTCGCCGCTTTGTAGTCTGGGCACGAGTCAAGGTACAGGTCGCCGCAGCGCGCGTGACCGCCGCGCAAGACCTCAAGCCCGGCCTGCCGCTCAATGCCGCGCAGCTTCGCGTGGAAACGCGGGAGGAAGTTCCCGCCGCGGGCTTCGTCAGCACCGTCGAGGAAGCCGCCGGCAAGGTCTCGCGGCGCGCCATCGCCGCGGGAGTGGCTTTACGCGTGGAGTGGTTGGAGCCCGCCAAGGCCGTATTGCGCGGCGAGACCGTGCAGGTAGAGGTGGTCCGCGGTGGGGCACGGCTCAAACTGGAAGGCGTCGCCGAAGCTTCGGGCGCCATCGGCGAAACCATCGCGATACAGAATCCGGTCTCCAAACAGCGCTTTCAGGCGCGTATCGAGGCCAAAGGCAGAGTAGTCGTGACGAAGGGAAGTCTATGAAGCTCCTGATTACGGTCCTGTTGATCGCCGGCAGTACGTTTGCCGCCAAGAAGAAGGCCACGCCCGCCGCGCAGTCTCCGCTGGATCGCTACGTGACCGAGGCCCGCGCCCGCTCCTCGGATGCCCCGGTCGCCACTCCTGGCGGCATCTGGGCTCCGGGCTCGCGTCTGGCGGATACGGCGCGCGACCTTAAAGCTAGCCAGGTCGACGATATGATCACCGTCGTGGTGGTGGAGAACGCTTCCGCGGTCGCCAAGGGCACCACCAAAACAGCCCGCAGCTCCAGCACCAAGAACTCGGTGGCCGCGCTCGCCGGTATCACCAAGGCGTTAGGTCCGTGGGCCAACCTGGCCGGCGTGAGCGGCGACACACAACTTTCCGGCCAGGGCACCACCAGCCGCAATATCGTAATTTCCACCACGCTCACGGCGCGCGTTTCGGGCGTGCTGCCCAATGGCGCCATGCTGGTGGAGGCCACCAAAGACGTCGAGATCAACTCTGAGCGCCAGACCATCACGGTGCGCGGCATTGTGCGTCCGGCCGATGTAGCCAGCGACAACACCGTGCGCTCCGACCGGCTCGGACAATTGGAGGTTCGGGTCAACGGCAAAGGGGTGGTGGCCGACGCCATCAAACGGCCGTTCTTCCTCTATCGTCTACTGCTCGGACTGCTGCCCTTCTAAACATGAAACCTCTTATCCGCGCGTTTATCCTATTGCTTTTGTTGCTCGCTCTGACGGCCCCGGCGCGGGCCGCCCGTCTGAAAGATCTGGTTGCGATTGAGGGCGTACGCGACAATCAACTGGTCGGCTACGGGTTGGTGGTCGGTCTAGCGGGCACGGGCGATCGCCGCCAGGCCCTATTTTCGGCGCAGAGTCTGACCAACCTGCTGGAGCGGATGGGTGTCTCCGTGTCGCCGGCCGCGATCCGCGTCGCCAACACGGCCGCGGTCCTGGTTACGGCGACGCTGCCGCCTTTTGCGCAACCCGGTATGCATCTCGACATTACCGCGGCCGCGATCGGCGACGCCAATAACTTGCAGGGCGGTATCCTGGTGCTCACCTCGCTACGCGGCGCCGATGGCCAAGTCTACGCCATCGCCCAGGGTCCGGTCATGACCGGTGGATTCTCCAGCGGCAAGGGCGGCAGCACCCAGACCGTGAACCACCCGACCGTGGGCCGCGGATTGGGCGCAGCCACCGTGGAGCGCGGGGCGCCGTCGGTCACGCCCAAAGGCACCGTGCGCCTCCAGGTGCGTCAATCGGATTTCACCACCACGACACGCATTGTGGCAGCCGTGAACCAGAAGTTCAAGGCGGAGAAACCTATGGCACACGCCGATAACTCCGGTCTGGTGAGCGTCGTCGTACCCGGTGAATATAGCACGCGCGTCACCGAGTTCATCTCCGAACTGGAAAACCTGGTAGTGGAGGCCGACCGTCCGGCGCGCGTAGTCATCAACGAGCGCACCGGCACCATCGTGTTGGGGAAGGACGTGCGCGTATCGCCGGTAGCCATCCTGCATGGCAACCTCAGTGTCGAGATCCAGACCGTCATGCAAGTCTCGCAACCCAACCCCATGGCTGGCGGCACTACCGAAGTGGTCCCGCAGACGAGTGTCACGACGAAGGAAGAAAAGGCCCGTAACGTCGTGCTGAAGCAGGGCGCAACGGTCGAGGAGTTGGTGCGCGCGCTGGCCTCCATCGGCTCCACACCGCGCGACGTGATCGCGATCCTGCAAAACCTGCGCACAGCCGGTGCGCTCGAAGCCGAAATAGAGGTGATCTAATGAGCGACATGTCAATTTCTTCGGTCTTGTCCGCCGGCGCCGCGGGCACCACCAAATCGCAGACTCCGGAAAAAGTACACGACGCCGCGCAGCAATTCGAAGCCCTCCTGATGGGACAGATTCTGCGGACCGAGCGCCAGAGCGGCTCGGGGTGGCTCGGCAGCGGCGAGGACTCCTCCGCTGAATGTGCCACCGACTATGCCGAGCAGCAGTTTGCCGCCGTCCTTGCCCAGCAAGGCGGCCTGGGCTTGGCCGACTTGGTCGCCAAGGGCCTGGAGCGCAATCACTGAGCCGGTGGGCCGGGCTTCAGGCCGCGGCCGGAGGATGCACTGTTGTCATCTGAATGATGGAGAACGCCGCGCCCTCGGGATCGGCGATCACCGAGAAGCGTCCCACATTCGGGATATCCTTGGGAGGCACGCAGATCTCGGCACCGAGTCGATGCGCCGTGGCGGCACGTTCGTCGCAATCGGCCACGGTGATGTAAATCATCCAGTGCGGCGGGACACCCTGCCAGTGATCGCCCTGCATGGGCAGGAGACCGCCAATGCTCACGCCGCCGTTCTGCCACTCGGTGTATGCCGCTTCCGCCACACCGGTTTCGGGTCTCGTCTTCCAGCCGAACAGACGGGAATAGAACCCAGCCGCGCCCGCGGGATCGGTGGTCGCCAGTTCCGGCCACACCACCTGACCCAGCGGTCCGCCATGGGTGGCGCCGATGTGCCGCTTGGCCTGCCACAACGAAAACACGGCGCCTTGCGGATCCTGGGCGACCGCCATACGGCCCGCGTCATGGGCGTCAAAGGGTCCGGCAATGAGCTTCCCGCCGCACGGCTCAATCCGCGCCGCCGACTGGTCTGCGGCGGCCACCGAGAAATAGACGCCCCAGTGAACCGGCACGCCGGGGGGAGCGCTGCACACGGCTGCCGCATCGTTAACGCCGGATTGAAAGAGCGTGTAAACACCTTCCGGCATCACTCTTGTCCAAGACAGGTTTGACCCTCGGTGTTTTGAACAGGGAATTCGTCGGCCGGACGATGGTGACGGCCGAACGCCCCCTCGAAAGGCCTGTGGAGAGCCGGCTTGACCGTGGTCCGACGCATGTGCCCTCAAAACCGGTCCGCTGCGCGTCTTGGACAGGATCGTAACGGCGCTGGAGACCTCCTCCGAGATCACGAGGGAACCGCACTCAAAACGAAGGATTTATGTTGTCCAAAACACCCGATTCGACGCTGTCTTGGACAGTAGTGTTCCGGCATAGGCATATCGACTGCGCTCCAGCCGAACATCTCCCCGTAAAACTGTTTCGCGGCCGCCGCATGGGTGGTCGCAAGTTCCGCCCAGCAGAATGAACCGGGCGCGTAGCTTTCGATTTTGGCCATCGTCGGATTTCCCCGGATGCGATTATATGCCGAGCAGATCGCTGGAGGGTGACGGGCGGATCCGCGGGGGTGCGCGGATACGCAGGGCGGAGCCTTATGCCGCTCCTAGTCTGGCTCTACGAGAACGACCCTAAACCTTTGTCCGGGAACTGCCGATCACTTGCAGGAAGAAGATGACGCCTCAGGAAGAGATTGCGCCGCTCGGCGATG
>JANYAH010000208.1 GCA_025361425.1 Candidatus Solibacter sp. | reverse complement strand
CATCCGCGAGACCCTGGAGCGGATGCGCGACGCCGGCATGGATTCCCTGCCCGGGGGTGGCGCCGAGATCTTCAACGAGCGCGTACGGCGCATCATCTGCGATCACAAGATCGACGGCAACGAATGGCTGGAGACGGCGCGTATCGCCCACCAGTTGGGCCTGCGCTCCAACTGCACCATGCTGTACGGCCACTTGGAGAATGACGAGGACCGGGCCGACCACCTGGTGCGCCTGCGGGCATTGCAGGATGAAACGCACGGTTTTGTCACCTACATTCCGTTGGCGTTCCATCCCGACAATACGGCGTTGCAGCACATCCCAAAGACCACAGGGTTTAGCGACATCAAGAATATCGCCGTGGCCCGCCTGATGCTGGACAACATTTCGCACATCAAGGCCTACTGGGTCATGATGACGCCGCGGATGGCCCAGATCGCGCTCAAGTTTGGGGCCGACGACCTCGACGGCACGATTGTCGAAGAGCGTATTTACCACGATGCCGGCGCGACCACCGCCCAGGGACTGCGGCGCAATGAGCTTCTGCAGTTGATCCGCAAGGCGGGCCGCGAACCCATCGAACGCGACACCCTTTACCGGCCCGTTCAGCGCACCGAATCCACTTTCACCGTTCTGGTGTAGGTAGGACAGGCCTCCCAGCCTGTCTCGCATTGAAAAAAAAGGCTCCGGAAAGATTCCCCGGAGCCCACAATAGGACGACACAAAACTCAAACTCAGCGACAGGCGAAAGCACCGCCACGGTGGCAATCGCAAGCAGAATCCCTGTGACCCGTACGAGCCTTCGCGACAGTGAAGGCCCTGTGTCGATCACTAAATGCTCTATCGGCAGTACGCGCGAAACCATTAGCCGCGGGACGCAATTTGCCGACGGGTGGGCTGGTCCGCAAGCTGGAGTAAACCGGCCTAAAAGGACGCGTACCACGGTTTGCGCCGGATGGGGAGCGGAACCGCGGTTAGGGGCACCCCGGCCAGAGCCGAACGCGGGTTTTCCACGAACAGCCGCAACGCCGCTTCGGGGCCAAAGCGCTTTTCCACGTACCGCCTGGATTCATCCAGCGCGGTGGTGCGCCACCTGGTGTCGTGGGCATCGCTGGCCAGAAAATACACCAAGCCACGCCCCAACAACTCATGCGCGCATTTCCTGGCGGTCCTGCCGAAACGGCCCAACAGGGATTGCGCCGTCACCTGCAAATGGGCGCCCTCTGCCACCCACGCCTCCAACTCCGGCAGACGGTACTGCAACAACTGATTCCGCTCCGGATGGGTCACGATGGGACGCAGACCCGCTTTCCTCATGCTGGCGAAGAGCTGGCCGGTAGTCTTGGGAATCAGAAAATCGGAGAATTCCACCAGCAGATACCCGCGATGGTTGATGGAGTACTTGCCGGGCGAGCGAAGGGCGTCCTCGATATTCTCCAGCGTGAGGTGGAAATCGCAGCCGTAGTGAATCCGCGGAGCATCGCCCACCGCCGCCTGCAGTTCGCCGATCTTGCGCTCCACCACCAGCGGATCGAAGGCGTACTCCTGGTTGGCATGCGGGCTAGCCACAATATCGGTGGTACCGGCGGCAGCCGCCTGACGCAGCATGGCGACGGACTCCTCCAGACTCTTGGAACCGTCGTCCAGGCCGGGGAGGATGTGGCTATGGATGTCGATCATGGGGCAGGCAAACCTGGCGGCACCAAAGTACCATAGCTGCTATACCTTCATACGCTCCAGTTTACGATAGAGGGTCTTGCGTTCGATGCCCAGGATTTGGGCGGCCTTGCTCTTGTTACCGCCGGTGGCGGCCAGCACCTCGCGGATCTTGTCTTCCTGCACATCCGCCAGCGTATCCACCGGTTTCTCGCGCGATTCCATGGAGGTAAGCGCTTCAAAGACGGTTTCGCGGTCGACGCGGCCGGCCAGGATGACGAGGCGTGCGATCACGTGCTGCAACTGGCGCACGTTCCCCGGCCAGGTATAATCCTGCAACGCGTGTACGCCAGAATCCATCAGCTTGGCTGAGCGATGGTACAGCCCGTTGTACTTATTGACGTAGAATCGCGCCAGCAGGGGGATATCGTCGCGCCGTTCGCGCAACGGCGGCATGACGATGCGCACGGTGTTCAAACGGTACCAGAGGTCGTCGCGGAACTTGCCTTCATCCACCAGGCGTTGCAACTCGCGATTGGTGGCGCAAATCACGCGGACATCCACCTCCTTGGGCCGGGAAGCGCCCAGGGGGCGGATCTCATGCTCCTGGAGGAAGCGCAGCAAATTGGCCTGGAAGCTCTTATCGATCTCGCCGATTTCATCCAGGAAAACGGTGCCCCGGTTGGCGGCCTCGAAGACGCCGGCGCGGTCTCGGTCGGCTCCCGTAAAGGCGCCGCGCATGGCGCCAAAGAGTTCGCTTTCCAGCAGCGAAGGCGCGATGGCGGCGCAATCCACCGGCACGAAAGCCTGCTTGGCGCGCGGGCTGAAGCGATGGATCATGCGCGCCACCAGTTCCTTGCCGGTGCCAGTTTCGCCCTCGATCACCACGGTGGCGTCGGTGGGGGCGACCAGCGCCACCTTCTTATAAATTTCGACCATGGCGGGGGAACTGCCGATCATCACGCTCTCGGGCAGTTCCTCTTCCTCGGCTTCGGCCTCGGTATCGTTGCGCGAGGCCTCGGCCCGAATGAGGGCATCGAACAGGGTGTCGAGGTCGAAGGGCTTGGCGATATACTCGAATGCCCCGCCGCTGGTGGCGGCCATGACGGTTTCCACGGTCCCGCGGCCGGTCATGAGGATGACGGCGCAGCGCGGGTCCTTGCGCTTGGCGGCATCAAGCACGTCGAGGCCCGTGCGCTCATCGATATAGATATCGGTGAGGACGACGGGGTAGGCGTTATCGCTCAGACGCTCCAGGGCCTCGCCGGTGGTGGATACGGCATCCACCGAATAGCCCTGCGCCTCTAGCGCCGTGAGGATGGTGAACTGCAAGTTCAGATCGTCTTCGACTAGGAGTAGTTTCTGCATCAATCTCGTTTCGCCGCGGCAGGTACGCCGGCAGCCACGCGGGCCGCCATAACCACCGTGAAACAACTGCCGGCCCCCGGCCTGCTGGTCACGTCAATACGCCCGCCGTGCTGGTCCACGATCTGTTGGACAATAGACAACCCGATTCCGGTGCCGGCCTCCCCGGATTCTTCCGCCTTTTTCGTACGGTAGAACTTCTGGAAGATATGCTTCACTTCCTTCTGGTCCATACCAATCCCCTGATCCTTGACTGCGATATGAATCCAGCTATCGTCCTTCCAGGCAGAGGCAGTTACCGCGGTACGTTGGGGTGAATACTTCACCGCGTTAGTAAGTAAATTGTAGCAAGCGTACTCCACCAGTTCGCGGTCGCCGGTAAGATTGAGCTCTTCGGGCACCGGTTCCAGCGTGATAACGATGTGCTTGCGCTCGGCTAGCGGGCTCACGCGCTCCACGCAGAGCTCCATCATCTGCTTCACTGAAATGGCCTCCTGCTTAAGCTCCATCTGCCCGGCGGAAAGACGCTCCACGTTGAGAAAGATCTCCACCATCCGCGCCAGGCGCTTGGATTCGGAGTTGATCAACAAGGCGATCTGCTTGCGCTTCTCTTCGGTCAACAGGTAGCGGGAAATCAGTTCGCTAGATCCCTGGATGGCGGAGAGCGGCGTGCGCATTTCGTGAGTTACAAAGTGCATGGCCTGCTGATAGCGTTCGCGCGACGCCTGCTCAATCCGCAGGTTGCGGCGCACCACCAGGTGATAGTAAGACGCGGCCGTCAACGTGCCCAGCCATGCCACCAGGAACAAAGTCGCAAAGGGAAAGACGCGCAGGTTGAGGAAAAAGAGATACGGAATGAGGATCGCGCCGAGCAGCAGCAACCCACCCGTGCCGTAAGCCCACCATCCGGGCAGGTGACGGAAGGCCAGACCGATGGCCACCAGCAGGCCGAGAGAGATCAGGTTCTCCCACAGCGTCCCCACGTCGGTGAGAAACATCCCCTGCGCCATGGTTTCGAAGGCGGCCGCATTGATTTCGGTTCCCGGGGTCAGGCCGAAGGGAGTGAACAGACGGTCGTGGATCTCCGAATTGGCGGTGACGCCCACGAAGACCACTTTGCCGGCGAATTGGGCGGCCAGCGAGGGATCGTCCAGCAGCCGTTTCATGGAGACGGGGGCCACCGTCAGGTCCGGGGGGAAGTAGCGAACGCGCATCAGGCGGCGATGTTCGCGGCGGTCCTCCAGCACCGGGACGGTGACCTCGCCCACCTGAATTTCCGCACTGACCAGGCCGCCGCGGAAGCGCGTGAAGGTGAGCGATTCGCGCGGCGTGCGCCCGCCGCGGCTCAGCAGGAAGGCTTCGAGCGCCAGCGCCCGCCGCTGCACCCGGGCGTTGTGCTGGTCGATCAGGATGGAACGCGTCACGCCATCCTTGTCCATTAGCGTGGAGACGTGTCCCAGCCTGGCGCCGCCGGCGAACTCGGGGCGCGGATCTTCCCAGATGCGGCCGCCGTCGATCAGTTCGGTGGAGAGGACCAGATTAGGGGTGGCGTGGAAGGCCTCGGCGAGCGCGGCATCCTCCGCGGGGTTGCCGCTGTCGGCAAGGATGACGTCTACCGCCACCACTTTCGGTTTGACTGGCGCCAGCAGGCGCATCGCCTGCGCGATGGGCCGCCGGATCCCGCGAATTCCGCCGCAATCCATCAGGGTCAACTCATCGATGGCGAGCACCACGGATTCCGGCTGCGCGGGCTTCGGCGGCCGGTAGGCGCGGAACATGCTGTCGTAAGCGTAGTCGTTGATCTGCGGGCCGAAGATGTAGCTAACGAAGAGGGCAACGCCGAAGGAGGCCGCAAGCAGGGCCAGGTAAGACGCCGTACTGTTCCAGGCCAGACGAAAAGGGACGCGCACTTCCCCCTCAGTATAGCGAGACGAGTTAGTGGGGCAGGCGGGGCCAGAGGGCGCCGCGCCTGCCCACCCATTTACTACCGATATGCGGGCGCGCTGCCGATACCGAGGAAGCTGCTGAAATAACCGTCGATCGAGCCGCCAGCCTTCCAGGAGGCCGTGAACTTGGCGGGGGTGACACCCGAGGCGACGATGAGGAATCCCGTAGGCGTGGCAGGCAACTGGTTAAGAATCGAGGCCGGCACGGTGAACGTCCTCTGGCCGGCCGTAGTTATACAGATGAACGAGGACGTGTTGGTGACCGCGCTGCTGCCGGTACCGGTAGTAGTCCCGGAGTTGCCGATGATCTCTACCATATCCGACGGATTGCCGCCGTTCCAGTTGAGAGTCAGCCCCGCGCTACGGGTGATGGTGGCGGGCAAATCACCGGTAATGGTGAGCGGAGAAGCGAGAGTGAGCGAGGTGCTGAACGATCCGACGTCGTCGCCAGCGGCGCCTTTCAAGGTGTACTTTCAGCGGGCAGCGAGAAGGGCACCCCGCCAAGGCTGAAGCCTTCGATACTGGTGAGGGAGTAGCTGTTGTCAGACTTAGTGAGGGCCTGATTGGTCAGGCCGGAAGCGGGGGGCTCGTCTATAGTAACTACCCCGGCGTCCAGGAAAGTCTGACTGCCGGTGGAGGCGGTGCCGGTGCCGGTAGTGGTCGTTTGAATCACCATGCAGCTTCCGGACTGGATGAGGGACACATTCCCTTGAGCGGCAGCCGCCAATTGCATGCCAGTGACCTTGGTGAAACCACCGGCAATGGAATTGATCTTCTGCGTGCCGGCCGGAGACACGGATATCGCAAACTGCGTGATGGAGAACGCGCCGCTGGTGACAGTTCCGCCCTGATCGAAGTGCTGCAATTGCGCGGACGTATAACCGGGCATGACACAGGCGCTGGAGTTGGCATCGGGGGCGATGGAGATAGACGTGGCGGCGCTGAGTTGGCCGTTCACGGAAATCTGTAGAGGGACGGCGCAGCCGGTCGGGACGTTGGTGGGAAGGGTGAAGTTAATCTGATCAGCGGCCAGGCTTCCCTTCAGAACTACATGGGTCCGGGGGTCGTCGATTTGAACCGCCTGACCACCAGCTCGGTCAGCGGCATCACAATTTCTCCCGCCAAGCCCGTGTCGGAGCTGCCCACCAGCAACGAAACCGGAACCGAGAGGTCTCCGGTCAGAGTCCCGCCCGCCGTCAGCTTGATGGTGAAGGCGGCCGCAGTAGTTTCCTTAGTTTCGGATAGAGCGCGGCCGTTACCGATGCTGCCCGTAAAGTTCGCCGTACCGTCAACCACGAAGGTCTTGAAGTCCGTGGATAAAGTCGCATTCACTGTCAACGTGGTAGGGATATTGGTGATGGCCGCCGATGCCACTGCGCAAAGGAATAGCGCCAAAGCTAAAGTCGAAGATGTCCGTTTCATAGGTTTGTTAGAGTTCTCCACTATTAAAAGCGAGAATTCGGGGAAACTTGGCTCATCAAGCTCACGCCGGTCCCCGTCTGGCGGACAAACTTCAGGAGTTTACCTCTGGCACCGGCCCCGGTCTATCCCGATCCCCACTATCTTTGGCTTAGTCCTACGTCAATGGCGAGAATTTGACCTGTCACGAAATTCGACGCTTTTAGAAAGTACACTACCGCATCGGCGACTTCGGCCGGCGTTCCGCCATGCGTTGGGGGTGGCTGAAAGGCACGGGCGAGCGCGGCACCTTCAGCGGGGTCGCCGCAGTCGGCCAGGATGACGTCGACCGCCACAGCCTTGGGTTTGACGGAGGTAAGCAGGCGGATCTGGACGAGTTTCGGGGCCGAAAGGCGCGAAACATGCTGTCGTAAGCGTAGTCGTTGATCCGCGGGCCGAAGATGTAGGTGACGAAGAGGGCAACGCCGAAGGAGGTCGCCGGCAGGCCCCGGTAAGACGCCGTACTGTTCCAGGCCAGGCGAAAAAGGGAAGCGCACTTCTCCCTCAGTGTAGCGAGAGGGGAAGTGCGCTTCCGGCTACTGATAGTTGGCCGTGGCGCCCACGCCGACAAAGCCCAGGAAGAAACCGGCATCAATCGATCCGCCGGCGGTCAAGGGAGCCGTAAACAGGCCGTTTCCGTTAGTCGGGGTCCCCGCGGAAGCGACTGCCAGGAAACCACCGTTCGCGTCGGTCGAGGCCGGCAGCTGCGTCAGGATCGAGGCAGGCACGGTGAACGTCCGATTGCCCGCCGTGGTGGTGCAAACGAACGTCGCCGAAGTGACGGTCTGCTTGAGGCCAGTCCCGGATGTGGTACTGGAAGAGCCGAGGATCTCCACCAGATCGGAGGCGTTTCCGCCCGTCCAGTTCACGGTCAAACCCGCACTGCGAAGCACGGTGGAGGGCAAGGCGGGGCTTACCGTGAGCGTGGGCCCGAGGGTAACCGAAGCATTGAAGGCTCCGACGCCCTTCCCCCCTACGCCTCTCAGGGTGTAGGTACCGGGCACGATTGTGCCGCCTGCCGTCTGGCCCGGTATGCCGAAGTTGCCGAGCAAGGCAGAGTAGCTGTTGTAAGTCGGGTCCTGCGTGAGTGCCAGGTTGGTGATATTCGAACCCCCAGGACCGTTGAGAGTGATAGCTCCGGCATCCAGGTTCACGACGGAGCCCGTCGGCATATCGCCCGCGGTGGTCACGGTGCGATTGACCTGGCAGGAGTTCGTCGCTTTGCTCTGATCCTGCGCCGCTGCGCCTGAGAGTTGAAAGCCGGTCAACCGCGTGAACGCTCCCGCAGCCGACTCCAATTTCACGGTCCCGAATGCTGGATCTGTTAACGAGAACTGCGTCAACGTGAAAGCGCCGGTCGTGTAGGTTCCACCACCATCGAAATTCTTCAACTGCTCCGTGGTGAAGCCGGGGACGATGCACGCGGTCGCGGAAGCATCCGGCGCGATGGCAATGAATGTGGAATTGCTAAGCACGCCATTGACCGACAACTGGAAAGGTACCGAGCATCCCGTCTGAATGTTGGTGGGCAGGACGAAGTTGATCTGATCTTGGCCAGCGTAACCGGCGCGGCCGGCGTAGGCTACCGGGATGGAGACGCCCGCGACGACGGCCTGAATGTTCAGGGTCTTGCTAAAGTCAAAGGCAGGCGAGGTCGTATTGTCACCCGCGCCGTAGGCGCCGAGGCCGGTTCCGTAGGCCAGCATGTACTGTCCGGGCTTGGCGGGAGAAATGGTGGTGCCGCTAAGCGAGCCAGTAGTCAAGCGGTTCAAATCGACAACCGAAGCCGAGATGTAGTTCTGAACCGAAGCGAGTCCACTGCCACTGGAGTCTTGCGTGAACAAGCCGACCTTATTGGCCACGACTTGGGCCGCAAACGGGGTGCTGACGGTACCGTTGGTGACGGTCACGTTGTAGGTGCCGACAAGTACCGTAGATGGCAGAATCGCCGCCAGTTGATTCACGCTGCCTTGGTTGTAGAGGTAGACCAGATACGCGTCGGTGCCGGCGCCGCCCCCGGTGGGTGTGAAGGTGACCTTGACGCCACTGGAAACGGTAGGACGCGGCGGCGCGAACGGAGTGTACCCGTTGGTACTCAGGTTCGAGCCCTTGATGATGAAGATCGCGCCCTGCGCAATGCCCGCGGTATTGCTCGCCGCATTCAGTACTTCGGTGATGGTGGGCACGGCAGGCGGCGGGGCGCCACCGGTGACAATCGTGCCGTCGCCAGTGAAGTTGATGAGTTTGAACCCGCCCAACAAGTCACCCGTGACGCTGCCGGTGAGAGTGATAGGAATCGTGCCACTGGTCGCGGCAACGTACGTCCCGGTCCCACCGGTGACGGTCATTGAGACGCTGGCGGACGCCGTGTCGCCGCCAGTCAGCACCGCAACCGGGACCGACAGTCTTCCGGTCAGAGTCCCTCCCGCCGCCAGGGTGATAGTGTAGTCGGCAACCGCGATGGTGTTGTCTAGAGAGGCAAGAGAGATGCTACTCACGAAGCTTCCGTTACCGATGCCCCCCGTGAAGTTCGCCGTACCGGCAAGGTTGAAGGCCGTAAATGTTGCGTTGGCGGCCGCGGTGGCGTTCACCGTGACCTTGGTAGGGATAGTAGCTGCCGGAGCCGCCACGCAAAGCAGCAGCACCAAAGGTAAAGTCGAAAATGTCCGTTTCATAGATCTATTAGAGTCCTCCACTCTTAGAAGCGCGAATTCGGGGAAACTTGGCTCATCAAGCCCGCGCCGGTACCCCGTTCCCCAGGATAACTTCAAGAGTTTACCGCAAGCACGAACCCACGTCTACCGATTACCCGCTATTTTTGGCTCAGCCCGCCGTCCACTGTAAGAATTTGACCTGTAATGAAATTCGACGCTTTCAGGAAATACACTACGGCTTCGGCGACTTCTGCGGGAGTGCCCCCACGCTGTGCGGGGGTGTTCTCGATCATACGTTTGCCGCGCTGGTCGATGTCTTCGAAGGGGATCACGCCCGGAGCCACGGAGTTCACCGTGATTTCGGGAGCGAAGGCCTTGGAAAGCGCGCGAGTGAGCATGATGACGCCGGCCTTTGACGTGCAGTAGTGCGCGTGCTCCGCCCACGGACGGATGCCGCCCAACGAACTGATGTTGACGATGCGTCCATCGCCCTGCCGCTTCATGATTCGCGCGGCCTGCTGGCAGCAGAAGAAGACAGCCTTCAGGTTGACGGAGTGGATGAAGTCCCAATCCTTCTCGGTGATTTCGAGCGGGTCGACGCGGGTGAAGCGGGCGGCGTTGTTGACCAGGCCGTCGAGGTGTCCCAGGCGCTGCTCCACATCGCCGAACATGCGCTGGATCTCCGGTACGGATTCCAGATTGGCGCGGAAGAGTTCGGCGCCGCCGCACTCCTCGGCGGTGCGGCGCGCTTCGGCTTCCGAGTGGTGATAGTGTATGGCGACGCGCGCGCCTTCTTCGGCGAGACGCAGCGCGATGCCGCGGCCGATGCGTTTGGCGGCGCCGGTCACGAGGATAGTTTTACCGGTAAGGCTGGAAGGGTTCATGATTCTCCAAATGATGCAAAAACCACTGCATCAGAAGCTGTGAAAAAATCGCCGAGATCACCGGGTTGACAGACGAAAGCGTCTGTCCCACATCGGAGCGGTTGTCTCGGCTGCCCCTACGCCGTCGGTTCGCCATGGACTTCGATCTCCTCGGGTTCCACGCCTTCGCGGGCGGGTTCGGGCAGGCGGCCGGTGGCGTGGGCCCAGCCCCAGAATATCGCGGTCGTGGAACTCAGCGCGCCCGCGATGGCGCCGATAGTGCGCGGGTCCCAGTGCTGGCTGGCGATTCCGGCCAGGGCCATGGACACCATCATGACACTCCACTGCACGGATTCGATGGTGGCAAAGACGCGGCCGCGATACTCGTCGGCGACGTTACGCAAAAGCTGCATCATGTTTAGCGTGGCGCTGACGCCGACCGCGACGCGCGAGATCGCGATGAAGACCAGCGCCATGGCGAAATTGCGCATCTGGCTGAACACGATGTACGAAACGCCGTGACAGATGTAGCAGATCACGATGGTGCGTTTGTAATTTTGGAAACTCAGGCGCGGGCCGATTTTGTAGGAGATGGCGCCGCCGATCAGGAGGCCGATGCCGGCGCAGCCCCAGATGATGCCGATACCGGCGGGGCCGCGATTGAAGACCATTTCTCCGAAGATGCTGAATAGAATCTGCGCTGCGCCGCCGCCGGTGGCCCAGCCCACGGCGATCATCCCGATGCCCAGAATCAGCGGGCGGCTGCGCATGTAGCGCAGACCTTCAACGTATTCATGCCAGGGGCGTACCACTTCGGCTTCGGTGACGGATGCGCGCGGCGGGCGAAAGCCGCGGCCGGGCAGGAACAGCCGCGAAATGCAGAACGCGGAAATTAGAAAGGAGAGCGAATTTACGACGAAGGCGAATCGGAAACCGAACTGGGTCACCACGGCGCCGCCCAGAAACGCGCCGAGGGAGAGCGTGGTCCACTGCGTGGTCTGGGTCAGCGAATTGGCGGTGTTCAGTTCCTCTCTGGTGGCGATGGAAGGCAGAATGGCGGCGCGGCCGCTGGTGAAAAACGGCGAGGCCAGCATCAACAATCCGCTCAGCAGGTAGACCAGCCAGGTCTCGGTGCGGTCCACCGTAAAGATGAATCCCAGCGCAACCACGGCGCGCACCAAGTCGCTCGCGATCATCATGCGTTTGCGGTCGAAGCGGTCCAGCAGGACTCCGGCCAGCGGTCCGGCCAGCATCGCCGGGATGGCGCGTGCCAGCATCACGCCGGTGACCACCATTCCGCTGTGAGTTTGGGCCAACACCAGGCCGAAGACGGCGACGTTGTTGAAGTGGTCGCCAATCTCACTCACCACCTGGCCGATCCACGTATTGCGGTAGTTGTGGTTGCGGCGCAGCAGGGAGAGGAACGGGTTCATCGTGTGCCTGGCATTTGCGGCGCCCGCGTGGGGCGGACCCCCCGGTCCGCGACCGACGCCCCCGTCGGCCTCTTGCACCGATGCGGATGCCAATGTTCCAGAAGCGGGTTCAGGGGAACCCGCGCGGACCAGGGGGTCCGCCCCACCCTTTCGGCCGGATTCGTCCAGCACTCCCTCAACCCAGGGCCTCTTCCCTCACCGTGATGCTGCGGATGAAATCGAGATCGACGGCGTAGCCGAAACCGGGTTCGTCGCGCAGCGCAATGGTGCCGTGCGGCGTGGTTTCGACGGCGGGCTGGATGACGTCCCGCTTCCAGTATCGCTTGCTGGCGGAGACGTCGCCGGGCAGCACGAAGTTGGGCAGGCTGGCCAGCGCGACGTTGTGGGCGCGCCCGATGCCGGCCTCCAACATGCCGCCGCACCAGACCGGGATACCAGCCGCCTGGGCGATATCGTGTATCCGTTTGGCCTGGCTGAATCCGGCAACCCGGCCGAGTTTGATGTTGATGATGCCGCAGGCGCGCAGTTGGATGGCCTGCTCGGCGTGGCGCACGGTGCGAATGCACTCGTCCAGACAGATGGGGGTTTGCAGCTTGGCTTGCAGCGTGGCGTGGTCAATGATGTCGTGGTGATCCAGCGGCTGCTCAATCATCATCAGGTAAAAATCGTCCAGCTTGCGCAGGTGGTCGGTATCGGCCAAGGTGTAGGCGGAGTTGGCGTCCGCCATCAGCTTGATGGCGGGAAAGCGTTCGCGCACGCGGCGGACCACGTCCACGTCCCAGCCGGGCTTGATCTTCATCTTGATGCGCTGATAGCCCGCGGCGAGTTCGACCTCGATTTTTTCGAACAACTGCTCCACCGAATCCTGTATGCCGATGGAGACGCCGCAGGGAATCTCGCGGCGCGCGCCGGCGCCGATCTGCTGCCACAGCGGGACACCGTGCATACGCGCTTCCAAGTCCCAGACGGCAGCTTCCAATCCGCCGCGCGCCATGTTGTGGCCCCGGATATGAGCGGTCAAGGGGAAGACGTCTTCGGCGGTGGCGAGCGGTTTGCCGAGCACCCGCGGGGCGACGTAATCGTGGAGAATGCCCCAGGCGGAGGCGGTCCACTCCTCGTTGTAGAAGGGGTTTTCGCCGGCGGTGACTTCACCCCAGCCGGTGACGCCATCGGCGGAGACTTCCACCAGAATGATGTCTCGGCTATAGGTGCGGGAAAAGCTGGTTTCGAAGAAGTGCACCAGAGGCATGCGGATCTGGCGCAGGGTGATTCGGTCGAGTTTCATTGCCACGGCTCCAGGAGGTAGGCGCCTTCGGTTTCGGTGCGCGCAAAGCCGGTGACGGCGAGAGAGCGAGAGAAGGCGTCGAGGAAAAAACGGGCGTTGGTTTGCTGGATTTCGCGCGCGCGGACGTTGTCGTGCTGGCGGATGACGGCGATATCGGCGGGGTAGGAGATGCGTTCCGCGGACGCGGCGGGCCGGGACCGTGGCCCACTGAAAAGGGAGTGGACGCGGGGCGAATCGATCCACCATTCGGCGGTGCAGCGGTCGGTGGGCAGACCGCCATGCAAGGGGCTGGTGGTGGTGCCGTACTGGTTTTCCTTATAGACGCGCACGATGGCGCCTAGCTTTTCGATGTTGAAGAAAGCATTCTTGAGTTCCAGGGGATCGAAGGTCCACTCGATGAGGGCGATGCCGCGCGCCAGGGCATCGTCACGCTGGCGGAGCTTGAGGCGGAGGCCGATCTGCGCGTTGCGATACGCAGGCAGCACGCCCAACATGTGACTGTGCAGGTAAGGGTGCCCGTCCGGCTTGATGCCGGGGATGGCGAAGCAGAAGCCGATCATCCGGGAGCCCTCATAGGCGCCAAATACATGCCCACCCACTTTGGCCACCACGGCCAGAAAACGCATCGGAATGAGTTCGCGATCGGCGTAGCTCCAGATGGTTTTCTGCATCTCGAAAATGTCATCGAACTCCTCGAGATCGAACAATTGGCGAATTTCAATGGGCGCTACAAGCGCTTCGCTTCCTGCCACAGAGCCTCCATTTCGTCGATGGTCGCGTCTTCCGGTTTGCGGCCCTGTTCACTCAGGCGGGCTTCGATATGGCTCCAGCGGGTGCGGAATTTCGCGTTGGTGCGGCGCAGGGCCTGCTCCGGATCCACTTTGACGAAGCGCGCCAGGTTGACCAGGACGAACAGCATGTCGCCGAGTTCGTCCTCCAGTTCGTCCTGCACGGCGTTGCGGCGCGCCTGGGCAAACTCGGCCAATTCCTCGTGAAGCTTATCGAGCACTTGCTCGGGGTTCTCCCAATCGAAGCCCACGCGAGCGGCGCGGGAGGCGATCTGCTGCGCTTCCATCAGGGCGGGCAGCGCACGGGGCACCCCTCCGAGCAGGCCGGTGGTGCGCTTGCGCTCGGCCTTGGGCTCGGCGTCCTTGACGCGGCCCCAGATCGACAAAACCTCGTCGGCCGACCCCGCCGATTCCTCGCCGAAGACGTGCGGATGGCGGCGCACCAGCTTTTGATTAATGGCATCGAGCACGTCCTCGATGCGAAACAACTGCTGTTCCGACGCTATTTGGGCGTAGAACACCGCTTGAAGTATAAAATCGCCCAATTCCTGGGTGAGTTCCCCCCAATCGCGATGGTCGATGGCGTCCAGCACCTCGTAGGTTTCTTCGAGCGTGAAGGGCTTGATGCTGTCGAAGGTCTGTTCGCGGTCCCACGGGCAACCGCCCGGGCCGCGCAAGCGGGCCATGATCGCGACCAGTTGTTGAAACTTCTCGCCGGCTGTCTCTTGATTCATTCTGTTAGGGGGGAGCGATTTCCCTCAATGTAACATATCAAGTATGCTGACATGCTTGATATAAGCCGATTGCAAAACGGTGAACATTCGGCTACAGTGCGAGTGTCATTCTGCTGTTCAAGGGTACGGAAGGTAGACTGGTTGCGATGAAGAGGCTACTGGTGTTGAGCATATTTGCCTGCGGCGGGTTCGGGCAGACCATTCAGGTGCACGGACACCGCGGGGCGCGGGCGATGCGCCCGGAGAACACGCTGCCGGCGTTCGAGTACGCCATCGCGCAGGGCGTGGACGCGCTGGAACTGGACATGGCGGTCACCAAGGACAACGTGATCGTGGTGTCGCACGACCCGGTGTTGCGGGCGCCGGTCTGCACGGGGCCGGGCGAGAAGGCGGTGATCCGCGAATTGACGCTGGCCGAGGTTCGCAAGTGGGATTGCGGGGCGACGCAGAATCCCGGGTTCCCTAAGCAACAGGCCATGCCGGGGACCAGGATGCCGACGCTGGACGAAGTCTTCGCGCTGGCGCCCAAGGGAAAATTTTTATTCAATATCGAGACCAAAATTTTTGCGCAGAAGCCGGAGTTGACGCCGCCGCCTGAGGAGTTCGCGCGCATGGTGCTGGCGGCCATTCGCAAGCATCGTCTGGAAGCGCGCGTGGTGCTGCAATCCTTCGATTTCCGCACGCTGATTGCGATGAAGAAGCTGGCTCCGGAGATCAAGCTCTCGGCGCTGTACTCTGGGCCTGCGAAGGATTTCGTGGCGATCGGCAAGGAAGCCGGCGCGGGGATTGTGTCGCCGGTTTCCCTGTTGGTGACAGCGCAGCAGGTGAAGGCGGCGCACGCGGCGGGCATCGAAGTGCTGCCCTGGACGGTGAACACACAGCTGGAGTGGGAACGGCTGGTGAATGCGGGCGTGGACGGAATCATCTCCGACGACCCGGCGGCGCTGATCGCGTGGCTGAAGGCGAAAGGGAAGCGATAGCGGAAAACGATTGGCCGCCGACCGACGCAGATGGAAAACTAAGGGTGCTTATCGGCGGCTGAATCTGTTTTTTGCTAGTGGCTAACCCCGCAGCAGGGCATGGTGGTGATGATTTCGGGCAGGTCTGACCTCTTTTTTTCAGTGGCGTCCGCGACGAAGTAGCGTTCGGCGGACAGGCGGCGGTAGATGCTACCGGCGACGCCGGCGGCGATGGGGCCGCTGACGTTGCTTCCGCCGGTGAGCATGACGACCACCACCAGACGATGCGCTCCCACCTCGTTGAACGAACCGAACCAACCCATATGGCTAGCGGTCTGGAAATCCGTACAGGTGCCGGTCTTGCCGAGGATGGGCTCGGAGGCATCGTACCCGGCACGGCGGGCGGTGCCGAAATCGACCGCGCCGCGCATGCCGAACTTGATATCCTCGATGCCGGTGGGGGCGAGCTGGAGCGCGTGTTTCACCTTGGGAGTGAAGCGCTCCACGTCATCCTGCGTGCGCGGGTATTGCAGATAGTACATGGTGCCGCCGTTGGCGATGGCGCCCAGCAGGGCGGCGAGTTCCAAGGGCGTCATGGAAATGCCGGTACCGAAGCTGGTCATCATACCGACGCCCCCGTTCTTGGGGACTTCGAGGGGGAGGTAGCCGGGCTGTTCGCCAGTGATATTGAGGCCGGCTTTCTCGCCGAGTCCGAGCATTTCGGCGTAGTGGCGAACGCGGTCGAAGCCGAGGCGGGTGCCCAGTATATTGAAATATTGATTGTTGGAGCGGGCCAGCGCCTGAGTCAAATTGTAACTGGTGTAGCGACCGGTAAAAATGGTGGTGTTCTTACTGACCACGCCTTCGGTCAGCGCGGCGAGCGCGGTCACCAGCTTGATGGTAGAACACGGAACGAACCCAGTCTTGAGGGCCAGCTTCTGGTTGACTATACTGAGGATGCGTCCACTGGTGGGATCGACCACGACGACGCTGCCGGCGAAGGTTCCCAGGGCGGCGACAGCGGCGCGGCGGATGACGAGGTCGTCGCCATCGACGTTATCGCCCATGGTGGGGTCGACACCGGGGACTTTGGCTTTGTAAGGCAGTTTTTTCTTGCGTGCACGATTGGTCTTTTTCTGCTGCGACGGGGCGGCGATGCCGACAAGTTGCAGCAAAGTAAAGGCGACACATGGGATCAGGAAAAATCTCTTCATTGCATGCGGCGTTGTATGACCAAATTATTATAGCGGATGTGCGGGTAAGCACACTACGGCGGAGGGGCGCGTTGGTTTAGCTCGTCGACTTCTTCGCTGAGGGCAGCCAAAGCGGGCGCCAACCACTCAACCTTTGACCAGCTTGCGGCCGCGATCGAAAAGGTCGGCGGCATCATCCACCAGTTTGCGGCCGCGTTCGAACATGTCCTTGCTGGCGTCGGCGATGTCCTGGCTGGCAGATTCGACGGCTTCGCGGCCGTGCTGGGTCTTGTCGGAAAGATACTTACGCGTGTCCTTGCCGCTCTTGGGGGCGTAGAGGATGGCTGCCGCGGCGCCAATGAAAGCACCCGTCAGAAACCATGCAATGTCGCTGGTCGCCTGGCTCTGGGACTGGTCTGTTTCCGCGCGTTCGTCCGGCATATGATAGGGCTCCTTAATAGTATTCTGCGATATCCTTGAGGCATGGCGCAAGATCCCGAACGTGAAGACGGTCAAGAACAACAAGGCCAGGACGAGTTGCTTACGTCGCATGCCCTCGATATGGTGACACTGTGGAGTTCCGGCACAGTGACGGCCGAAATGGAAGCGGATATGATCCGGGGAGTTCTGGAGTCGAATGACATTCCCGTGTTGGTGGTGGGAGCTTCACAGTACCCCAACTTGGGGTTCGAGGTGAAGGTGCCACGCGGCAAGGTCAAAGAGGCCGAAGAGTTGATCGAACAGGCGCAAGCCGCGGGGCCAGACGCGGCGACCGAGGCTGAGGCGGAGTCGGAAAAGTAAGACGCGCGGGCGCGGAGCATGGCCCGCGAAAAGATGATTCACGCATGCCTGAGATCAGCCGCTTCTCAGCTATCAACGACGATCGGCCCCTGCATCTTCGGTGATGAGCGATGGCGACGGTCGTGGATACTGCCGTAGTTTACTGAGAGTAAGCCCCAGTCCTCCGAGGCTGGTGGCGGGCTCGCGCCCCTTACGCCAACCGATCCACCGCCTGAATCAGCGCGCGGATATAACCGTAACAGAAAGCGAAGGATTGCAGCCCGCCGGGGTCGCCGGGCGCCGTGGGCACGTGGTCCGGCATCAGTAAGTAGGGGTAGCCCACCTCTTTATACGTCTGGATGGCTTTGACCAAATCGACGTCGCCGTCATCCGGGTAGGTCTCCACAAACTCGTCGCGGCGACCGCGGATGTTGCGGAAATGCACGTTGAATATCTTCTTCCGCGAGCCGAAGTAGCGGATCGTATCGTAGATTTCCTTGCCCGGGTCCGCGAGCATCTCCGATACCGTGCCCTGGCAGAAGTTGAGCCCGTGGTAAGGACTCTCCTTGATGGCGATGAACTTCTTCAGTCCGTCCACCGTGCCCAGCACCCGCGTCACTCCCTGATAGCCCTCGGGCGGCACACCTGGATCGTGCGGATGGCAGGCCATGCGGATCTTGTTCTCTTCCGCCACGGGAATGATGCGTTCCAGGAAATAGGTAATGCGTTCCCAGAACATGTCCGCGGTCACGCGGCCGGCGCGCGTCAGGGGTGGATCGGGATGGCCGTCCTTGAGCGTCCACGTGCTGTAGACGGCATCGCCGCGACCCGGCGAGCGCCCGGTGCGGAGCACCCCCAGGATGCTCATGTTGTACTTGATGGACGGAATGCCGGCAGCGGCGCAATTGCGGATCAGGGTCTGCACGCCCTCGATATCGCGGTCGCGCTCCGGGCTCTGCGCCAGCATGATGGCGCCGTGCTTTTCGCGATCGATGTGGCTGGAACTCAGGAACGGCGGCGCCAGACAATCGACGCTGATGCCGTTCTTCTCCGCCAAATCGCGCATCGTCTTGAGTTCGTCCACCGTGGCGTACAGGCGGCCGTCGGCGATCTGCGGATAGCCGCAGATGTTACGGATGCCGTAGCGGGCAAAGTACTTGAGGTGCGTCTCATTGGTGGGAGCGCTCTGGCACCCGAGCTTCATGAGAGCGGGCGGCGCCGCCGCGGACGCCCGTTGCGGCGCCAGGGTACTGCCGAGCGCTACGGCCCCAGCGCCCGAAGAGGCAATGAATCTCCTACGGTTCATGGTGGACAGTATATCGCCCGGCAGGGTTTGGGGGGGTTCGCCCACCCAGTTTGCGTGAAAAGCCCCTTGATGGTGGCTCAAGATGTGATAAAATCGCCGGAAACTTCCACAATTTGTAGGGATTTCAGACACTTGGATATGGAATCCCACGTGCATCATGCCGCCTGAGCTTCCAGGAGGATTGCATGACGGACAACCAAACCCTCACCATTACCGACAACCGCACCCAGCAGTCATACACTATCCCGATCTACCGCGGCACGGTCCGCGCCCTGGATCTGCGGCAAATCAAAACTGGCCCCGACGATTTCGGCCTGATGACGTACGATCCGGCCTTCATGAACACCGCCTCCTGCCAGAGCGCGATCACCTACCTCGACGGGGACAAGGGCATCCTGCGCTATCGCGGCTACCCGATCGAACAACTGGCTGAGCAGTGTAGTTTCCTGGAAGTGGCCTACCTGCTGTTGAACGGCGAACTGCCCACGGCTAACCAACTCGAATACTGGCAGTGCAAGGTGATGCGCCACACCATGACTCACGAAAACGTGAAGAAGTTCATGGACGGCTTCCACTATGATGCCCACCCGATGGGCATCCTAATCTCTACCGTGGCCGCGCTCTCCACCTTCTATCCTGAGGCCAAAAACATCAACGATCCCAAGTCCCGGGACAAACAGATCGTCCGGTTGATCGGCAAGATACCGACGCTGGCGGCCTACGCCTACCGCCACCGGCTGGGTCTGCCCTACATCGCCCCCGATCCGGAACTGGGCTACACCAAGAACTACATGAACATGCTGTGGAAGCGCACCGAGCCCAAGTACGCCGCCAACCCGGTATTGGCGCGCGCTCTGGAGGTGCTCTTCATCCTGCACGCCGATCACGAACAGAACTGCAGCACCAGCACGATGCGCGCCGTCGGCAGTTCCCATGCCGACCCCTTCGTCACCGCCGCGGCGGCGATCGCCGCACTCTCCGGCCCGCTGCACGGCGGCGCCAACGAGGAAGTGCTCCGCATGCTGGGCGAGATCGGGTCCAACGACAACATTCCGGGTTTCATCCAGCAGGTGAAGGACGGCAAGCGTAAGCTGATGGGCTTCGGGCACCGCGTGTATAAGAACTACGACCCGCGCGCGCGCATCATCAAGAAGGTGGCCGAGGAAGTCTTCGAGGTGACGGGCCGCAATCCAAAGATCGACATCGCCCTGGCATTGGAGAAGATCGCCCTCTCCGACGAGTATTTCATCAAACGCAAGCTCTACCCCAACGTGGATTTCTACTCGGGCATCATCTACCAGGCCATGGGATTCACGCCGGACCAGTTCACCGTTCTGTTCGGGATTCCACGAACCGTCGGCTGGCTGGCGCAGTGGCAGGAAATGTTGCAGGACCCCGACACCAAGATCGCGCGCCCGCGGCAGGTGTACTCCGGCGAGGAAGTCCGCGACTTTGTGCCGATCGCCGAACGCGGTGTAAAGCAGTTAGTACACGCGTAGCGGCGACCGTCTGTCCTACCTCACCGCTTCGACGGCGTCTTGGGGGTGGCCCCGCTCTTCTTAATCAGCTCGGCCAGCAGATCCACGGCCTTATCGATCGGCTGGCCATCGGCCACATCGATCGGGGTTCTGCCGCGGCCATCCTTCTCGTCGAGCGGCGCGCCTTTGTCGGCCAGGAACTGGATGACCTTGCAGATTTCCGCCTGGGTGGAGTTCTGCATGGTGCCGGACACCGAGGCGTGCATCACCGTGGCGTTGGTGGCGTTCATCGCCTTCACATCCGGGTCCAGTTCGTAGGCATAGAGGACCACTTCCACGTGACCGCTGCCAGCGGCGGACATCAGCAGCGTGGTGCCATCCTGGGCCTTGAGCCTGGCGTCGGCGCCGCCGGCCACCAGCGCGCGCATGGCTTCGGGGCGATTGGCTTTGGCGGCCACCATCAGGGGCGTCTGTTCTCCGGCGACTTGCCGGAAAAAGCCGCCGCCACCGCCGCCCCGCCCGCCGCCTGCAGCGGCTTTCGCCGTACGCGCGTTGGCATCGGCGCCCTTCGCCAACAGTTTCTTCACGAGTTCCACGTCGCCCGCCTGCGCGGCGGTGTGCAGCGGCGTATTGCCACCGCGATCGGCCACATTCGGATCGGCTCCGCCATCCGCCAGCGCGCCCGCGGCGAGCGCGCTCTTGTGGGACACCGCCACCAGCAGGACTCTGGTGCCATCGGGGAGAGCGAAGTTCGCATCCGCGCCCACGGCCAGCAACTGCCGCACAGATTTTGCATCGTTCTTGACGGCGGCAAACACCAGGGGGGTAAAACCGCTTTTCGATGCGGCATGGATATCCGCTTTGTGCTCGATCAGGACTTGTACCACGTCCGGATGCCCTTCCGCCGCCGCCCACATCAGCGCGGTCTGCCCTTTGCGCGATTCCGCCGCGTTGACATCGGCACCGCGCGCGATCAGTTGCTTCACCACTTCGGCGCTGCCCGCGTTGGCGGCAATCATGAGCGCCGTCTCGCCGTCCCAACGGGCGGCATCGGCGTCCGCCCCTGCCTTCAGCAGCTTCTCGACGAGAACGGCGTTTCCGTTGGCCGCGGCCAGCGTGAGCGGCGTTTCGCCATACTCATCGGCGGTCTTCACGTTGGCGCCGGCGGCCAGCAGGAGGTCTGCCGACGCGCGGTCGTCCAGATAGGCGGCCCACGCCAGGGCGGTAGCGCCGTCGGGCTGCGCCGCGTTGACATCGGCATGCTGCGCAAGCAACGAAGTGACGGCCTTACCGTCGCGGCGTTTGATCGCCTCCGCCAAGCGAATATCGCTCGCCGCCCAAGCGGCCGCCGCGGCCAGGACTGCCGCCACGCCGTGCCGCGCCCAAGTTCTCAATCGCATGAGTGCCCCCTGAACCGCCGCGCCCTTAGGTGCCGGAGAGATGTTCGAGTTCGCCCGTGGCGTCGCCGAAATTCTCCGTGGACACACCGCCCTTGTGCAGCAGGCTCACCAACAGGTTGTTCAGCGGAGTGTCCTTCGGGTACTTGAGGTGCCTTCCGCCCTTCAGTTGGCCCGCGCCGCCGCCCAACACGGCGGTGGGCAGTTCGTGGTGCGTGTGGACATTGGCGTCGCCCAGACCGCTGCCGTAGAGAATCAGGCTGTGATCCAGCAGGCTGCCGTCGCCATCGGGCGTGTCTTTCAGCTTCTGCAGGAAGTACGCGAACGTCTGCACCAGGTACGCGTCGATCTTGGCGACATTAGCGATCTTCACCGGATCGTTCTGGTGATGCGTGATGGAGTGGTGCCCGTCTGAGATGCCGATCTGGCGATACGGCCGGTTGCTGCCGGCGCGCCCCAGCATGAACGAAATCACACGCGTCATGTCCGTCTGGAACGCCATGACTTGCAGGTCCATCATGAGCTTGGCATGATCTTCGAACGCCTCGGGGGCGGAACCGGGCCGCTCCATCGACGGGATTTTCACCTCGGCGCTCTGCTGCTCGGCTTTCTGTATCCGCCGTTCGATGTCGCGGATGGCTTCCAGGTATTCGCTGAGCTTGTGGCGGTCGCGGGTGCCAATCTTGGTTTCCAGGCGGTCGATGCTGCCGGAAACGTAGTCGAGAATGCTACGCTGCTCCTTGAGCGCCGCCAGCCGTGCCGCCGGGTCTGTGCTCTCGCCATCGCCGAAGAGGCGTTCGAACACGGCGCGGGGATTGACTTCCACCGGTAGCGGCGTGGTGGTGCCGCGCCAGGAGACCGTATTCGTGTACGCGCAGCTATACCCCGAGTCGCACCCTCCCGCCAGCGACGGACCCTCCAGGCCCAGTTCGAGCGAAGCCAGTTGCGTGCTCTTGCCCAACTCGCGCGCGGCCAGTTGGTCGGCGGAGATCCCCGCGCGGATGCCGACGCCTTCAGTCTTCTTGGGATGCACGCCGGTCAGCCAGGTGGCGCCCTCGCGCGCATGGTCGCCCGCGCCATCGCCCAACGCCCTGCCGTTCACCTGCGCCAGGCCGGTGAATACGGTGAGGTGTTCGCGGAACGGTTCCAGCGCCTTCATGGTGGGCGTGAACTCGAAGCCCGTGCCTTCCGTGATAGGCATCCACTTGTCCAGAATCATGCCGACCGGGTGATAAACAAATCCCAGGCGGACCACGGGTTTGGCCGCACCGGCCACGGCCAGCGCCGGAATCATGGAGTCTAGCAGGGGCAGGGCCAATGTGGTGCCGAGACCGCGCAGAAACGCGCGGCGCGGCAGAAACTTCCTGGTGACGATCATGGTTCCGGAGTCCTCCTCATTTGAAACGGGGTGCTGTTTACGATGGCGCCAATCAGCGCCGAGATACGGAAATTGTCGCGCGCGGCCTGCCGCATGATGGAACGCACGGCCGGCTTGTCATGATATTCCACGCCGCGGCCCAGAGCATAGGTCAGCAACTTTTCAGTGACCGTGTTCTCGAACTGGTCGCGGTAGTCCGACACCAGAATCTTCTTCAGCCCGGACGCCTTTTCAAATTGGATGCCGCCGGGAAGTTTACCCGAAGCGTCGATCGCGCTGCCGCCGTCCCGGTCGCGCCACTTGCCCACGCCGTCAAAGTTCTCCAGCGCGAACCCGATCGGGTCCATGCGGGCATGGCAGGAGGAGCAAACCGGATTGGACCGGTGCTGCTCAAGCTGTTCGCGCGCGGTCAGCAGCCTGCCATCCTTGGCGTGCGCCACCAGTTCCGGAATGTCCGGCGGAGGCGGCGGAGGCGGCGTGCCCAGCAGGTTGTCCAGAATCCACTTGCCGCGCTGCACCACCGAAGTCCGGTTGGGATAGGATGTCGTGGTCAGCATGCTGCCCTGCCCCAACAAGCCGCCGCGGTTGGGGTCGGTCATCGTCACCTTGCGGAATTGCGCGCCGTAAATATTCGGGATTCCGTAATGTTCCGCCAGACGCTGGTTAAGGAACGAATAGTTGGCATCCAGCAGTTCCATCACACTGTGGTCCTCACGTAGAATGTTCTGGAAGAACAGTTCGGTTTCCCGCTGGAAGCTCTGCCGCAAACTTTCGTCAAACTCGGGGAAGATATCCGGATCCGGCTTCTGTTGCGCGAGATTGCGGATGTAGAGCCACTGCCCGGCAAAATTCGCGACCAGCGATTCCGCGCGCGGGTCCTCGAGCAGGCGGCGCACCTGCTGGTCCAGCACGGCGGGGTCCTTCAACTTGCCCTGCTCCGCCAGCAGCAGCAACTGGTCGTCTGGAACAGAGCTCCACAGGAAGAAGGAGAGCCGCGACGCCAGTTCCAGATCGCTGATGCGATACACGCTGCCGGGCGCGCTGCCCTCCGGGTCCTGCTCGATGCGGAAGAGGAAGTCGGGAGAAACCAACAGCGCGCGCAGCGCTTTCTCGATGCCGAAGTCAAAATCCCGCTCCTCGCGGCCGCTCCGGTAAAACGTTAGCAGGGGTCTCAGATCGGCGTCGGCCAGCGGCCGGCGAAAGGCGCGGCGTCCCACACCGGCCAGGATGGTGCGGGCGCAAGGTTCTTCATCATTCTGGGAGGCCGGGCGGCAGACAAAGATCCGGGCGCGGCTGGGCGTGTCGCCGGGGCCCGTGACGTTGTAAGGTCCGGAGATCGTGACCCCTGCAACCTGCGGCCGATTGTTGCCCTCCGGGACTTGGAAGCGCTGCAGCTTCGCGCCATCCAAACGCAGATCCAGTTCGGCCATCGGCGCCGCCCCTCTGCCTGCCTGTTGGCCCGCCGGAGGCGCCCCCCCGCCGCGCCCCCCCGCAAGGAGCGCCACTTCGGCTTTCGAGGATTCCCGCAGGAACGTCACCCCGATGGTCCGCAAGCCCGCTGGCACAGGCTGGCGAATTTCCAGACGGCGATCACCGCCGCCGTTCAACCTGACGCGGATGACGTATTCGGCATCCACCGGGAAGTAGTATCGCAGCGCAAAACCGCCGCGCGAATCGAAGGGAAGATCGTCGCTGGCCCGCTCATTTCTGTCCCGCCCGCCGCCGCCCGGACCGTCGCGATTCGAGGGGAGATCTTCCACCGAGGGTTTGATGTTCGTGTTCCCAACGGCCATACGGCTGACCATGCGCGCCACCGACATGTACTTTTCCAGCAGAGCTGGAGAGACCGACAGCACGTCGCCGATGTTGTCGAAGCCGTAACCCGAATCGTCCACCGGGAGCGACCACCCCGGCTGTACGTCCAGCGCCAGTACATCGCGGATCGCATTGCTATACTCCACGCGATTCAGGCGATGCACGGCGGGCCGTCCGGGATTGGGATTGGCCGCCGCGGCCCGGTCGAGTGCGCCCTCCAGGGATTTCGTGAATGCAGCCGATGCGGGCGCCGCCGGACGCGGCATGCCGGCCGGAGGCATCTCGCCCGTGCGGACCTTACGCAGCACCTTTTCGAGGATCGCGGCGTTGCCACCCGCATTGGCGACGTCGATACCGTTTAGTGCCACTCCGGCCGTCGCGTTCTTCTGGTTGTGACACCCAACGCAATACTGGTCGAGCAGCGGACGCGGAACGGTAGCAGCGGCGGCGCGCGGACTCGCGGTCTGCGGCCAGGCCGCGCTCCACGGCAAAGCGGCAACAGTAAACAGGGCTAGAGCGGTCCAGTGGGACACAGCTCGACTCCCCTCCCGAATGGAATACATTGTTTAGATTGTCATTCAATTCGGTGCCGAAATCAAATACGTTGGCGGCCTCTGATACCTTGTACCAAGGAACCACGCAATAATCGCTTCACATCGGCTGCGTCGGCTATGTGGCGCCGGCCCCCGCGCCGGCTGCGCCACGACCGTGCCTGAAAAGTTATTGGTGCGTGGTCTCTAAGCAACCGCTCCATTGGCCTCGCTATCCGCCGCGTGCTACATTTTGAAATTGAAACACTACCCCGTCTTTCTCGATCTGAAAGACCGCCCGGTGCTCGTAGTGGGCGCCGGCAAGGTCGCGTTGCGCAAAACCAGAGGACTTCTGGAAGCCGGCGCGCGCATCACCGTGGTCGCACCGGTTTGCGAGCCCGAATTCGAAGATCTGCCGGTACGGTTGGTGCGGCGCCGCTTCCGCGCCTCCGACCTGGCGAGCGCGGTACTGGTCTTCGCCGCCACCAACGACCGGCTGACCAACCACCGCATCGCCATTGCCGCCAAGGGCCGCGGACTCTTCGCCAACATCGCCGATTCCGCCGAAGAGTGCGGCTTCCTGGTGCCCGCCCGGGTGCATCGCGGCGATGTGCACATTGCCATTTCCACTGGCGGGCAAAGTCCGCGCCTCACCGCCGAATTGCGCAGGAAACTCGAAGACATCCTATAGCTTTGGCGCGCTTCCGCCGATCATTCCCAGCGGCAGTGCTCTATCCTAAACGAAGTCCAGGCGCTGTCTTGTTAGAATCAAACCATCCCGATGCCCACTCAGGCCCGTACCGCCAACGCCCGTCAATTTTTTGGCCGGGGCGGGACGCTGTCCAAATGGCACCCCAATTACGAGTTCCGTTCCGGCCAGGTGAAGATGGCCGAAGCCGTCGAATCCGCCCTCGCCGATAAACGCCACCTCATCGTCGAGGCCGGCACCGGCACCGGCAAGACGCTCGCCTACCTTGTGCCCGCCCTGCTCTCCGGCAAGCGCATCATCGTCTCCACCGGGACCAAGACCCTCCAGGAGCAACTTTTTTTCAAGGACGTCCCCTTCCTCCAGCAGCACTTCGCGCGCCCCCTCAAGGTCTGCTACATGAAGGGGCGCAATAATTACGCCTGCCGCCAGAAGATCTACGACGCCGAAAACACCCCGGTGCTCACCGGCCTCGAGGAGGTCGCCGATTTCGAGATCATCCGCGAATGGGAAAAGACCAGCGAGTTCGGCGACCGCTCCGAAATCAAGAACCTCCCCGAGTCCACCACCGCCTGGGCCAAGGTGGACGCCCGCACCGAACTGTGCAGCGGCCAGAAGTGCCCCAACTACGACCGCTGCTTCATCACCCTGATGCACCAGCGCGCGCTTGAGAGCGACATCATCATTGTCAACCACCACCTCTTCTTCGCCGATCTCTCGCTGAAGGATGAGAACTACGAGGGCGGAATTCTGCCCGCCTATCATGCCGTGGTGTTCGACGAAGCCCACGAAATCGAAGACGTGGTGGGCCAGTATTTCGGCGTCGCCATCAGCAATTACCGCATCCAGGACCTGCGCCGCGATCTCGGCCTTATCAGCCGGATGAAGAAGTTCGGCACGCCGGAGTTGGACCGCATCCTACAGCGTCTGGACGAGTTGACCACGCAGTTCTTTGGCCTCTTCGGCGAGGGCGACCGGCGCGTCGCCTTCACCGGCCGCGGCGCGTTCCGCGAGGAAAATGTGGAGGTTTACACAAACCTGCTCACCGCGCTCGAACTCATCGGCTCCCACCTCAGGCTGCTGCAGAATCCGCCGGAGGAGATCAATCCGCTGTTTCGCCGCACCCAGGAACTGAACCAGGCACTGCGCTTCCTCATGGAGGAAAACGACGAGAATTTCGTCTACTGGGTGGATAAGCGCGGCCGGGGCTGCTTCCTCCAGGCCACCCCCATTGACGTGTCCGGCATCGTTTCCCAACGCCTGTTCCGCCAAGTGGATACCGTGGTGCTCACCAGCGCCACGCTCGCCGTGTCGGGCGGTTTCGAATTCACGGAAAAACGCCTCGGGCTGGAGAACGCGCGCACCCTGGTGGTGGCCGGCCACTTCGATTACCAGAAGCAGGCGCTGCTCTATGTCCCCCAGCAGTTGCCGGAACCGAAGAATCCCGCCTTTACCAAGATGGCCGCTGAGGAAGTGGTCAAGATTCTGGAACACAGCCTCGGCCGCGCCTTCGTCCTCTTCACCAGCTATCAGCAGATGCGCCTGGTGTACGAGATGGTGTCCCTCGAAATCGATTACCCCACCCTGATGCAGGGCACGGGGCCACGCAACGCGCTGCTGGAGGAGTTCCGAGCCACGCCAAATTGCGTGCTTTTCGCTACCTCCTCCTTCTGGCAGGGCGTGGATGTCCCGGGTGAACAGTTGAGCTGCGTTATCATAGATAAACTGCCCTTTGCGGTACCCAACGATCCCGTGGTGAACGCGCGCATTGAAGATATCCGCAAAGCCGGGGGAAATCCGTTTTACGACTACCAGATCCCGCAGGCGGCGATCGCCTTGAAACAGGGATTTGGACGGCTGATTCGCAGCAGGAGCGACCGCGGTGTGCTGGTCCTGCTGGATAACCGGATCACCAAGCAGAGATACGGCCAGGTCTTTTTCGACAGCTTACCGGATTACGGATTCACCACCAAATTGGCAGATGTGGAGAAGTTTTTCAATGTTTGAAGTCACCATCGAAGAGACATTCGCCGCCGGCCACGCCCTGCGAAATTATCGCGGGAAATGCGAGAACGTACACGGCCACAATTATCGCTGCCAAGTCACCCTGGAGGGCGACCTGCTCGATGCCATCGGGCTGCTGGTGGATTTCGTGGAAATGAAGCGCGTGGTCCACTCCGTGCTCGACCGCATGGACCATCAGTGGCTCAACGATTTCCCGCCGTTCGATGTGCTCAACCCGTCGGCCGAGAATATGGCCAAGTACATCCACGACGAAGTCAAACTGGGCTTGAGTATCCGGGATGGCGTGCGCGTGGGCGCAGTCAAGCTCTGGGAAACCGACACGGCAAGCGCCACCTACCGCGAAAAGTAGGACAGGCTCCCTGGCCTGTCCACTCCGCGTGAGGCGAGAACTCTACTTTCCGTAATACGCCGCGTTCTTTGCGGTGAACTCCGACCATTTCTCCGGCAGATCGTCTAGAGCGAAGATGGCCGACACGGGGCACACCGGGACGCAGGCGCCGCAGTCGATACACTCTACGGGGTCGATGTAGAGCAGTTCCGCGTCCGCGTAGGCGGGCTCGTCCTTCTTCGGGTGAATGCAATCGACCGGGCAGGCGTCGACGCAGGCAGTATCTTTGGTTCCAATACAGGGTTCAGCAATTACGTATGCCATTGGCGTTTTTTCCCAGGTACCAATACATAACACAGCGGACGGGGAAATACAATTGATCAGTTGCCAATGGGCCCTCCGCTGCACCAAACTGTAGTTTATGCCGGCTAAAGTCCGCAAAGCCGTTTTCCCCGCCGCAGGCCTCGGGACGCGCTTTCTGCCCGCCACCAAGGCGCAGCCGAAAGAGATGCTGCCCATCGTCGACAAGCCCATCATTCAGTACGGAGTCGAGGAGGCGATTCATTCCGGCATTCAGAACATCATCATCGTGACCGGCCGGGGCAAGACCGCCATCGAGGACCACTTCGATGTCAGCTTCGAACTGGAGTACCTGCTGGAAACGCGCAAGAAAAAAGATTTACTGGCCATCGTGCGCAACATTTCCGACATGATCGATGTCTCCTACGTGCGCCAGAGGGAGGCACTGGGGCTGGGCCATGCGGTGCTTCGTGCCAAGGAACTGGTGGGCGAAGAGCCTTTCGCCGTGGTGCTGGCCGACGACGTCATCGAGGCCGAAACGCCTTGCCTGCGCCAGTTGCTGGACATCTACAGCTTCTTCTGCGCCCCCGTGCTGGCCGTCATGGAAGTGCCGCCGGAGAGCATCTCTTCCTACGGTTGCATCGACGCCGAGCCGGTGATGCACAACGGCCACAGCGACCGCGTCTACCGCATCCGCAACCTGGTGGAAAAGCCTAAGCAAAGCGAAGCACCATCCAACCTCGCAATTATCGGACGCTACGTTCTGACGCCGGAGATCTTCGGTTCGCTACAGGCAATCGACCCCGGCAGCGGCGGCGAAATCCAACTCACCGACGCCCTGCGGCACCTGTTGCGCAGCCGCCCGATCTACGCCTATCGCTTCGAAGGTACGCGCTACGACGCTGGCGACAAGCTCGGCTTCCTGAAAGCGACGGTGGAATTCGCCCTGCGCCGTCACGACCTGGGCGGCCCCTTCCGCGAGTACTTGAAGGGTCTCACGCTGTAGGTAGGCAACCCGGCTGGGCTGCCAGGTCACATCGAACCCAATTGACCCAATTCGACCGCTGGCCTCGCTCGATCCCGCGTGCTACACTCACTGACCGAAGGAGGCCCTGTCATGATGGTGCCTCAAAGCATTTCCGTTTATCTGAACAACGCACTGAAGCCGATGCCGGAGTTGGTGGAACTCGATGGCGAGGCCACGCTCCCGGATGTAATCCGGGACATGCCGGAAGACGTCACCGGCCACTTTGTCGCCCTGGACCCCACGGCCGCCCATGACATTGAGGCGGCCTGGAAACGCGTCATGATCCTGAACGCGACCCAGGTCCTCTATACGTTCACCTACACCCCCGCGACTGGAAAGTTCTCAGCCCACAAGCGCTAGCGGCGAGGCACACCCGTGAGCGGCAGCTCCGCGCTAGAACAGAACGGGTGGGCTGGCGAAAGCGCCCGTCCCCCACGTCTGTGCGTAGACGGGTGGAAAATTGCAGAAAAATGCAGAAACTCCAGGGACACGCCTGAAGGTTTCTCTCGCTACAGAACTTCTTCGGACCAGTTTTCGAGAACCTGCTTGACCTTCGTCATGAATTGATCCGCCAGCGCGCCGTCGATCAGGCGATGGTCGAAGCTCAGCGAGAGGTGGCAGATGCTGCGAATCGCGATGGCGTCCTCGATCACCACCGGCGTCTTATCCACCGTGCCGACGCCCATGATGGCGACTTGCGGTTGATTGATCACCGGCGTGCCGGTCAAACTGCCGAAACTGCCGAAGTTGGTGATGGAGAATGTGCCGCCGGTCACCTCGTCTGGCTTGAGCTGCCGGGAGCGGGCGCGCGCCGCCAGATCGACAATGGAGCGCTGCAAGCCGAGCACGTTCTTCTCATCGGCGCCCCGAATTACGGGGACGATCAGGCCGTTATCGAGGGCGACCGCGATCCCGACATGGATCTCATTGTGGTAAATGATGTTGTTGTTATCCAGTGAGGCATTGAGCAGCGGATACTGGCGCAGGCCCGCCACCGCGGCGCGCGTGACGAACGGCAGGTAGGTGAGGCCGAAACCGTAAGCCGCCAGGAACTGCGCCTTATGGCGTTCGCGCAGCTTGGCCACTTTGGTCATGTCCACGCGATGGATGGTGGTGACGTGCGCGGACGTTCGCTGGGACATCACCATGTGCTCGGCGATCTTGATGCGCATCGTACTCAGCGGCTCGACGCGCGTTTTGGCTTGTCCGGCGGGCGGCAGCGGAGCCACCGCGGGCGCGGGTGCGGCAGCGGCGGGCGGGCGCGGCGCGGGTGGCGGAGCTGCCGGCTGCGACTGCGCCGCGACGTAAGCTTCCACGTCCTGCTTGGTAATCCGGCCACCGGCGCCAGAGCCCTGCACCTGTGTCAGATCGAGATTGAGTTCGCGCGCCATCTTGCGGACCAGCGGAGAGAGCGGACCGGCGGGCTCAGCTGGCTCCGGCGGCGGCTTCGGCGCTGCCACCTGCGCTGCCGGTGGGGCAGCGGCCGGAACGGGGGGTTCGGGCGCGGTTCGCGGCGCTGCGGCGGGGACTGCGGCGGTAGCGGGCTGGGCCGCCACGGCAGCGCCGCCGGCTTCATCAATGCGCGCGACTATGGTATTGATGCCGACTGTCTTGCCTTCCTCCACCAGGATCTCGGAAAGCGTGCCGGCGGCCGGCGACGGAATCTCCGTGTCCACCTTGTCGGTAGAGATCTCAAAGAGCGGCTCATCGCGCTCAATGCGCTCGCCGGGCTTTTTGAGCCATTTGGTCAGCGTGCCTTCCACAATGCTTTCGCCCATTTGGGGCATGACGACGTCGGTCATTTCAGTTCTCACTTTCAGCTAGCGAAGCTGCCAGTGCCGGAATTTCTTCCAGCATCTCGCAATCGAAAATCCGGGCGAAGTGAACGGCGAGTTTTGCGCCCACCTCGTCAAGGCTTGCACGGACGCCCAGCGCGGCCATCGAGGTCACGGGCTTGGTTAATCCGCAGGGAATAATGTACTGGAAATAGCTCAGGTCGGTGGACACGTTGAGCGCGAAGCCGTGCGACGTGACCCAGCGGCTCAGGTGCACTCCGATGGCGGCGATCTTGCTCTCGCCCACCCACACGCCGGTCAGCTTGGGAATCCGGCCGGCCTCAATGCCGTACTCCGCCAGAGTCGCGATGATGGTCTCTTCGACCGCGCGCATATACGCTCCCACGTCGCGCTTCCAATCGCGCAGATCCAGGATCGGATAGCCCACCAGTTGTCCGGGACCGTGATAGGTCACGTCGCCGCCGCGATCGGTGGGATAGAAGCCGATGCCGGCGCGCGCCAGAATGTCGTCGCCGGCCAACAGATTTTCCAGATTGCCGTTGCGCCCCAGCGTGATCACGTGCGGGTGCTCCAGCAGCAGCAGTTGATCCGCAATCAGACCCTGCTTGCGATCTGCCGCGAGCTGCTGCTGAAGTTGCAGCGCGCTTGCGTAATCGACTCGCCCGAGTTGGCGCAGGCAGCAGCTATGCATTGATGGAAAGACCGTAGACGGCGTTAAATGCTTCGCCCAGTGCCTCGTACAGGGTGGGGTGGGCGTGAATGGTCTGCATCATGACTTCGACCGTGGCCTCGGCTTCCATGGCGGCCACCGCCTCGGCGATCAGTTCGAAGCCCTCGGGGCCGATGATGTGCACGCCGAGAATTTCGCCGTAGGTTTCGTCGGCCACCACTTTTATGAAGCCTTCGTGATGGCCCAGGATGGTGGCGCGGCTATCGCCGGCGAACGGAAAGCGGCCCACCTTCACCTTGAAGCCTTGGGCGCGCGCCTGGGCCTCGGTGAGCCCCACGCTGCCGATGCCCGGCTGGGTGTAAGTGGCGCCCGGGATGCGATTCCGGTTGATCGGCTGGGCCGGTTTGCCCGCCATATGGGCCACCGCGATCATGCCCTCGCGCGTCGCCACGTGGGCCAGTTGCGGCGTCCCCGCCACCACGTCGCCGATGGCGTACACGCCGGGCTCATCGGTCTGCTGGTGAGAATCCACCTTGATGAAGCCGCGGTCCAGTTGCACTTGCGTGTTTTCGAGGCCGATCTTGTCCGTGTTGGGCTTGCGGCCCACTGCCACCAGTAGTTTCTCGGCTTGGAGCTGTTCCTGCTTGCCGTCCTTGGTGGTCATGGTGAGTTTGACGCCGCTGCCGGTCTTCTCGATGTTCTCGGCGCGCGCCCCGGTTTCCACGCGGATCTTCTGTTTCTTGAAGAGGCGCTCTAGTTCCTTGGAAATATCCTCGTCCTCCACCGGTACCACGCGTGGCAGCATCTCAATCACCGTGACATCCGCGCCGAAACGTTTGAAGATGGAGGCGAACTCCACTCCCACCGCGCCCGCGCCGATAATGATCAGGCTCTTGGGCACCGCGGTGAGGTTTAGAATCTCAACGTTGGTAAGGATGAACTCGGGGTCTGGTTCGAGGCCCGGGATCATGCGCGCTTCGCTGCCGGTGGCGATGATGATGTTCTTCGCTTCGAGCGTCTGCACCCCGGCCTCGGTCCGCACTTCCACCTTGCCGCCGCCCTTGAGCGTGGCGTAGCCCGCGACGCGTTCTACCTTGGCGCGCTTCAGCAGCATCTCGACGCCTTTGGAGTGCTTATCGACGATGCCGTCCTTGCGCTCCTTCACCTTCGGGTAATCCAGACGCGGGTTTTCGACGTGGATGCCTTCGGCGTCGGCGTGTACGAAGTGTTCCCACACATCGGCGGTGTGGAGCAGGCTCTTGGTAGGGATACATCCCACCAGGAGACAGGTCCCGCCGAGTTTAGCCTGCTTTTCGACGAGCGCGGTTTTCAATCCGTATTGGCCGGCGCGGATAGCCGCGGAGTAGCCGCCGGGGCCACTCCCGATGACGATGAGATCGTAGGGCACTCCCCCTATTCTACCGGACGAATGGGAAATGGCTGGATACGGCATGTGCGGGGCAAGCCGTCTTCATGCTGCGGACAAGATCTGGTCGCGGACCAGGTGCAGGCGAATCCGTTCAGGGCGTGACTGGTCGAAGAAGTATGCGGCGGTCGCATCCACCACGTTCGTAGGGACCACGCAACAATAACTTTCCAGGCACCGACCAGTCTGCGCCACGGCGCAATGGGACAGGCTCAGATCGGTCCGATTCCGAATGCCCCGCCGGCGAATCGCGGGCTCGCAATCTGGTAATCCAGCCGCATTCCCGCGCGTCTACCATAGGGAATATGAAGTTGTGGCTGGTTTTCCTCCTACTCTTCGGGACGGGGTTCGCGCAGACGCCGATCAAGCGCGCGCCGGCCAAGAAGGCCGCCGTGCCCAAGAACCCCGCGCCGGCCGAGTCCGCGCCATCCAAGTGGCCCGTTGAAACGCTCACCGTCGAAGGCAACCGCAACTACACCCGCGAGCAGGTGCTGGCGGTCGCCGGACTCAAGGTGGGGCAACTGGCGGGCAAGCCGGAGTTCGAGGCGGCCCGCGACCGGCTGACCGCCACCGGAGTGTTCGAGACTGTGGGTTACAAGTTCGCGCCGGGACCGAATAAACAAGGCTTCGTCGCCTCCATTCAGGTGACTGAGGTCGAACCTGCCTACCCCATGCGCTTTGAGGAATTGGGCGTGCCCGAGAAGGAAATCGAGAGCCTGCTGCGCGCCAAGGACTCCCTGTACTCTTCGGCTAAACTCCCCGCCACCAAGCCGGTGATCGACCGCTACACAAACTGGATTCAGGAATTCCTGGCGTCGAAGGGGCTCACCGAAAAGATCGTGGGCAAGGTGACTCAGCTTGGCGTCGAACAGTTCGCCATCGTCTTTCGTCCGGCGCGCAATCTGCCGGCGGTGGCGCAGGTGACCTTTCAGGGGAATCAGGTGGTGCCGCAGGGCGTATTGCGCGAAGCCGTCCAAGGGACCGCGATCGGCTCGCCTTACACCGAGAGCGGCTTCCGCGAGCTGCTGAACAATGCGGTGCGTCCGGTGTACGAACAGCGCGGCCGGGTTCGCATGTCGTTCACGGAGATTCGCGTCGAGCCGGCGAGCGATGTCGAGGGCGTACACGTCTTCGTCAAGATCGACGAAGGCCAGAGCTACGAACTGGGCAAGGTCGCAATCGCGGGGCCAAGCCCGGTGGACGCCGCCTCGCTGATCAAGGCCGGCGATTTCAAAACCGGCGACGTGGCCAATTTCGAACGCGTGAACGTGGGGCTGGAGAAGATTCGCAAGGCCATCCGGCGCGCCGGGTACCTGGACGTGAAAGTGACGTCGGAGCGCAGCATCAATGACACAAAGAAGGCCGTGGACGTGGCGGTCCACATCGAGCCCGGCGCGCAGTACACGATGGGCAAGCTGACCATCGTGGGGCTGGATCTGAACGGCGAGGCGGAGATCACGCGCATCTGGACCTTGAAGGAAGGTAAGACGCTGAACCCGGAGTATCCCGATCATTTCCTCAATCGAATTAAGGAAGAGGGGCTGTTTGAGGGCGTGGGGGCAACCAAAGCGGAACTGAAGGTGGATGCGCGGAAGCACACGGCGGACGTCACGCTGACGTTCACGGGGGAAGACCCCACGAAGCAGCCCGGACGTCCAGGGCGGGGTGGGCGCGGGGGCGATCGCTGAATGAGCCGAAACCTGCACGGGACGCGCCAGGAGGCCTATCCTACTCCTCGAGTTTCCACAGAATCTGCCGCAGCATCCCCAGAATCACGTGGACGTCGCGGGCGGGGATTTCCAGGCGGCGGATGAGGCGGCGCACTTTTTCGTCAGTGGAGACGGCGGTGACTGGGTTCACGTAGCCGCTCTTGCCCAGCGCATCAAGCAGGCGCAAAGTGATCTGCTCGGTTTCGGCAGCGGTGGCGGAGCGAATCTTCCCCGGGCGTGCCGCGGCCGCTTTGGGATCGCGCGCCATCTCGTACAGGCAGAGCGCGACCGCCTGACCCAGGTTCATGGAAAGGTCCTGGCCCACCGTCGGGACGCGCATCAGCCATTGACAGTGGCTGAGATCTTCGTTAGAGAGGCCGAACTTCTCGCTGCCGAAGACGAGCGCGACCGGCGCCGTGGGTAGCTCCCGCAGCATCAGTCGCGCGCCATACTCCAGGCGGCGGAGGGGGTGCTGCAACTCGCGGTGACCCACGCTGGTAGTGCCCACCACCAGCCGGCAACCAGAGACCGCCTCGGCGAGGCTGGCGAATTCCTCCGCTTTTTGCAGCAGCGGCGCCGCGCCCACGGCGGACCGCGCCTCGCGGAAAGCCACATCGTAGGGGCTGACCACGCAGAGGCGTGAGAAGCCGAAGTTGGCCATGGCACGCGCGGCGGCGCCGATGTTGAGCGGGTTGCGCGTCGACACCAGGACCACGCGCAGATTATTTTTCCAGTTGGCGGCGATGCTTCGATCCTAGCCTATATTGAAGCCAGGAAATCTGCTACTCTGCGGAAGGAAGCGCAACGCGCGGGCGGACGGGGTAGTGTGCAGCGGTTGAATAATCGGTTGAGCTTTGTAACTCGATTTGACAATGAAACCCCAAACGCCCTAAACTAAGTACTTTGCAACCGCGAACAGCTGGAGATGTGTGTCAATGAGTACCGATTTCCCCACAAAGAATGGGATTAACCGCCAGTGGCATCTGATCGATGCCCAGGACGTAGTGTTGGGCAAACTGGCTAGCAAGGCCGCTATGGTGTTGATGGGTAAGACAAAACCCATTTACACCCCGTTCATCGATACCGGCGATCACGTGATCGTGATCAACGCCGCCAAGGTGAAGGTAACGGGCCGCAAGGAAGAGGACAAGCTGTACCGCCATTTCACCGGATATCCCGGCGGGCTGGTGGAAAAGAGCCTGAAGCGGGTACGCGCCGAAAAGCCCACCCGCATTATTGAGGATGCGATCGCTGGCATGCTTCCCAAGAACAAGCTCGGCAAGCAGATGTTCCGGAAACTGAATGTTTACGCGGGTGACCAGCATCCGCACGCGGCGCAACAACCCGTCGCGTTGACTATCAAATAGCGAGCAGGAAGGTAACCGTTAGTGGCAGCTACTTTAGTTCAATATTTGGGTACGGGTCGCCGGAAGAGATCGGTGGCTCGCGTGTTCTTACGGCCCGGTACGGGCGAGATTAAGGTCAACAATCGCGCGTTCGAGAATTACTTTCCCACGGAAAGTACGCGCTTCGTGGTTCGGCAGGCGCTGGCTGCCACCGAGACCACGGACAAGTTCGATCTCCTGATACTCGCCAACGGCGGAGGCGTCGCCGGACAGGCGGGCGCATGCCGTCTGGGAATTTCCCGGGCTTTAGTGGAGTTTAACGCGGAACTGCGCGGACGCTTGAAGAAGCTTGGCTTCTTGACTCGCGACCCGCGGCAACACGAGCGCAAGAAGTACGGTCAAAAGGGCGCCCGCAAGCGGTTCCAGTTCTCCAAACGTTAAGTCCCCGCGAGGCCTGGAAGGCTGTTGGTTGGCTTTCCCGGCCTTGCTATCTTTCAACCGGAATCCGGCTCCAATCCGTCGCGTAAATCTCGCTTTGGACCACGCGGCCTGTGATTGAGCACGTTTACTTTTAGGAGTTATTTTGCCTGCAATCTCAATGAAGGAGTTGCTCGAAGCTGGCGTTCACTTCGGGCACCAGACCAAGCGCTGGAATCCGAAGATGAAAGAATACATCTTCGGCGAACGCAACGGCATTTACATCATTGACCTTCAGAAAACCCTGAAGATGTTCAAGGACGCCGCCCGGTTTGTGGGCGAGATGGCTGCGCAGGGCAAGAATGTCCTCTTCGTGGGCACCAAGCGTCAGGCGCAGGAAGCC